>UQWE01000022.1 GCA_900544655.1 uncultured Coriobacteriaceae bacterium
CCACCGCCGCCACCGCCTCCGCCTCCGCCGCCACCGCCGGAGAATCCACCGCCGCCACCGCCGCCGGAACTCGAGGAAGACGCAGCGAGAGCTGAGGTGCTTACGTTGTGGGCGCTGCCGAAGTCCGTGGTAAGGCAGCCGGCGGGCCTATCGAGACCGGCATAGCCGTAGTCGTGGAGCCAGCAGTAGCTGTAGAAGTACGGGCTTGCGAGAACCTCGGGCGCTGCGACCTTGAGCTGCTCGATCACGCGGTCTGCCACGTCGAGGACGACGGCCATGACGAGCAGGCGGTCCCAAAGGGAGACGTCGCGAGGCACCGCCTCGTTGAGCAACGTGAAGTCCTTGAGCCAGCGCTGGAGGGCCTCGAGCTTGCCCACAAGCGCCATGCCCTCGCGAGACATCGGCGCGAGCCTGGCGCACGTGATGATGCCGACCGTCATCGCCACGATAGAGAGCACAAGCACGGCAATGCCCGCCAAGATGGCGTCATCAGCCAAGAGCACAACGCCGCAGGCCATGCCCCCCAGGCCAAACAGCACGGAGAAGATGGCAAGGGGAACACGGCCGGTCACCTCTTCGCCATTGAAGAAGCCTCGTTTCTCCGCAGCCGCCTTGACCTCGTGCTCCCAGTCGCTCAGGGCCTCGCCATAGGCGGCGGGCGCCTTCTTGGCGGCGCGCTTGAAATCCGAGAAGCGCAGCGTGGAATAGCCGGCGGCGGGAGCCGTGCTCATCTTGCGGTCCTTGCCGCGGGGCGCCACGACGTCAAACATGAGATGCATCGCGGCGTCATCGATAGGGTCGTTCGCAACACGCGTGCTGCGGGTGATTCGATAGTCCTTCGCTCTGCCCTTGCTATCGCAGACGAGGTCAAGGCCGATGATGCCATCGTCCGTGAGCTTCATAAGCGTGGCGGTGAAGCATTCGCTCGGAACCTTGCCACCCTTCAGCAGCGCGCCGAGCACGGCGGGATGGTCTGCGGAGGGGACGTCGCGGAAGTACTCGTCCGGGAAGGCCTTCCTGCGCATGCGCTTATAACGCCTCGTCAGGAAGAGCGTCAGGCCTCCCGTCGCCACGATCGAGATGCCGCCCACGGTCCCAATAATCGCAAGCCCGAGGCGGGCACGCTCGCGACGCTCGTTCGCCTCGTCCGCCCAGCGCTGCTCGTCACGCAGGATCGAAGACATGTGCTCGATGGAGCTGGGCACCATGCCCGTGAGCCACTCGACCGGGAAGGTCACGCGGGCCTCGGCGTGCTCGCTCGTTCCCACGCCGGGGATGGTGTAGACGATCTCGCTGCCATCGAAGGCGAGCGAAGCGTCGAGCGGGCCATGGCCCCAGGCGCGGACGTTCTCCTCGGGGCGCACCGTCTCACCAGCGGGGACGGGGAGGTGGACGCGATAGGTGACGTTATCAGAGGGCACGTCCCAGCCGTCCGAGACGAGCTTCCAGTAGAGCTCGCCCGTATCGGCCCAGGCGTTGACCACGTTGGTGACGGTGTAGGTGATGCGCACCGTGGCAGATTCGTCCTCGTGCGAGGAGAAGATCTTCACCTTGATCGCGCTGCCGCTATCCGTGAGCTGATAGGTGCCGTCAGCCCCCGAATCAGACTCGGTGAAACTGCCCAGCTCGGGAGAGGACAGGTCCTCCACCGCGATGTTGGTGATGCTCACGTCACCAGAGTTGGTGGTGGCAACGGGCCCGCGCTTCGAGAGGCTCCAGTAGACGCCGTGGAAAGACCCGTCGAAGTCGAAGGTTCGCTCCTCGGCAACCGTAATCGACCCGTCCGTGTTGACGGTTAGGTCCCCAACAACCTCGTCGATCGAATACTCGCGCGCCTGCGCCGGCGTGGGCGCGAGGACGAGGGCAAGTGCGAGAAGCGCGATGACGGGGACAAGCGCCCCGGCCATCCCGCGCCACCTCTTGCAAGACATAGCCATGTGGCTCCCTTGAACGGGCCAGTGTTGGCCACATGGTACCCGATGGGGGGCGATGTCAGCCTGCGGGCGGGAACACGACGGCGCAAAAGAAAAGCCCCGCGGGGATGAATCCCTGCGGGGCTGCGCGTTCTGGCGGAGAGCTGGGGATTCGAACCCCAGATACCCTTGGGGGGTATACTCGCTTAGCAGGCGAGCACCTTCGGCCTCTCGGTCAGCTCTCCGTAAAAGGTGCTAGAGAATCATACCTCACACCGGCAAAACTGCAAGGGTTTCCTCACACGAAAGACAAGAAGCCTTCGTCCACCACGATATCCTCGCGATGATTGGCGACCATCTCCCACGAAAAACGGGGCACGAGGGCATCCGCAGTCAGGGTCTCCCCCACCTCGGCAAGGCCCAAACAGCTCGCGATGGCACCAATCAGAGGAGCGGGGGTCTCGAAGCACTCGCGAAGCGCACCCAGGTCGAGATCTCGCTCGCGTTTGGAGAGGCGGCGGCCATCCGACGCCACGAGCAGCGGCACGTGGCCATACTCCGGATTGCCGTAGCCCAGCAGACGCTGGAGATACATCTGACGAGGTGTGGAACCCAACAGGTCACGCCCGCGGACCACCTGCGTGACGCCCATCTCCGCGTCATCGACCACCACGGCAAGCTGATAGGCGACCACGCCGTCGCTCCTACGCACGAGGAAATCCCCGCACTCGCACGCCAGCACCTCGCGCTGCTCCCCATAGGCAAGGTCACAAAATCCGATGACGCCGGCGGGGTCGTCTACATCGGGCACGCGCAGGCGCGTCGCCGGGGGACGCACCGCAGCTCGCGCCGCAACTTCATCGGGAGAGAGGCCGCGACACGTACCGGCATAGACGTAGGTGCCGTCGCTCGCATGGGGCGCCGTCGCCGCATGGAGCTCGCTGCGAGTGCAGAAGCACGGATACGTGAGTCGCAGTCCCCTCGAACCGGCTTCTATGCCACTCCCACCGAGACGGTCTATCGCGGCGGCATAAATCTCCGCGCGCTCGCTCTGCCAGAAGGGGCCCTCGTCCCAGTCAAGGCCAAGCCAGTTC
Source organism: uncultured Coriobacteriaceae bacterium (assembly GCA_900544655.1). Classification (GTDB taxonomy): domain Bacteria; phylum Actinomycetota; class Coriobacteriia; order Coriobacteriales; family Atopobiaceae; genus Parolsenella. The sequence goes on from UQWE01000022.1 coordinate 3,008, forward strand.
AGGTCATCCATGATGAGCCGGGCGGCCTCACGGCTCTGGGCGCGAGGGTCGAGGTCCTCGATGCGGAGGACCATACGCCCGCCCGCAGAGCGAGCCGACAGCCACGCCAAGAGGCATGACGCAACGTTTCCCAGATGCATACGTCCGGACGGCGTGGGCGCAAAACGCCCGACGACGCGTTTGGGCGCCGTCGGGCGTGCGGTGTTGGTGTCATGAGCGATATTCATGCCGCTCAGTATGGCACATGCGGAGTGGGCTCCGTGGCACGGCGCCCGAGCGGCACGAGGTACTGACCGCAGAGACTACATCGGCAGCGTGGTCTGCGCGATATAGGTGCGCGTAGCGTACTCGCGATCAAGGTCGTACAGGCCCTTGGGGTCAGTGCCGAAGAGCTTCATGTTACTGATCATGTCGCGCGCGTTGGCCTCTTCCTCGCCCTGCTCCTTCACGAACCAGTCGAGCATCTGCATGGCGCGAATATCATGGGCCTCCTGGGCGACCTCGTAGCAGTGGTGGATGAGGCTCGTGACGTACTCCTCGTGCTCGAGGCCGGCCTCGAGGGGCTCAAGATCGTTGGCGAAGGCCATGTCGGGCTTGTCGATGGCCTCCATCGTGGGCTTGTAGTCATTGTCGAGCAGGTAGCGACGGAGAGCCTTGACGTGGTCCGTCTCCTCCTGGACCTGGACCATGTACCAGTTGGCAAAGCCCTTGAGACCACGGTCCTCATAGTAGTCAGCAAAGGTGAGGTAGAGATAGGCGCTGTAGAGCTCCTTGTTGATCTGGTTCTCGAGTACCTTGGCGACGTTCTCGTTGATGGCCATAACGTCTTCCTTCCAACGTATTGAACAGACTGTTGTTCCGATAGCATGCATACCCAAATGCCCGTGCGTCATGCTCGCCATACGAGATTCCCAACAAAGAAGAGCCCCTGCAGGCGCTAAGACACGCGTCTTCCGTTCTCCCCCCAAGATCAGCCATTGGTGTCTGATTGGAAAACCCCCGTTCAAGGACGTTGCTCAAAAAATTTTTACTGAATTTCGAAAAAGTACTTGACGAAGGGTGGGTCGAATGCGAGTATATCTAACTGCGCTGCGGCATTAGCTCAGCTGGATAGAGCGTTTGACTACGAATCAAAAGGTCATAGGTTCGAATCCTATATGCCGCACCATTAAATTGACGCAGGTGGTTGTCTTTGGACGGCCACCTGTTTTTTGTGTCGAGCCCAAGCCATTATCCATCTTGAATCGAGCCGAGGCGCCTTATCCCGAAGAGAATCGAACCCCCACCCCGAATAGAGCCGAGCCTCCATGGCCTAGGAAAGCGTCAAGGGGGCTCGGCCGGGCTACCAATCACGCCCGCGCACGGATCCAACAGGCAGCCCATCGCAAGCGGCTACTCGAATAAGGCGCCCATCAGCGCCTCATCGCCCTCGAAGCGAAATGCCGTTGCATCCGGACCAAACGCTCGATAGGCATAGGGCACCTTCGCCGCATCAAGGATGTCGAGGAGATCCGAAAACTGCACCTCATCATCCGCAAAGAGCGCCGTAAGCAGCGCGGGCAGAGTTCTCTCGACGCTGGGGAGAGGACCAGCCAGCACCTCAATGAGCGCAGGCAGATTCTGGGCCGTCACGCACGCACAGCCGACGTGCCACGGCGCGTCATAGACGTCGAGCGTGGTATCGCCCTCCGTACGGCAAACGACAAGCACCCCTTCCGGCCTCTCGACAAGGCCCATCTGGACCGTCTCCCGAGAAGAGCAACGCCTTGCCAGGACCGTGCATCCATCAGACGTGATCGTGATGTCGCGCATACCATCTCCCATCCCTCGGCCTCTGATAGACAGAGGATACCGCCCCTATCTGACACTAAATCGAACTAATGTTTGCTTACGCAAACGCTCTACCTCGTGTTATCCATTCCAGATTAGTCATAAAAAGAGGGGCCGCCGCCTAAGCGACAGCCCCTCCTCAAAAAATCGCACTCGCTACGTTGCGAATCTTGCGTGGCTGAGCCCATCTAGTCGATGGAGACCTTGGTGACGTTGGCCTTCTCGTTCTGCTTCGGGACGTTGACGGTCAGGACGCCGTCGGCGAGCTTTGCGGACAAGCCGCTCGTAGCAGCATCCTTCAGGAAGACGCCGCGCGTGCAAGTGTACTCGCCGGTCTCACGCTGCAGATAGTTCTTTGCCTTCTGCTCGTCAGAGTCCTTCTTATCAACCGTGATGGAAAGACGACCCTCGTTGAGCTCGACATCGATCTGATCGCGCGTGACGCCAGGAACGTGAGCGCTGACCACATAGGCATCGCCAGCATCCTCGACATCCATCTTGAAGTCTACCGCCGCAGTGGCCGGAGCGAGGAAGTTGTCGAAGACGTCATCGAACGGGAATGCCACACGCGCGAAACGGTTGTAACGATCATACGGAATCATGCTTGCCATGGTTACCACTCCTTTTGTGGTTGTGGGCACCTCGCATTGCCTGTGCCCCTTGTGTCGCTGGTATATGTTCCCGCGGTTCGGGGTTCTAAACACAACAATGCAAGATTTCTTAGTCTTTTTTGCTAATAAAATCTAAGTCTGTCTATATAAGGTCTCACAAGCGAACAAGAGCCCGCGCAAGCTTCCGTCGCTCCGCCGCCCTCCCCTCCCCGCTCCAACGCCACGCCCGCGCGGAGCATTCGCGTCGAGACGTACGAACGGCACTATCCCAGCATGGGTAAAGGTCATGAGAAATTGAGCCATACCAACCCTGAGGGGGTACACTCACAGGGACTGAGACATGCTCCAAAAGGGGACTGGAATGACGAACGATCAAGACCGCAATTCCACGGATGAAATCGACGCCATGGACGTCGAGGCACAGGAGCCCTCTGGGGAGGGCCAAGAGGAGCGTCCCGCATATCCGCAGGAGTCTTTTGAGCGAGATAGCGAGGGGCGTCCCGCGTACGTGCGTCAACCCACGCCTCATCGCCGCCAGCCGCCCGTGAATGACCTCCAGGCGGACGAGGCCTACGAGAACAACTACTCCTTCGACTCAAGCTACACGCTCAAGAATCGCGTCACGTCCTCGAGGGGCGTCTATCGCCACTCCCGCTCCCAGCAGGAGAAGGTGCGCCAGGAGCTCAAGTACGGCCAGTATCTCTCCGTCCCAAAAGGCAACCGCGAGATCTTCGGCTCGCATGAAAAAGAGCAGAAGCGCCGCATCGCGATCATCGGCATCGCCGTGATCGCCGTCATCGCCATCCTGCTCATCGTCCTCTGGCCCAAGTAGGGCACCGCGGCACACGGGGCGAGAGGCCCGGAGGCGTAGGCTCTACGCTCAGAAGACGTTGAGCCCCCACCAAAGCCCCTTTTCGGCTCGCCCCGCCCACAGAATGCAAAGAGCCCGCCGGCCGGCGCACAAACCGGTCTGACGGGCTCTCTTAAGCGTTACGGCTCTAATGGGCGCAGCGGCTGCGATGCCGCGGGGCGCGGGCGCACGGTGGGTGCGGAGCCGCGACGCGGGAGGTGATGTGCGCAGGGCTAGCGGGGATGCTTCCTCACTACGACCACGGGTCGCGCTCGAAGAGGGGCTCAGGCGTCGGCCCGCGATCCGAGAAGGGATCGTAGCCGTCGTCATCCTCGTTCTCCGCACGGAGGAAGGGATCAGTCTCGGGAGCCTTGCGCGCCTCAGGCTGCGCGGCGGGCACGCCCGCCTGCGACGTGGAAATCTCCATGGGCTCTTCCGGGGTTGGCACTACTCCACCTCATCTGCCGTGACGGGTACGTCTGACGCGGCAGCACGCTCGGCGAAGAACTCGTTGTTGCCGCGGACATCGATCTTAACCGAGTCACCCTCGTGGAGCTCGCCGGCAATGATGAGGTTGGCGACATTGTCCACGACCTGGCGCTGAATCAGGCGCTTGAGCGGACGCGCGCCATAGACCGGGTCGAGGCCATCGAGGGCCAGCGCCTCGATCGCGGCGGGCGTGAGCGTAAGCGAGATGCGCTCATTGTCGAGACGCTCGCGAACGCCTTTGAGCTGAATGTCCACGATCTTCTCGATGTCTGCCAGACCAAGCGGATGGAAGACGACGATGTCATCGATACGGTTCAGGAACTCCGGCTTGAAGGTGGCGCGCAGCGCGTCATTGACCTTCCTGTCGACGACGGCCTTGTCATCTCCGTTCTGCTCGCCCGCGGCGATTACCTGGCTTCCGACGTTGCTCGTCATGATGATGATCGTGTTCTTGAAGCTCACGACACGACCCTGCCCGTCAGTCAGGCGACCATCGTCAAGCACCTGCAGGAGGATGTTGAAGACGTCGGGATGCGCCTTCTCCATCTCGTCCATGAGGATGACGGAGTACGGGCGACGACGCACGGCCTCTGTCAGCTGGCCGCCCTCGTCATAGCCCACGTATCCGGGAGGGGCACCGATGAGGCGCTGGACGCTGAACTTCTCCATGTACTCAGACATGTCGATACGCACGAGGGCGCGCTCGTCATCGAACAGGTAGTCTGCAAGCGCCTTCGCGAGCTCGGTCTTGCCCACACCGGTGGGGCCGAGGAAGAAGAAGCTGCCGAGCGGACGGTTGGGGTCTGCCAGGCCAGCGCGGCTACGACGAACGGCCGCGGCGACCGCGTTCACGGCGGCGTCCTGGCCCACGACGCGCTTGTGCAGCTCCGCCTCGAGGTTCTTGAGCTTCTCGACCTCGCCCTGCATCATCTTCGACACGGGCACGCCGGTCCAGGCGCTCACGACCTCGGCGATCTCCTCGCTCGTGACCTCCTCCTTGAGAAGGCCGCCCTCCTGCTGCTTGGCGTTAAGCGCGGCTTCCGCCTCGTCATAGCGCCTCTGCAGGTCTGGAATCGTGGAGTAGCGGAGCTCCGAGGCGTGGGCGAGGTCACTCGCGCGGGTGGCACGCTCCTCCTCGGTCTTGGCATCATCGATCTGACGCTTGAGGTCCTGCACCTGGTCGATGGCGCCCTTCTCGTTCTGCCACTTTGCCTTCATGCCATCGAGCTTCTCGCGGGTGGTGGCAATCTCCTTGCGGAGGGTCTCGAGGCGCTCCTTGCTGGCGGCGTCCTCCTCCTTCATGAGGGCCTGCTCCTCGATCTGCATCTGGGTGAGCTGACGGTCAACGGCGTCGATGTCGGAGGGCATGCTGTCAAGCTCCATGCGCAGGCGGCTCGCCGACTCGTCGACCAGGTCAATCGCCTTGTCGGGGAGGAAGCGATCCGCGATGTAGCGGTTGGAGAGGTCTGCAGCGGAGACGAGGGCGGCGTCGGTAATGCGCACGCCATGATGCATCTCGTACTTCTCCTTCAGGCCACGCAGGATGGAGATGGTGTCCTCCACCGTGGGCTCAGACACGAGCACCGTCTGGAAACGACGGGCGAGGGCAGCGTCCTTCTCGATGTACTTGCGGTACTCATCGAGTGTCGTGGCGCCAATGGCGTGAAGCTCGCCACGGGCGAGGGCCGGCTTCAGAATGTTGCCGGCATCCATAGAGCCCTCCGTCGCACCCGCACCGACGATGGTGTGGAGCTCATCGATGAACAGGATGACGCGACCGTCCGCCTTAGCGACCTCCTTGAGCACGCTCTTGAGACGGTCCTCGAACTCGCCACGATACTTGGCACCAGCAACCAGGGCACTCATATCGAGCTCAACGAGCTCCTTGTCCTTCAACGTGGAAGGGACGTCACCCGCGACGATACGCTCCGCGAGGCCCTCGACGATGGCGGTCTTGCCCACGCCGGGCTCGCCGATGAGCACGGGGTTGTTCTTGGTGCGGCGCGAGAGCACCTGGATGGTGCGGCGAATCTCCTCGACACGGCCGATGACCGGGTCGAGCTTGCCCTGACGGGCGAGGTCCGTCACGTTGCGGCCATAGCGCTCGAGCGCCTCGAACTCAGGCTTGGAATCCTGGCTGGTCACACGCTCGTCACCGCGAAGGTCATTGTAGGCCTCCTGGATGCGCTTGCCCGTGAGGCCCGCGTCCTTGAGGATGCGGCCGGCATCAGAGCGATCGTCTGCAAGAGCGCAGAGGAGGTGCTCGCTCGTGACATAGGAGTCACCCATCTTGGCGGCGAGCTTCTCCGCAGCGTCAACGACCTTGACGAATTCGTTGGCGAGACCAACCTGCTGGCCCGAACCGGTCACCTTGGGCTCGCGCGCGATCTGGTCATCGACCGCCTTCGCGACGGCGTCAGGATCTACCCCGACGCGCTCGATTATGGAGCTCAGGTTACGTTCCCCGGAGTCGAGCAGGGCTTTGAGCAGGTGGATGGACTCGACGGAGCCAGCCTGCGCATCCGAGGCGATGCCGATGGCGGCCTGAAGAGCCTCCTGGGCCGTGACGGCCATTTTATCTAGCCTCATAGTTATCACCCCTCTTGGGTGCCCGCCGCGACGGTATCCTCGCGGCGGACTCGCTGTTTATCGCTGTTGATTGTACCCCGCAAGCGCCGCCTGCAAACATAAATCTAAGTGTCGATGTTATAGATTTCCTAATCCGCCAACACGCAGGATTCGCAAGTTGACAAAGGGACTGTCCCTTTGTCAACTGATAAGGCCACGGCACCCGGGAGGGGCGCCGCGGCCTGGTGTTGCGGATATCTTGGACGCGTTATTCGTCCTGCGGCTTCTCGACACTGCCGCCGAGGAGGCCGCGCATGACCTTCTCGGGCGTCATGCCCTCGTAAGGGGCAAGGGCCGTGATGCGCTCGCGGGTCTTGAACTCGCGCACCTGGTCCTCGAGTTCGCGCACGCGGTCGCGGAACTCGTCAATCTCGCGCTCCATCTCCTCCTCGTGCTCGCGCATGTCGAGGATGCGCACCACACCGGCGAGGTTAATGCCCTCGTCCGTAAGGCGACCGATGAGCTCAAGGCGCTCGATGTCAGCCTGGGAGTACAGGCGGGTGTTGCCGCGAGAGCGGCCGGGGTTCACGAGGCCCTTCTGCTCGTAGACGCGCAACGTCTGCGGATGCATGCCCGTGAGTTCGGCGGCGACACTGATCATGTAGAGCGGCTTGTTGCGGCTCTCCTCTTTCTTGTGGGCCATGGCGACCCTCCTTCTCCCAAAGCCCGCCGGGCGTCGCTGGCGAGCGGCTGCTCTCTAGCGTCCCTACTCCTTGGCGCCGATGTACTTGTCTACCTCGGCATGATAGCTGCGCTCGTCCGCATCGCGAAGAGCCTCGAGCGCATCGCGCTCCTTGGTGGTGAGGCGAGTCGGGACCTTGGCGCGAACGGTGACGAACAACGCGCCCCACGAGCCCTTGCGCTTCACGCTGTGAGCTCCCAGATCGCGGAAGCGGAAGGTACGGCCATCCTGGGTGCCCGCCGGGACACGCAGGCGCACCGTGGCCCCAGACGGCGTGGGGACGTCAACCGAGGCACCCAGAGCAAGATCCCACACGCTCATGGGAAGCTCCATCTTCACGTCCGCGCCATCGCGCTTGAAGATCGGGTGCTCCGCGACGCTCGTCGTGATGACGAGGTCGCCGCGACCGCCGCCGTTCCTGCCGTACTCACCGCGGTCATGGTAGCGAAGTTTCATGCCGTCATAGGCTCCCGCCGGCACCTTCACGGTGAGCCTTGCGCGCTCGCCGGATGACGGAACCATGTAAGAGACGTCGCGGCTCGTGCCCTTGAAGGCCTCCTCCGGAGTGAGGCTGATGGTGAGCGTTAAATCGCCGCCACGCATCGACCTGCGCGCCTGAGAGGCACCCGCGGCACCGCCAAATATCTGGGAGAAATCAAAGTTGGCCCCGAAGGCGCCGTCTCCGCTCCGCACGCTGTTGAAGATGTCAGACCAGTTGCCACCCACATTCGTGGTATACGAGTAGCCGCCACCCGGAGCACCGTAGCCACCCCCGGGAATGCCGCCGAACATGAGCATCTGATCGTACTCACGGCGCTTCTTCTCATCAGAGAGGGTCTCGTACGCTTCGCTGATCTCCTTGAACTTCTGCTCGTCTCCGCCGGCATCGGGGTGATACTTCACCGCGAGCTTGCGGAATGCCTTCTTGATCTCGTCGGCAGTGGCGTCTTTCTTGACGCCAAGTACGTCGTAGAACGTCCTCTGTGCCATGGCGAAGGGCACCCCCTTTCCTAGTCACTTGGCCGGCATGAAGGAGCTTGCCCTCACGCCGGCCTGATTGCGTACAGATACGTGCGCCCGGGATTCCGCCCGGGCGCACGCTTAAACCTACTTAGCTTCGGCGTCTGCCTCAGGCTTTGCCTCGTCTTCCTTGGACTCGACTGGGCGCTTCGGGCCACCGTAGGTCACCGTGACCATGGCCGGCCTCACGACCTTGCCGCCAAGGCGATAGCCCTTCTGGTAGACGTCGCGGACCGTCTCGTCATAGGCCTCCGCGTCCTCGACACGACCCACGGCCTGGTGGTCCTGGGGGTCGAAGGGGTCGCCGGCAGGGTCGATGACCTCGGCGCCCTGCTTCTCAAGGACGGAAACGACCTTGGCATGAACGGCGGTGACACCGTCCACGAGCTGCTTGGCAACCTCGTTCTCCTCGGCGGCGCTTGCATGCGCAATCGCACGCTCGAGGTCGTCGATTGCCGGCAGGAGATCCTTCACGAGGCCCTCGCAGGCACGCTCGCGCTCGATTGCGCGCTCGCGGTCCATGCGGCGACGGTAGTTGTCCCAATCGGCCTGGAGCCTTGAGAGGCGATCGGTCGCGGCAGCAGCCTCGGCCTTGGCGGCGTCGATCTCATCCGAGACGCCGGCGAGCTTCTTGGCGAGCTCGTCGCGCTCGGCACGAAGACCGTCCGCCTCGGACTTGAAGTCCTCGTCCGCAGCGGCCTCGCCCGCCTTGATAGCGTCCTCTACGCGGGCGCGCTCTGCCGCCTCGTCATCGGCATCATCCTCGGCAGCGTCCTTTGCCACCTCGTCAGGCTCGATCACTTCGGCCTCGACAGCCTCGGGCTTCTCAACCTGATCGGGCTTCTCCTCGCCTTCGACCTCGATGTCGACCTTCACGTCGCCCCCCTTGGGGTCCGGCGCGGGAGCCGGAGCGGCTCCCGCCTGGTTGTTCTTACTGGTGGTGCGAGCCATCGTGACTCACTTCCCGCTTACTGGTTGTTCTGATCGTCGTCGACGACCTCGTAGTCAGCATCGACCACGTCGTCAGAGCCGCCCTGGGCGCCACCCTGAGCGCCAGCCTGGCCAGCGTCAGCCTGAGCGCTGGAGTAGACGACCTCAGCGAGCTTGTGGCCAACCTCCTGGAGCTTCTCGCCGGCAGCCTTGATGGCGTCGATGTCAGTACCCTCGAGGGCCTTCTTGGCCTCGGCGACGGCATCGTCAGCCTGCTGCTTCATGTCAGCGGGGACCTTGTCGCCAAGCTCCTTGACGGTCTGCTCGGTCGAGTAGGCGAGGCTGTCAGTCTGGTTGCGGACCTCGATCTCGTCCTTGTGCTTCTTGTCCTCCTCGGCGTGGGACTCGGCGTCCTTGACCATGCGGTCGACTTCGTCGTCAGAGAGGGCGGTGGAACCGGAGATGGTGATCTGCTGCTCCTTGCCGGTGCCCTTGTCCTTGGCGGTGACCTTCACGATGCCGTTGGCGTCGATGTCGAAGGTGACCTCGATCTGCGGCACGCCACGGCGCGCGGCGGGGATGCCGGTGAGCTGGAACTTGCCGAGGCTCTTGTTGTCGGCAGCCATCTCGCGCTCGCCCTGGAGGACGTTGATCTCGACGCTGGTCTGGTTGTCAGCGGCGGTGGAGTAGACCTCAGTCTTGGACGTCGGGATGGTGGTGTTGCGGTCGATCATCTTGGTCATGACGCCGCCCATGGTCTCGACGCCAAGGGACAGCGGGGTCACGTCGAGCAGGAGGATGCCCTCGACATCGCCGGTGAGCACGCCGCCCTGGACGGCAGCGCCGTCAGCGACGACCTCGTCCGGGTTCACGGACATGTTGGGCTGCTTGCCGGTGATCTGCTTGACGAGCTCCTGGACAGCGGGCATACGAGTGGAGCCGCCGACGAGGATGACCTCAGAGACGTCAGAGATCTGCATGTTGGCGTCGTGCAGGGCCTTGGTGACAGGGGCCTTGCAGCGATCAAGCAGGTCACGCGTGATCTTTTCGAACTCAGCGCGGGTCAGCGTGTAGTTGAGGTGCAGAGGACCAGACTGGTTCATCGTGATGAACGGCAGGTTGATGGTGGTCTGCTGGCCAGCGGAGAGCTCCTTCTTGGCGTTCTCGGCGGCCTCCTTGAGGCGCTGGAGGGCCATCGGGTCCTTGCGGAGGTCGACGCCGTTCTCCTGCTGGAACTTGTCAGCCATCCAGTCGATCACGCGCTGATCCCAGTCATCGCCGCCGAGGTGGTTGTCACCGTTGGTGGCGAGAACCTCGAAGACGCCGTCAGCGAGGTCGAGCAGGGAGACGTCGAAGGTGCCGCCGCCGAGGTCGAAGACGAGAACCTTCTGCTCCGTGCCCTTCTTGTCGAGGCCATAGGCGAGGGCCGCGGCGGTGGGCTCGTTGACGATACGCTTGACGTTGAGGCCAGCGATCTTGCCGGCGTCCTTGGTGGCCTGACGCTGGGCGTCATTGAAGTAGGCAGGGACGGTGATGACGGCGTCCGTCACGGTCTCACCGAGGTACTTCTCGGCGTCAGCCTTCATCTTGGCAAGGACCATAGCGGAGACCTGCTCGGGCGTGAAGTCCTCGCCGTCAATCTCGACGACGGCGCGGCCGCCCTGGCCCTCCTTGACCGTGTACGGGACGGTCTTGAGCTCAGAGGTGCACTCAGAGTACTTGCGGCCCATGAAGCGCTTGATGGAGAAGACGGTGTTCTGCGGGTTGGTGACGGCCTGGTTCTTAGCCGACTTACCGACGATACGATCGCCCTCGGCGCGGAAGCCGACGACGGACGGAGTGGTGCGGTCGCCCTCGGCGTTCACGATGATGGTGGGCTGGCCACCCTCGAGGACTGCCATGGCGGAGTTGGTGGTACCGAGGTCAATGCCGAGAATCTTGCTCATAGTTGGCACGTTCCTTTCTTCTTGCGCGCGAATGCGTGATGCCTCCGCGCTCGCTTGGCCGGCCAGCCAGGTGCCCTGCCGGCCTGCCCGCATCTGCGGACGCGTTTGTTACTGCACACTATATATCCTTTGCGCGCTCAACTTATACAAAATCTAAGTCGCTTTACGATAGATTTCTTGTTTTGGACACTTTAGGGATCACCGTGAGGCAAATCCCCAGCTCTGGGCAGTGCATGCACTCCAAGCCGCCGCCGGCCGTTCGTCCCGGTTAAATACCCTATTAAAGGTGGGGTTTTACCTCGAAGTATGCCGTTCGCGAATGCAAGCCATGCAATTTTCGACAACGTCTTGCATTCGCGCCGCTGATTGGTATTCTCACGTAAAGGAGCAGCTAGAGAGGTTACCAAGGTTTACTTTTTGGCTGCCCCAGCAGCTGGGATCACATTGCTATGGCATTTTTGGAGAAGGGATCTATCATGGCTCACCCCGTAATCGATACTGACGAGTGCGTCGCCTGCGGCGTTTGCGTTGACACCTGCCCGTGCGATGTCCTCGAGCTCGGCGACGACTCCGCTCAGGTCAAGGACGAGGACTCCTGCGTCGCTTGTGGCTCCTGCCAGGAGGCCTGCCCGGCCGGCGCGATCACCGAGATCGCTGAGGACTAACTAGTTGGGGGCGCTCGGATTCATCCGGGCGATTTGCCGGGCTACGGAGAGGTAGCCCGGCTTGGGCGAATGCCCAGCGCCACAAGAGGGCTTTCGGGCTAGGCGCAAAAAGTGAGAGGGAGGCGAACCGCAAGGCTCGCCTCCCTCTCCTGTTATATGTCGGATATGTAGGCACCGCGCGACGCCATGGGCGCGGGGCACATGCCCTCGCGCATTCGCACGGGCCCGGGCACGCAGGTGCGCGAGCGTGCGAGCA
>UQWE01000023.1 GCA_900544655.1 uncultured Coriobacteriaceae bacterium
GAGCCACACGTGGCGGCCGTTCACACCATCGAAAACGCTCGCATGTTTGCCGCGAATCTCGGACTCGTTGAGCGCTATGCCGCAGACGGCCTCCTCATGGCCTCGCTGACATGGAACGCCGCAGGCCCCCTTGCAAGCGGCAATGACACCCACGAGGGCCTCACCTCGCTCGGACGCGAAGCGCTTGCCGAGATGGCCCGCCATAGCATCACCGTGGATGTCTCCCACCTGAACGACGAGTCCTTCGCGGACATCGCCCGCGCGACCGACGAGCCGCTCGTCGCGAGCCACTCAAACTCCCGTGCCGTCTGCAACCACCCGCGCAACCTCACAGACGCCGAGTTCGCCGAGATTTGCGCCCGCGGTGGCGTCGTCGGCCTCAACTACTGCAGCTATTTCCTCGTTGAGGGTGCAAAGGGAGAGACAGGCAAGTCCATCACGTTCGATCAGGTCGCCACCCACATAGAGCACTGGCTCGACCTTGGCGGAGAGAACGCCATCGCACTCGGCGGAGACCTTGACGGCGCGGATGTCCCAGACTTGCTCGACGGCGCAGACAAAATGCCCGTTTTCCAGGACCTGCTCGAAAAGCGCTTCGGCGAGGATGTCACCGCGAAGCTCTGCTACGGAAACGCCCTCAACTTCTTCGAACGCTACCACGGTTAGGCGCCGCCCGTAGCCGCCGGCGGGCCACCTCGGCAAAACGCGACGGACGCCCCGCGCGTTGGCCCGTGCCGGCCTACGCCCCGCCGAACAATTGCCGTACCCTGCTATCATTTCTCCTCGGTATGCACGCCCGCGGCCGCGGGCTCAATAAGGGAGAGAACATGAATCGCACCAAGATCGTCGAGCTCTATCGCAACATTGAGCAGCTTGACGGCAAGACCGTCACCGTCGCCGGCTGGACCAAGTCCGTTCGCGACATGAAGAACTTCGGCTTCGTCACGCTCAACGACGGCAGCTGCTTCAAGGACCTCCAGGTCGTCATGAACCGCGAGGCCCTCGCCAACTATGACGAGATCTCGCGTTGTTCCGGCTACACTGCCCTCGTCTGCACGGGCACCGTCAAGCTCACGCCCGAGGCGCAGCAGCCCTTCGAGCTCACCGCCGAGACCATCACCGTCGAGGGCACCTGCGCCGCGGATTACCCGCTTCAGAAGAAGCGCGCCACGGTCGAGTTCCTTCGCACCCAGCAGCACCTCCGCCCGCGCACGAATCTCTTCCGCGCCGTGTTCCGCGTCCGCTCCGTGGCCGCCGCGGCCATCCACAGCTTCTTCCAGGAGCGTGACTTCGTCTACGTCAACACCCCGCTCATCACCACGAGCGACTGCGAGGGCGCGGGCGAGATGTTCCGCGTCACCACGCTTGACCCGAAGAACCCGCCGCTCGTGACCGAGGAGCAGGCTGCTACCAGCAACGGCGAGCTCGTCGCCGGCGATGTCGACTGGAGCCAGGACTTCTTCGGCAAGCACGCGAGCCTCACCGTCTCCGGTCAGCTCAACGCCGAGAACTTCGCCATGGCCTTTGGCGACGTCTATACCTTTGGCCCCACCTTCCGCGCCGAGAACTCCAACACGACGCGCCACGCGGCCGAGTTCTGGATGGTCGAGCCCGAGATGGCCTTCGCGGACCTCAACGACTACATGGATAACGCCGAGGCCATGCTGAAGTACGTCCTCACCACCGTCATGGAGACTTGCCCGGACGAGCTCGCCATGCTCAACAAGTTCGTCGACAAGGGCCTGCTCGACCGCCTGCACCACGTCGCGACGAGCGACTTCGCGCGCGTCACCTACACCGAGGCCGTCCAGATCCTCGAGAAGGCCGTCGCCGACGGCCACAAGTTCGACTATCCCGTCAGCTGGGGCATCGATCTTCAGACCGAGCACGAGCGCTTCCTTACTGAGGAGCACTTCAAGCGCCCGACCTTCGTGACCGACTATCCGGCGGAGATCAAGGCCTTCTATATGCGCATGAATGACGACGGCAAGACCGTCGCCGCGGCGGATTGCCTGGTTCCCGGCATTGGCGAGATCATCGGCGGCTCCCAGCGCGAGGAGCGCCTCGACCTGCTCGAGCAGCGCATCGCCGACCTCGGCATGAACCCCGAGCAGTACAAGTACTACCTCGACCTTCGCCGCTATGGTTCTTGCAGGCACGCCGGCTATGGCCTGGGATTCGAGCGCCTCGTCATGTATCTGACGGGCGTGAGCAACATCCGCGACGTCATCCCGCACCCGCGCACGGTCGGCAACGCCGAGTTCTAAGGGTAAGACGAACGCGCAAGCGGCCGCTTGAGCCACGCCTGTCTCAAAACGCAAAAGCGCCCGTGCAGGGAGGTTGCACGGGCGCGTATGTGGCAACTGGCCTCAAGCCACACCAGGAAGGGGAGCATGGCTCAGGCCAGGTGACGCTAACAACTACCGAGAGCGGCGAGTCCCATGTCGAGGAGCAGCGCCGCATGCTGAGGCCGATACTCATCCGACGTGATGGTAACGACCTTCTTAGCGCCCGCCTCTTCAAATGCCGTCTTCGCGAAAACAACCGCGGGTGACAACATAATCACGTCGGCGTTCTCAACGTAGTCAACGGCCTCGCCAACCGGCATCGACTTGACGTCGATATCAAGGTCGCGCGCCTCGACGAGCGCGCGCATCTTGGCGGCGATGACGCTCGAGGTGACGCTAAGGGTGCAGCACAGAACTATCTTCTTCATGACCATGCCTTCCGTCTGATGAGGCGGGAACTCGGTTCACATACCATGCGAGATCGGTAGGGCACGTCTCCCCACGAGCCGTACAAACGCGACGGGACGCGCCTTGCCCGCTCATCCTACGTATCGCGCAAGAACGGCTTCCGCTCACGGGCCAAGCGAAACAAAAGGGGTGACTCCCGCCCGCAAGCCATTCGAGCGGGAGCCGAGGGGGGATTACTTCTTCTGGACGTACTTGAGGCAGTCGAGCGTGACGGCGGTAAGGATGATGATGCCGGAGAACACGAACTGCAGGTTGGTGTCGATGCCCAGAATGGTGAGGGAGTAGGTAAGCGCGGTAAAGATCAGCACGCCGACCGTGACGCCCGAGATCTTGCCGATACCGCCGGTGAAGGAGACGCCGCCGACCACGCAGGCCGCGATGGCGTCCATGTCCCAACCCTGGCCATAAGCGGCGGAGCCAGAACCGACCATGCGCATGCACTCGAGCCAGTCGCCGAAGCCGTAGAGGATGCCGGCGAGCACGAAGGCACCCATGGTGACACCGAAGACGGAGATGCCGGAGACGGCAGCAGCCTCTGGGTTGCCACCCACGGCGTAGAGGTTCTTGCCGAACGTCGTCTTGTTCCAGATGAACCAAACGATCGCGACGGCGAGGGCGGCCCAGAGAATGATCGTCGGGAAGCCGTTAACCTTCGGAATGAAGATGCCCGGGATGGCTCCCTCAATGGCACCGAAGGAAACGCCCTTGGTGGCATAGGTCACAAGGCCAAAGATGATGAGCATGTTGGCCATCGTGGAGATGAACGGGTGCATCTTGAAGCGCGCCGTGAAGAAGCCAGCGATGGTCGTGAACAGAGTCGTCAGGCAAATGCAGACGACAAGGGCAAGAAGCGCACGCAGAACAAGGGGGGTCGAGGTGAAGTCAAAGACGACGCCAAAGACCGAACCCGTGTTGATGCCCTGGTGCATGATGATCGTCGAGGCGGTCATGCCCATACCGACCATACGACCAATCGAAAGGTCGGTGCCCGTAAGCAGGATCAGGCCAGCGACGCCAAGGGCGTAGAACATGCGCGGCGAGGCCTGCTGCAGGATGTTAAGGACGTTCTGGTAGGTGAGTAGCTGCGTACCCTTGACGATCGGGGCGGCGACGCACAGACCGATGAACACGAGAAGAATGACGATATACAGGCCATTCTTCAGGAAGAAGTTGCGCGTGTTGAACGTGTAGAGGTAGTTCTCGCGCTTCTGCGCCTGCTTCTCTGCGAAAGTGAACTTGCCCATGCGCAGCATGTCGATGAGGTGGTACTCATAGGCGAAGGCCTCGTGCTGGCGATCCTTGATCTGCTGCAGCTCGGTGCCGTAGGTCACCTTTGCGTCGAACTGACGGTTCTTGTAGATGTAGTTCTCCTCCTTGACCTCTCTGGAATCAGAGAGACCGGCGAGGGTCTGCTTGTGCTCCTCGGCGAGATCGGCGAGCGCCTTCTCGTACTTGGCCTTGGCCTCAATCTTCTGCGCGGCGCAGCTGGCCTTGACGGGCTCGTAGTACTCGGAGTCGAAGTGCTGCTTGAGATAGGCCTCGGCGTCGGCGATGAGCTTATCGACCTCGGGCTTATTGGCGGCCTCGACCTTCTTGGCCTTCTCCATCTCAGCCTTGTACTGGGCGATGGCCTCGTCGCGCTCGGCCTTGGTGAGGACGCGATCAGACTTGGCAACGTCGATGCTGGTCTGAAGAGCGACGACCTTCGTCGTGCCTTCGGCACGGAGCTCGTCGACCTTGCTCTGAATAGTGCTTACATACTCATCGATCGGCTGGATGAGTTTCGCCTCATCATCGATCGAGAGAATCTTTCCGCTAGGTGCGGCCATATGATCAGACTCCCTCCGGTTACAGGTACTTGGCGCTCAGGCGCAGAAGCTCTTCCTGGTTGGTTTCGGACGTGTTCACGATGCCGGAAAGTCGGCCGTTGGACATAACGCCGATGCGGTTGGTGATACCGAGGATCTCGGGCATCTCCGACGAGACCACGATGATCGTCTTGCCCTGCTTGGCCATCTTGATGATCAGCTCGTAAATCTCGTACTTCGCACCAACGTCGATGCCGCGCGTGGGCTCGTCCATCATGAAGACCTGCGGCCCGCGCTCGAGCCACTTGCCGAAGATGATCTTCTGCTGGTTGCCACCCGAAAGCGATGAGATGAGATCGTCGGGGCCCATGCACTTGGTGTTCATCGTCTTGATCTCTTTGGCGGTCGCACGGACCATCTTGTCCGTCGAGAGCGCAACGCCACTCTTGTACTGGTTGAGATTGGCGATGGTGGTGTTGAACGTCAGGTCGCCCTTGAGGAACAGGCCGTTGGCCTTGCGTTCCTCGGTGATGAGGGCAAAACCGTGTTCCATGGCGTCGCGCGCGTTGTTGAAGTTCATAAGGCGATCGCGGAAATAGACGCGACCGGCGGCACGCGTACGCACGCCAAAAATCGTTTCGAGCAGCTCGGTTCGACCGGCGCCCACCAGGCCATACAGGCCGAAGATCTCGCCCTTGCGAACATCGAAGGTGATGTCCTGCAGGTGCGGATCGAACTTGGTGGAGAGGTGCTGAATCGAGAGAATCGGCTCGCCGGGCTCGTTGTCGACCGGCGGGAAGCGGTTCTCAAGCGAGCGGCCGACCATGGCCGAGATAAGCTCGTTCATATTCGTGTCTGAAGTGTGCTTCGTCATGACGAGGTTGCCGTCACGGAGCACGGAGATGTCATCGCAGATTTCGAAGATCTCATCCATCTTGTGGGAGATGTAGACGAGCGCAATGCCCTGGCTTTTAAGCATGCGCATCATCTGGAAGAGCTTCTCGACCTCCTGGGCCATCAGCGACGAGGTGGGCTCGTCGAGCACGATGACCTTGGCGTTATACGAGATTGCCTTCGCGATCTCACACATCTGGCGCTGCGAGACACTCATGTTCTTCATCGGCTGGGTGAGGTTGACCGTCATGCCAAGGCGACGGAACAGGTCCGAGGCCTCCTTCTTCATACGGGCCTCATCGATGATGCCAGCGCTGTTGACGGGATAACGACCCAGGAACAAGTTGTCTACCACGTTGCGCTCGAGGCACTGGTTGAGCTCCTGGTGGACCATGGCCACGCCGTTCTCGAGCGCGTCCTTAGGACCGGAGAAGCTCACCTCCCTGCCGTCGAGGATGATGTCACCCTCGTCCTTCTGATAAGTGCCAAACAGGCACTTCATCATGGTGGATTTGCCTGCGCCGTTCTCGCCCATGAGCCCCATCACGGTGCCACGGCGCACATTGAGGTTGATGTGATCGAGGACCCTGTTACGGCCGAACGACTTGCTCATCCCTTTGATTTGCAGGACGTAGTCCTCTTGCTCATCCGCCATTTGATCACCCCTCTTTACCCCTAGAAATTGATAACGTACTCATCCCTTGCTGGAAAAGGGCCGGGAAGAGGACCTGCCCCTCCCCGGCCCAGCGCCAACGTTAAAGCTGGACGATAGCTAGACCTACGCCAGGAGCGAGGTGTAGGAGGAGCCGTTGTCGGTCTTCACCATGTTGATGGCGAAGGCGTCGTACTCACCCGGGTTGCCGAGACGGTTCGTGATGTTGGACTCGGTCTGGCCGTCGCCTCCGATGTAGTCAACCTTGAGGTTGAGGAGCTTGTCGTACTTCTGGAGGAGCGGCTGGTAGGTGGCGGACAGGAAGTTGTCGGCCGCGTTGTAGATGTCGAGCCAGACCGTCTTCTCCGGGCTCTTGGAGGCGTCGAGCTGAGCCTGGGCGCCGTCATACAGAGCGGTGGCGTCGGCGAACTTGTCGGCGTTCTTGGCGGTGACGGCGAGGTTCATCGCGTAGTAGGAGCGGTCCTCCTCGCTGTACTTGTAGTCATCCTCGGCAAGGACGTTGCCGGCGTCATCGGCCGTGGAGATGCCCGTGTTGATGTCAACGCCATCAAGAGAGTTGCGGAGCAGACGGAGGGTCAGGTAAGCCTGAACGGCCGGGTTCTGGGAGATGGTGCCGGCATAGCCCTCGGCAATGGCGGCGACAGCGTCGGAGTTGGCGTCGTAGCCGAAGGTCGGGACCTTATTATCCTTGGACCAGGCGTTGAACATGGCCATGCCCATGCCATCGTTGTTGGAGACGATGACGTCGATCTGGTCACCGAAAGAGGTGGCCCAGCTGCCCAGGGCGTTGCCAGCGGTGGCAGCATCCCAGGTGGCGCCGGCGGAGTTCTTCATCTCCTGCGAGGCGAGCTCGCGAACGATGTACTTCTTGCCGTTGACCTCGAGCTCGCCGTCCTTGACGACGGAAGCGGAGCCGTCGACGTTGGTACCGGCAGCCTCGGAGATGATGGCGCCGTCCTGCTCGACAGCGGTGCCGAGGGCCTTGCGGCAGCCACGGGTACGGGCGATGGAGTCGTTGTGGCCCACATCACCGATGGCGAGGACGTAGCCGATGATGCCGTCGCCGTTGCGGTCGATGGTGTCGATGTGCTCCTTGATGTAGTCAACGACCATCTGGCCCTCGAGCTCGCCGCCCTGGTTGGCGTCGAAGCCGACGTAGTAGGTGTTGGCGTTCCAGTTGAGCGTGGTCATGTCGAGCTCACCGGTGGAGCTGTTGGACGGCTGGCGGTTGAAGAAGACGACCGGCTTGTCCTTGTTGGCGACATCTCCGCCAGCAGCGGCCGTGGTGGCGGCGCTGTTGTCAGAGCCCCCCCAGCCAACGAGGCTGCCAGCAGCGACGGGGGGCAGGCCAAGGCCACAGACCTGGAGGAACTTACGACGAGACATTGCCATAACGATCTCCCTTTCCTTTTTGCGCGCGGTTCGCGTGCCTTCTGACGGTTGGCGGGCAATTCTCCCGCTCCGGACTCAAGAGTAATGCAATGGAAATAAAAGTTGACTGCTCCTGAGTTGCCTTTTCAAGTGAGTACGTTAACATTCTTGCCTCGCACATGTCTTCGTGAGGTTCGATTTGCTGCCGAACGGTCGATATTTACGCCGCGAGTGGCAATATGCGAGCAATGCGAGCGTGCGGACATGTCCCTATTTTTCAGCTTCAAAGGCCTTGCCCAGTGCCGCCTCGTCAATGCTCGCAAGCTCTTCTGGGCTCCACCCCTCTTCATCAAGGGCCTTGAGATTCTCGAGTATTTGCCCAGGACACGAGGCGCCGATGAGCACGCCGGTCACGCGCGGGTCATGGAGCTGCCAGGAAAGCGCCATCTGGGCCAGCGTCTGTCCACGGTCCCGCGCGATTCGGTCAAGGGCGACAAGACGGGCATGTACCTCCGGAGTGAGCGCCGAGCGCTTGAGATAGCGCGGGTCATGCGCCATGCGAGAGTCAGCCGGCACCCCATCGAGGTAACGACTCGTCAGTAACCCCTGCGCCAGCGGCGAAAACGTGATGATCCCGCGTCTGAGCTCCGCCGAGGCGGCAAGGGAGCCGTCATCGACTATGCCCCGCTCGAGAATGTTGTAGCGGTACTGATTGATCACGTAGGGAACGTGACGGGCGTCGAGAATTTCCGTCGCGCGCCTGAGGGTCGGCTCATCGTAGCGAGAGAGACCCACATAAAGCGCCTTCCCCTGCTCCACGGCACTCGCGAGGGCACCCATGGTCTCATCGAGCGGGGTCTCCGAATCCATTCGGTGGTGATAGAAGATGTCCACATAATCCAAGCCCATGCGCTCGAGACTCTGGTCAAGAGACGCGAGCAAGTACTTGCGGCTCCCGTGATCGCCATAGGGGCCCGGCCACATGTCATAGCCCGCCTTGGTCGAAATAACGAGCTCGTCCCTGTAGGGACGAAGGTAGTCTCTGAGGAGACGGCACATATTACGCTCCGCCTCGCCGTACTCCGGGCCGTAGTTGTTCGCCAGGTCAAAGTGCGTAATGCCATGGTCAAAAGCCGTGCACACGATGTCACGCATCTGCACATAAGGCGTGAGATTCCCGAAGTTGTGCCACATCCCCGGGCTCAAGGCACTCAGCTTGAGCCCGGAATTTCCGCAGCGACGATACTCCATCGTCGCGTAACGGTCTGGCGCGGCTAGATAACCCTTGCGAAAGTCCGGCATTGTAGGCCACCATTCTCCAGCCCATATGTTCTGACGGCCAAGGCAGGGCGGGAGGCGAGCCCCCTGACGACACGGCGCCGGCGCTATGCCCTCGCTCGGGCAACAGAGCCGCGCTCGATAAGCTTGCCGGGAATGCGCACGGCAACGACCTGATTGTTTGCCGGATCCTCCGGCACGGCATGCTCAAAGGCGGTGCGCCCACGCTCGCTCATGTCGAAGCGCACGGTGGTGAGCTGGCAGTTGGGCACATAGTCCACGAGCGAGTCATCGACGCCGACGACGCTCACGTCCTCCGGAACGCGCAACCCATGATCGCGCAGGGCACAGATGATGCCATTTGCCATTTGGTCGTTCGCGGCGAAGACCGCCGTGAAGTCATGGTCATGCTCGAGCATTTGGCATGCCGCCTCATAGCCGCTATTCGCAGACCAGTCTCCACGCGTGGGCTCGACCACGGCGAGCCCCCTCTCCTGGAGGGCGTCCCTCCAACCAGCCTGGCGAAAAACCTCGTCCACGGAGAAGTCGGGGCCGGCAACATAGCGAATCTCACGGTGACCATACGAGAAGAAATGCTCCATGAGCGTGAGGGCGCAACGGTACTGGTCAGAGTCGACCGTCGTACAGCGTGGGTGCGCATACATGGAGACAATCACCGAAGGAAGGCCCGCAAGCGGCGTGAACTCCTCGAAGTCTGGCGCGAGACGGCTCATGCCGAAGATGACGCCGTCGACGGGCAGCGCGGACATCGCGCGCGTGGCCTCTTCGAGGCTAAAGTTCTGGTTCTTGCTAATCTCCATAAGCGTGACGGCGTAACCGCGATCTCGCGCGGCGGCGGTGATTCCATCAAGCATAGAGAGGTTACCGAACTCCGTGATGTCGTTCACGCAGAAGCCAACGGAATGGTACCTGCCGTCCCTGAGCGAGCGGCCCGCGTAGCTCACGCGGAAGCCGAGCTGGTCCATAGCCTCCTGAACGCGCCTGCGCGTCCTCTCGCTGACATTGGGCATGTTGTTCGCCACGCGAGATACCGTCTGCTGCGATACGCCCGCAAGGCGCGCCACATCAACCATCGAGACGGTGCGCCCAGCCGGCACCGCCTTGGCCTCGTTGTCTTCACTACGCATCACGCCACTCGCCTCCCGGTCCCGCCAGATTCGTTGGGCAACGGCCGACCCGTCCCGAACACAGGACGGACAAACCCCACGCCGCTCACAGGGCAATTATGGCCGATTGCGGGAATGGGGGCTGGTTCGGCAAATTCCTTATGAGTACGTTAACATTATTCAGGTGAAGTGTCCCGATTACTCGCCGAACGGCAGTCAGGACACGTAAATGCGAGTACGAGAGGCACATCATGGCAAACATCGAGTTCCTTGGGAAAGCCCCAGACGGCACCCCCGTGAGCTCATATGAGCTCTCCTGCGATGGCGTCACCGCCCGCGTCATGGACTTCGGGGCAACCCTTCTCTCCCTCAGCACGCCCAACAGGGACGGCGCGGCGGAGGACATCGTCCTCGGGTTCGACAGGCTCGACGACTACTTCGACAACCCCGCCTGCTACGGCGCGACCGTAGGCCCCTCCGCCAATCGCACGGACCTCGGCCAGGTCACCATTGGCGAGACCACGTACCAGATGCCCAAGAACGACGGTCCGGACTCCCGCAACAACCTCCACACCGATCTTGCGGACGGCCTGCACAAGCGCGTCTGGAACGCCGAGCCTGCGGACGATGACTCCTCCGTCACCTTCTCCATAACGCTCGCGGACGGCGACTACGGTCTTCCCGGCAACCGATGGATCACCGCGACATACGCGCTTGTCCCCTCGCCCGAGGGCGGCGTGGCGCTCACCCTGCACTATAGGTGTGAATCTGACGCTCCCACGTTTGTGAACATGACCAACCACACCTATTGGAACCTCGCCGGTCACGCCTCCGGCCTCGTCTTGAACCAGCTGGTCAGCGTGAACGCCGGCCATTACCTGCCCCTTCGCTCCGACAACGTCTCTCTGGGCGAGGTCGCCGATGTCGCCGGCACCCCGTTTGACTTCAGGCAGGCCAAGGAGCTCGGCCGCGACATCGAACTCGAGAGCGAGCAGCTCGCCCAGGGACGCGGCTATGACCACTGCCTATGCGTCGACGGCTATGACGGCACGAGCGTGCCGCGTCACGCGCTTCATGCCGAGGACCCCGCGAGCGGCCGCGCACTCGACATCTCAATCACGACGCCGGGCGCGCACCTCTACACAGGCAACTGGCTTGATGACACAGACGCCAAGGACGGCGCCACGTACACGCCCCGCTGCGGCTTCGCCTTCGAGCCCGAGTTCTGGCCCGACAACATGCATCACGCGGACTGGGAGCACCCCGTCTGCAAGCCAGGACAGCCCTACGAGCAGACCATCGTCTATCGCTTCTCCAACAGGTAATTACCGACGCGTATGCGCCTCGAGAAAGGACCATCCATGAGCGACAGCATCTGTCCCGAGCTCCTCTCGCACCTCACCGAGCTATTCGAAGACGCCTTCGGCCCCGTTGGCGACGAGCGCCTCCTCCATGTCCACGCGCCCGGTCGCTCCGAGATTTCGGGCAACCACACGGACCACGAGGGTGGCCACGTCATCGCCGCCGCGCTCGACGTGGCGGTCGACGGTCTCGCACGCCCCAACGGCACTAACACCGTGCGCGTCGCCTCCGAGGGCTACCCCCTCATCGAGGTCGGGCTCGACACACTCGACGTCGTCGAGGACGAGAAGGGAACCACCGCGAGCCTCGTGCGCGGCATGGCCCACGAGGTCGCCGCAAACGGTGGTACGCCCACGGGCTTTGACCTTGCGATGACCTGCACCGTCCCCTCGGGCGGTGGCCTCTCCAGCTCCGCCGCCGTCGAAGGCGCCTTTGGCCGCGCGATGGAGGCTCTCTGGGGCGTCACCCCCGCCGAGCCCGTCGCCCTCGCGCAGATGAGCCAGCGCACCGAGAACAACTACTATGGCAAGCCCTGTGGCCTCATGGACCAGGCCGCCGTCTGCCTGGGCGGCCTCGCCTTCATGGACTTCGAGGACTCCGCCAACCCCAAGACGCAGAAGCTCGAGCTTGACTTCGAGGACCACGGCCACGCCCTGGTACTCGTGAAGGTCGGCGCGGACCACGCCGCCTCCACCGATGACTACGCCGCTGTCCCGGGCGAGATGCAGGCCATCGCGGCCAAGCTCGGCCACGCACGCCTGTGCGAGGTCAACAGGGCCGACTTCGATCGCGACGTCCCCGCCCTTCGCGAGGAGTTTGGCGATCGCGCCGTTCTCCGCTGCATCCACTATTGGTATGAGAACGGCCTTGTCGACCGCCGCTGGGAGGCGCTGCAATCCGCGAACATCGACGCGTTCCTCTCGCTGACGCGCGCGAGCGGCGCCAGCTCCGCGATGTATCTGCAGAACGTCGTAGCCGAGCTCGGCCGCGAGCAGCCCGCCATGTACGCCCTCGGCCTTGCCGAGCACATCCTGAACGGCCGCGGAGCCGTGCGCATCCACGGCGGTGGCTTTGGCGGCACCATCCAGGCCTTCGTTCCGCTCGACCTCGTCGACCAGTTCATCGAGCGCATGGACTACTGGCTCGGCGCCGACTCAAGCCGTCGTTACAAGGTCTCTGACGAGGGGGCGTTCGCAGCATGGCTGTAGAGCAGGACGCGACTCTCCGCGACGCGATCCAGGCGCTCGTGGACTACTCCGTAACCCATGGCCTCGAGCAGGCGGAGGATCGCGTGTGGTCCTACAACGCCGTGCTCGAGTGCGCCGGTGCCCAGGGTCCCGCACCCGAGGTGGACTGGGTCCTTACCGAAGGCGCGCCCGCAGAGGACGCCACGTTCGACCTCGATGCCACCTTGGCGATCATCGCCGAGGCTGCCGTGGCCAACGGCGCGGCAGACGACACGGCAAGCGGACGCGACCGCGCCGCATGCCGCGTGATGGGGCTCCTCATGCCCAAGCCCGCCGCCGTCGCCGCCGAGTTCAGGCACCTCGCTGGCGAGCAGGGGCCCAAGGCTGCCACCGGCTGGTTCTACCAGCTGTGCTGCGATGCCGGCTACGTGCGTCGCTCTGCCATAGCCCGCAACATCGAGTGGGTCACCCCCACCGACTGGGGTGGCCTTGAGATCACGATCAACCTCTCCAAGCCCGAGAAGGACCCGCGCGAGATCGCTGCCGCGGGTGCCGCCAAGAACACTGGCGAGAAGTACCCCGCCTGCCAGCTCTGCATTGAGAACGAGGGCTACGCCGGCCGCGCCGCGAGCGCCCCGGGCGGAGCACACCCCGCACGCCAGAACCTGCGCATCATTCCCATCACGCTAGGCGGCGAACGTTGGGGCCTCCAATACTCCCCTTACGCCTACTTCAACGAGCACTGCATCGCGATGAGCTGTCACCACAGGCCGATGCACATCGACCGCACCGCGCTCTCCTGCCTTCTCGATTTCGTCGACACCGTTCCGGGCTACTTCATCGGCTCCAACGCCGACCTCCCGATCGTCGGTGGCTCCATCCTGTCGCACGACCACTTCCAGGGCGGCGCCCATGAGTTCCCGATGATGCGCGCCGAAGTGGTGGGCGAGTTCACGATGGATGGATTCCCGGGCGTCACCGGCGCCGTGCTTCGCTGGCCCCTCTCCGTGCTGCGCCTTCGCAGCGCCAGCAGGGACGAACTCCTCGACGCCGCCACGCACGTCATCGACGCGTGGCGCGCCTGGTCCGACGAGTCCGTGGGCATCATCGCCAACGACCCCGATGGCACGCGCCATAACACCGTGACGCCCGTGGTCCGCCGCGTTGACGACGCCGGCAACGTTGGTGGCAAAGGCTATGAGGTCTACCTCGCCCTTCGTTGCAACATCACCACGGCGGAGCATCCACTGGGTGTGTTCCACCCCCACGCGGAATACCACCACATCAAGAAGGAGAACATTGGCCTCATCGAGGTCATGGGCCTCGCCATCCTTCCGCCACGTCTCGTTCCCGAGCTTGCGGCCGTGCGCGAGCACCTGCTTGCGGGCGACGTGGCAGGCCTTTCCGAGGACGAGCTCACCGCGAGCCACGCCGATTGGGCCGCCGACGTGTTCGCGCGTCGCGGCGATGAACTTACCCCCGAGAACGCCCTCGACATCCTGCACGAGGAGGTCGGCATCGTCTTCGGCCACGTGCTCGAGAACGCCGGCGTCTTCAAGTGGGACGAGCAGGGCCGTGCCGCCTGCGAACGCTTCGTCGGGAGCCTGTAGCAGGGCAGTCTCGCCCTTGGCATAGACCGCAGCAAGGCACATGGGCCGCTCCCATTTCGGGGGCGGCCCCTTCTTTTGGCGATGTGGCGCGTGGGCGCGCGGAAACGGCCACCGTGCGGCGAGGGAGCGCGCAACGTGCGCGCACAGGTACGCACCAGTCGCGGGAGC
>UQWE01000024.1 GCA_900544655.1 uncultured Coriobacteriaceae bacterium
CTGACCGCCCGTCCCGTGGGACCCGCCGGCCGCGGCGCAGGGATGGAATATACGCGCCCACGGGGACGGCCGCAAGGGGGCGGGGGTGTCTCCACGGGACGCACACAATTGCTAACACTTAACGCCTTCTCGATTTCTTTACCCATCGCACGCAAAGCCAATACGGCTTGCGTCTAATCTCAGCGTCAAACCATGGCTTACCAGCATGTTTATGGTCAATTAAAACGGGGGCCCATGTACAAGACATTCGTTATCGGATAAAGTCCCTCGACCAAGAAGATGACTACCCTTATCGCGCACTCAGCAAATGAAATTACCAGCAAAGGTTTTGAGGCTACCTCCTTCTCCATCTCTAACAACGGGAAGGCAATCATCCTCGCCAATGTGGCAGATGGCATAAAAGCGAGATAGCTCCCGTTAATGACGTCAATCCGGCCCTAGAGATCACCGGGCTCGTTGTAATTGCTTTTGCTCTCATCGGATATGTGGGCGTATTCGTTGGCGGCGACTTTGGTGCTTTCACAGGTGGAGCCATGCCCGGCATCTTGGCAGGCATCTCGCACACACTTGCCACAGTTTGAACTGCAGCGCTGACGCCATCACCGCAGATAACAAAAGAGGCCGGAAGCATTTGCTTCCGGCCCCATCATTTTTGGTGGGCGTTACAAGATTTGAACTTGTGACCTCTTCCGTGTCAGGGAAGCGCTCTCCCCCTGAGCTAAACGCCCGAAGCTTTGGGGTGCGCCTCGCGGCGCGGGGATTAATATATCTAAGCCCCCACCCTAATGCAACCCAGAATTTCAAATTTTTTTAGAATTTGGCATTAATTGTCTCGGTCGCCTCTTGGTCGTTAACTAATACACATATGTTTACCTGCATGTTTAGAACTTCCAACTGCTCAAATATGTGCCCAAAAGATTTCGCCTCTGTTTGGCACGACTGGCCAAATCTCCCTAGTCCCTACGCGAGAGTAGCGACAGCACGCGAATGAACACATTGATGATGTCGAGGAAAAGCTCGGAGGCGTTATAGACCGCGTTTACGACGGTCGGCTCGTCGAACATCGCCTTGTGGAAGTCGTAGCCGATGAAGCCACAGAACACCACGATGACAAGAAAGTCGATGAGCGTCTGGTCAATGGCCAGGAAGGCCATGACGATCTGCACCACGATGAGCGCAAGCAGGCATCCGCCGAGAACGCCAGAGATCTTCTCGAAGACATGCGGCACTGCAATGCCCAGGCATGCAAACACCGTCACGATGCCCGCCGTCGCCAAGAAGGCCGTAGAGATGGTCTGGGCAGAGTACATAAGGAAGATCGTCGAAGTAGCGAAGCCAAACGAGAACACGAAGAGGATGTAGCCCGCCAGCGACAGCCTCACGGATTCCGCGCTCTTCCCTCGGCCCATCATGATGATGCCGGCAATCGAGGCGATGAAGCTCACGACCGAGATCACAAAGTAGTTGTCCGATACCGCGAGCAGGAACGAAACGTTGGAGAACAGGCTCGCGCAGGCACCCATCACAAGGAAGCCAGCGAGAACAAGCGCCGTGAGAAGGAGGCCATACGCCCTCACGGAGAGCCTGCCGCCATTGCCGGTGCGCTGCCCCTCGACGCTGAACGGGGAATAAGGCTCGATACCGCCCTGGTTTTCGGTCTGCCACTGATCATTGTTCATGAAAGGTCCTATCGTCGTGTCCTCAGGGGACGTATCCACAATCCAAAGCGCGCCCAGCGCCGTAGATTTCTTCTACCCATTTCCTAGGGATTGCACAATCCGCTTACTTGTTTGGCTCGAGGTCCTCGCCTACCACGAGATTCTGGAAGCGATTCGCGATGAACTCGTCATTGAACCTCGAATCGACATACTCCTCCACCAAGTTGTGAGGCGGAATCTCGGCATCGCGGCAGGCCTTTCGGTAGAAACAAAAGAGCGTGGCGAGCATATCCACGACGAGGAACGCGGTCATGAGCGACACGATCACGATCTGCCTGCGGTTCGTGGGCTCGCCGATGCGATAGATGACTTCCGGCATGACAACACGGCACCAAACGAGGCCGAGGACGCCCCAGGCGAATAGGAACCTCCATGCGATCCACTGGGTGATCGCGTCCGGAAGACCAATGTAGGTCCAAGACTGGGCATGGAAGAGGTCCTCCATGAGCATGCCCGTCGTCTGTTCGAGGCCACCGCCGAGAAGCGCGGAGACAAAGAAGACCTGTGCCTTGGGAGCGGATCGGAAGTTCCAGAGCACCATCGTGAGAAGACATGCGCCGAAGCCGTAGAGCGGCGAGAATGGGCCCCACACGAGCCCCACGCGCAGCTCAGTGCGACCAGACGATATGAGCATCCATGACATCTCGAGGATCAGGCCCGCGACGCTCGCCACCATAAAGATGATCACGTACTGGTAGAAGCCGGGGCGCATATGGTCGAGCCACTCGTCTCGGACATTGAGACGCGCGCGCTTAAGCGCCTTGACCTGCTCGGAGGAGAGTTTGGGCTTTGGCTGCGTCTTGAGATCCGCGTAGGCGGGGTCATGACGCAGACGCGCGCTGTTGCGCCTCTGGCGGTCGAGAATGACCTCGTCCGCGGCATCAGCGATCTCCTTCGGCAGCTTGCCGCGGCGCGCGAGCTTACGGAAGCTCTTGCCGCTCGCCATGCGATAGCCACGCGCATTGACGGCTCGCGTCACGAGAACATACGCGAGGGCGAGCGCGAGGACTATGAGGAGGATAGTTACCAAGCTCGGGCTCCATCCGATGATGCGAACGACACGTCGCAAGCATTAGCAGACGACGCGCTTCCATGGTAGACCAACGGCCAATAGGGCGTGGCGGGCGGGTTGGTTCTTCGCCACTCGAAAGACGGGGCCCGCGAACGCAACGCGAAGGCAGCGGCATGTCGAGATAAACAAAAAGGGCCGGCTATTAGCCGACCCTTCCAAATTCATGGAGCGGACAACGGGGTTCGAACCCGCGACCCCCACCTTGGCAAGGTGGTGCTCTACCAACTGAGCCATGTCCGCACGTGAAATGAATGCGGCCTGACGAGCAGGCCGCTCATTTCTTTGGAGGCGACGCCCAGATTCGAACTGGGGGTAGGGGCTTTGCAGGCCCATGCCTTACCACTTGGCCACGTCGCCGAAGAAAAAAAGGGCCGGCCGGGCGGCCGGCCCCTCAATCTCATGGAGCGGACAACGGGGTTCGAACCCGCGACCCCCACCTTGGCAAGGTGGTGCTCTACCAACTGAGCCATGTCCGCGTGCGAGAAAGTACTATACGCAAGACTGCGCATTCATGCAAGCGTGAATTTCAACTTTTTTCGAATTCGCTTGCTACCTGCAACTTTAGCAGAGACGACGTTACATCCCAACGCTTTGTGCTCTGCACGCTCCAATTGCCCGCCTTTAAGCCGACAACCCGACCAAAGAAGTGGAAGCCCAGAAACGGCAGTAGATCAATCGGGTCACCACGGCACCCCGATTCCCAGAACGACCCCCGCGTCCGCCCTAGACGGTGGCGGCCATTGGAGTGAACAGCTTCACGAGGCGTACCATGGTTCCCGTGCCGCTAGGCTTGTGGCAGATCTCAACGGAGTCGGAGAGCATGCGCATGAGCTTGATGCCGCGACCGCGTTCGAGGCAATCGTCGCCCTCCCCCTGCGGAATCTCCCCGTCTTCATCCAGCTCGAAGCCGGAGCCGCAATCTGTCACTTCGACCACGGCGCGGTCTGGATAGACCCACACGGTAAGCAGGACGCCTTCCGCACAGGTGTGGTCAACCGCGTTGCCCAACGCCTCGCCACCGGCAAGCGTGAGATCGAACACCTCGTCATTCGTGAGGTCCGTGCGAGAGAGGAGCTGCTCGAGGCGGCGGCGCGCGGCACTCAGGTGGGTCTTATCCACTCGCATCGTACCGTGCCAAAGGGGCCTCACGGAGGGATCGAGCGCCGGAACTGGCGGCTTGGGGGCCCTGCCCATAACGGGAATGAAGTCAACGAGGCGGCATATCGCAAGCGACCGGTACACGCTGTCGCCCACGTTCACGAGCGAGAGCAGGCCGCCCTTCTCCGCAAGGCGCCGCGCGTATGCGAGAATCAACGCCATCCCAAGGCTGTCGACATAGTCTGTATCCGCAAGGCTGAGGATGACGCGACGGCAGCCACCGTCAATCGCACGATCAAGATAGGCGCGCACGCGCGGAACGCTCGCGACGTCCAGGTCGCCGCGCACGGGGAGCAAGAGTATGTCGCCAGTCGATGTCATGCCCCAATTTTGCCCAGACGAGCGAGGGTTGATACCTACGCGCGGCAAGGTTTCCGCAAACGCAAGGACTATGTCACCGCAGACCTAAGCCTTCCGCTGGCGAGAGCCACCGAGCTGGTCAAACCTCAGCACGACCATCGCCACGTCGTCGTCGAGGCTGCGCTCGGTAAAGACATCGATTCGCTCGAGCAAGCGGTCGAGCATTCCGTCGAAGTCGCCCGCGGCCTCTTCCATCACAGCGTCACGCAGCCCCTGCTCTCCGAAGAAGGCACCGCTCGGGTTGCGAGCCTCCGTTGCGCCGTCCGTGTAGAGCAGGATGCGATCCCCCTCAGAGAGGGAGACGTGGCCGTCGTGGTACGTCATGCCGCGGAAGGCGCCCACCACGCCAGACTGCTCGTCGAGCGTCTCCATCTCGCCAGTCTCCGCACGTAGGAGCAGCGCTGGGGGATGTCCGGCAGAGCAATAGGTCAGCGTGCCATGCTTGAGGTCCGCAATGCCCACGAAGAGGGTGGCGAAAGTCTCCAGGCGAGAAAAGCCGAGGAGAAAGTCGTTAAGCAGGCGCACCATGCGCGCGGGCGGCTGACCCTCCCAGGCATAGGCTCCAAGGGCCGTGCGCACGGCAGCGGAGACGCTCGCCGCCTCGACTCCCTTACCCGAGACATCACCCAGAATCACGCAGGCGCGACGGTTGGGCAGACGAATGAGGTCATAGAAATCGCCCCCCACAAGCGCGGCAGCAGTTGCGGACGAGTAGAGCGCATGGGCCGTGATGCCTTCGACCTCCTGGAGCTCGCTCTTCATTCCGCTCTGGAGCGCCTGTGCGATACGCGTGTCCTTGTTCCTACGCTCGCCTGCCTCAACCTCTTGGCGGACGTCGATGGCAATACGACGGAGCAAGTCGAGCTCCGCATCATCTATGGGCTCCTTGTCCGGGGCGCGCATAAGCAGCGCAGCCCAACGCTTGCCCGCGAGCATTCCGAGGTCAATAAGGACCGCAGAGCCCATGAAGCCCTGCTCCTCGAGCCATCTCGCGAGCCTTGAGCCCTTCGATGCCGCAACGACGGCTATGTCCGCATCGACACACCCGCGGACGAGGTCGTCTATCGAATACGGGAGCTCCACCTCCCCCACGCCAGGCAACGAAACACGAGAGCCCTCCGAAAGGCCTGACGCATGGATGCGGACGATTTGGACATTGAGCTCCTCCGTCAGGGCCCGAGAGAAGCTCTGGAGGTTCTCGTCGGTCGGGGTATCGAAGCCCTCGAGCAACACATGAATTCGAGTGGCGACAGCGTCGAGTTCCTGAGCCCTCTGGGCCCGCATGGTTGAGATGGCGGCGGCGAACTCGACCGAGAGGTACTGGGCGACCGTGTCGAGAAGGCGCGCGTCATCGCGGCGCGTTGGATGCACCTCGGTCCAGCCAAGCTCGATGATGGCGATCACACGCTCGCTAAACCACATGGGAACGCAGATGAAGCTCGAGAAGGGCGGCGTCTGTCGCGCAGGAATGCGGCAACGAGCGCCGGTGT
Organism: uncultured Coriobacteriaceae bacterium; assembly: GCA_900544655.1. Taxonomy (GTDB): domain Bacteria; phylum Actinomycetota; class Coriobacteriia; order Coriobacteriales; family Atopobiaceae; genus Parolsenella. The sequence goes on from UQWE01000024.1 coordinate 5,799, forward strand.
CCTCGTCCATGAGCTCACGGGACGTGAGCGCGCCCCCGCGAAGGCTCCTCTCGCTGGGAGGGAGCAAACGCAGCCGCATGGCACCGCCAGATCGAGAGACGACGGTCTCGAGGCCCTCGCCATAGGTCATGAACTTCGGGACTCTCTTGCCTTCAAGCGAGCGAGAACGGGCCCGTAGCCGATACCCAGTGTCATCCGCGAGGAAGAGCAGGGCACCCGAGGCCTCAAGGGTGTCGCACATCTGCTCGATCACCTCGCTGAAGAGGGTCTCGACATCCTGAGAGTCAATCGTGTCGAGCACGATCTTGAGCGTACCCGAGAGACGGCGATTGGCAAGGGAGAGCTCATCGAGCAGGCGATCGTGCTCTCGCTCCGCCGCAAGGGCAGAATCCGCAGGACGCATGACGATGACATAGGTCTCGCCGCCGCCACTCACGCGGTCAGCCCTGGCACCCACGATTGCCGCCCCGCCACCAGCGAGCCTTAGGGAGAGACTCACAAGCGAGCCATCGGCGACAAGCGGGAGAACGGGTGCGGGCGCGTCCTGAGCATGAGAATGTAACGGGTCCTCGAGAATATCCGACACAGGGGTGCCTACGAGCTTGTTGACGTCCAAGCCAGAAAGAGAGGCCATCTGGGGATTGGCAGAGAGAATGCGACCGATGCTGTCGACCACCAGAATGGCATCGGTCGAAAGCGCCATGAGAGCCGCAAGGACACCGGGCATGGCGGCACGACCGACGTGATCGACCTTGGTAAGCGCACGCTTAGCCGGCATGACGCCTCCCGTCCGGGCGCGCGGGCGCGCTACCCCTAGATAGCAAAAACGGGCCCGAAGGCCCGTAGATTTGCTGGTGTCGGAGGCGGGACTTGAACCCGCACGACCTTTTAGTCAGTCACTAGCACCTCAAGCTAGCGCGTCTGCCAATTCCGCCACTCCGACTTTTCAAGTGCGCGTTTCGCGCGAGAAAGAATATACCTCGATGCCCCAACGCACGCAAGCGTAAATTTGAACTTTTTTCTAAATTAGTTTGTGTTATCACGTTGCCGCAGGTAAACGGACAAATTGATTGGAAACATTATTCACGTCTGGAAGACCTGGCCTCGTCGCCCTGGAGGTTACCGATCCAGAAGAGGCGTCCTCGTCATCCAAGACGCTTTCCATCCAGAAGAGGCGTCCCCATCACCCAAGATGCTTTCGCTCCAGATGAGGCGTCCCCATCACCCAAGATGCTTTCGCTCCAGATGAGGCGTCCTCGACGCCCATGAATAGATCCCGCCACCCAAACGGATGACGGGACCCTAGCAACACCCTTTGCTCTCCCCTAGAGCTCGATCGAGGAGCCCTTGATGGGGTGCGGCTGCGCAAAGTGGCAAGCACAATAGTGACCAGGCGCAACCTCGCGAAGCTCGGGACGCTCCTGCGCGCACTTCTCGCAAGCGATCGGGCAGCGCGTGTGGAAACGACAGCCGCTCGGCGGATCGATCGGAGAAGGCGGATCGCCCTTCAGAATGATGCGCTTTCGAGAGCGCTGCATATCCGGGTCAGGAACCGGTACGGCCGAAAGCAGCGACTGCGTATAGGGGTGGTACGGCTCGGCGTAAAGGGTCTTCCAGTCCGAAACCTCCATCATGTTACCAAGGTACATAACGGCGACGCGATCGGAGATGTGCTGAACGACGGAGAGGTCGTGAGCGATGAACAGGTACGCGGTTCCGTACTGATCCTGAAGGTCCTTGAGGAGGTTGAGGACCTGGGCCTGAATCGAGACGTCAAGCGCGGAGACGGGCTCGTCGCAGATGATCAGCTTCGGCTTGAGCGCGAATGCACGAGCGATGCCAATGCGCTGACGCTGACCGCCCGAGAACTCGTGCGGGTAGCGGTTGATGTGCTCCGGATTGAGGCCGACGACATCAAGCAGCTCGCGCACGTAGTTCATGCGCTCGGTCTTATCGGGCATCTCGCCGTGAATGACCAGCGGCTCAGAGACGATCTCGCCGATGGTCATACGCGGGTTCAGGCTCGCATAGGGATCCTGGAAGATGAACTGCATGTCGTGACGCATGCGCTTCAGGTCCTTCTTGTGCATGGCGGAGACGTCCTCACCATTGAAGAGGACCTTGCCGCCCGTGGGGTGCGTGAGGCGCATGATGCAGCGGCCAGTCGTGGACTTACCGCAGCCGGACTCACCAACGAGGCCGAAGGTCTCGCCGGGGAAGATGTCGAAGCTGATGTCGTCGACCGCCTTAACGCTCTTCTTCTCCTTGGAGAAGACGCTGGAGTCGACGGGGAACTCCTTGGAAAGGTGCTCGACGTGAAGCAGGGGCTCAGTCATCCTAAGCCTCGCCTCCCTTCGTGTGGGAGTTAACGGGCGCGTTCTTCGCGATGAACTCGGGGTCGCTGGCAAAGTGGCAGCGAGAGTAGTGCCCGGTCTCGGAGGTGTAGGTCTCCGGGCGCTCGCTGCGGCAGCGATCGGTCGCATACGGGCAGCGCGGCGCAAAGCTGCAGCCCTTCGGCAGGTTCACGAGAGAGGGCGGATTGCCCTTGATCGGGGTGAGGGGCTTCTTCTCGTCAATGACCTGCTCGGGAATCGAGCGCATGAGACCCCAGGTGTACGGGTGCTTCGGGTGGTAGAAAATCTCCTCGGCAGTGCCGAACTCGACCGGACGGCCGGCGTACATGACCATGATCTTGTCTGCCACGTCAGCCACAACGCCGAGGTCATGCGTGATCATGATGATCGCGTTGCCGTTCTTCTCCTGCATCTCCTGCATGAGCTCGATGATCTGCGCCTGAATCGTCACGTCGAGGGCCGTGGTCGGCTCGTCGGCGATGAGGATGTCCGGGTCGCAGGCGAGCGCCATGGCAATCATGACGCGCTGGCGCATGCCGCCGGAGAACTGGTGCGGATAGTCCTTGACGCGCTGCTCCGGGTTGGGAATGCCAACCATGTCGAGGAGCTCGATCGCACGCTGGGTAGCCTGCTCCTTGGTGTAGCCGCGGTGCAGGCGCAGGCCCTCACCAAGCTGTCGACCGATGGTGTAAACCGGGTTCAGCGAGGTCATCGGGTCCTGGAAGACCATGGCGATGTCATTGCCGCGAATGTGCTGCATCTCGGCCTCGGACATCTCAAGAAGGGAGTGGCCGCGATAGCGGACGTCTCCCCCCTCGATCTTGCCCGGAGGCATCTCGATGAGGCCCATGATGGTCATGGCGGTGACGGACTTGCCCGAACCGGACTCGCCTACGACGCCCAGGGTCTCACCACGGTCAAGGGTATAGCTCACGCCGTCGACAGCCTTGACCACGCCATCGGCAGTGTGGAAGTACATCTTGAGGTCATCAACCTCGAGAAGGTGGCAACCCTCAGGAACGGGTTGCTTCTTGAGGTCGAGCGCGGGCTCGGCAGCCTTCTTCTTACCGAATGCCATTAGTATCACGCGTCCTTCATCTTGACGTCGAGCGCATCGCGCAGGCCGTCACCGAGAAGGGTGAAGGCAAGCACGGTGGAGAGAATCGCCAGGCCGGGCATGATCATGAGCCAAGGCTGGGTCTGGAGGAACGTCTGGCCGTCCTGAATCATGATGCCCCAGGAAGGGGTCGGCGGAGTGACGCCCATGCCAAGGTAGGACAGCGCGCTCTCGGTGAGAATGGCGCCGCCCACGTTCATCGTGGCGTAGACCACGATGGAGGCAACGGAGTTGGGGAAGATGTGACGCGCGACGATACGCAGGTCAGAGGCGCCCATGGCGCGCGCGGCGTCGACGTAGTCGTTCTCCTTGACGGAGAGGATCGCCGAACGGAAGACGCGGGCGATGGACGGCCAGCCGAGGATGCCGATGGCGATGAACACGTTCTGGATACCCTGGCCGATGACGGCGAGCATCGTGATGACGAACAGCGTGTACGGGATCGCCAGGAACATATCGGCGAGACGCATGATTATCGTGTCCCAAATCCCGCCATAGAACGCGGCGAGCGCGCCCATGACGAGGCCGATGGCCGTGGAGATGAGCGTGGCGATAACGCCGACGGTCAGAGACACGCGAGCGCCATAGATGACGCGGCAAAGCTGGTCGCGGCCAGTGGCATCGGTGCCGAAGGGGTGCTCGGCCGACGGCGGCAGCTTGGAAGTCTGCGCAACGGTCGTCGAGTCGATCTGCGTGGGCGAGCCAAGCCACTGGGGAGCCCAGAGGTCAGCCGTGAGCGCCACGACGATGACGAAAAGAATCCAGACGGCGCCGATGAGGGCGAGCTTATTCTTCTTGAGGCGCTTCCAGGCGTCGCTCCAGAGGGTGCGGCTCTTCTCGGGAGCCTGAGCCGCGGACTCGACGGTCTCGTCAGCTGCGTTCTTCTGCTCTTCGATAGACATTCAGCGCACCTCCCTAGTTCTCAGACTTTGACGAGCCGAAACGAATCCTGGGATCCAGGAACGCATAGCTGACGTCAACCAACAGGTTGATTATCATCACCACCACGACGACCACCGTGACCCCGCCTAGAACGATAGGCCAGTCACGCTGGGTGACCGCACGATAAATCTCGTAGCCGACACCAGGCCAGTTGAAGACCGTCTCCGTCAGGATGGCGCCGGCAAGCATGCCACCGAAGTCGATGCCGATGTAGGTCACGACAGGAATGAGGGCATTCTTCAGGGCGTGGTGCCAAATGATGTCGCGCCTCGAAAGACCCTTGGCCTTCGCGGTGCGGATGTAATCCTGGTTCATAACCTCAAGCAGCTGCGAACGCATGATGCGCGCGGCATAGGCGGTGGAGACGGAAGCGAGGGTCACGGCAGGAAGGATGTAGTGAACCCAGCTCTCGAACTCGGAGTTCGATCCGCCGGCCCCAGAGATGGGCAGGTAGAAGGCACCGCCGGTGACGTTCTTCAGGAAGACGCCAAAGAAAAGCTGGAGCATCATGCCGAGCCAGAAGGCGGGCATCGCTACGAGAATCGAAGTGATGAGCGTGACAAGGACGTCCCAGAACGAATAGCGCTTGATTGCGGAGACCATTCCGGCGCCGATACCGACTATCGCCTCGAGGATGATGGCGACGACGGCGAGCTTCACGGTGTATGGATACTTGTTCGCCAGGATGTCCGAAACCTTCATATTGCGAGTGTAGGACGTGCCGAGGTCACCGTGCAGCAGGCCATTCATGTATGTGAGGTACTGCTTCCAGATCGGCGTGGGAATGGTGTTGCCATCCTCGTCATAGAGGGCACGGCCGTTCTCGTCTGTCTCGATGAGGCCGTTGGTGATGCGGATCTGAAGCTCCGTCTCAGGCGTTACCTGCTTGCCACCGGTGATGATCTTGACCGGATCACCGGGGACGACGGTCTTCATGGCGAAAAGAATCATGGTCACGCCGATGAAGACCGGAATGAACTGCAGGACGCGCTTGAGTATGTACTTTCCCATGCGTACAACTCCTGTCGTAATGACGGGCCTTGCAAGAGGCGGCTTGAAGCTGCCACTTGCAAGGCCCCCTACCAGCGACGGGGCACCGCAGCGGGTGCCCCGTCGCCCAAACGATCTCTGTGATCGTGGGTGCCTAAGAATAAAGGGCTAGGCCTCGAGTTCAACCTTATCCATCATGATCAGCTTCTGCGGATCGATGTTGAGGTACTTGACGCGAGAGGAACCGACCATCTGGTGCTTGTAGTAGAACAGCGGCACGACGGGCATGTCGGCACCGATGGTCTTGTCAATCTCCTGGTACTTAGCCTCGCGCTCCTGGTCGTCAGCGATGGCACGGGCCTCACTGATGGCCTTGTCGACGGCGGGGTTTGAGTACTTGCCGTAGTTGTTGTCAGCACCGGTGGCGAACAGCGGATACAGGAAGTTGTCCATGATCGGGTAATCGGCGATCCAGCCGAGACGACCGATCTGGAAGTCAGCATTCGGATAGGTGTTGGTAAGGATGGAGCTCCACTCGGCGGTGTTAGAGGTGGTGTTGATGCCGACGGCCTTGAGGTCTGCCATGACCATCTCCATGACGGCCTTGTGGTCGCCATCGAGGTTGTAGGTCAGAGCGACGTTGATGTCACGCATGCCGTCAGCGTTGGCAGGATACTTGGCGTCAAGCAGAGCCTTAGCGGCGTCCGGATCGTACTTGGAGAACTCCCAGCTGTTCTCGACGTAGCCAACCATTCCCGGAGGAACGATGCCACCGGCCGGCTCGCGGGTGCCCTCGAAGACGGTGTCGCAAATGGCCTGACGGTTGATGGCCAGGGAGATGGCCTTGCGGACGTCAACGTCCTTCAGGGTCTCATCAGTGACGTTGAGCATAAGGTAGTACGTGGAGAGCTCGGCGCCGGTCAGGACCTGGTGGCCCGGGGTAACGGTGGAACCGTCCTCGGACTCACCGTACTGGGAGATGGCGTCCTTGAGCTGGGTCGTGGGCACCTGGGCGACGTCGAGGTTGCCAGTCTGGAACTCGGTGTAGGCGGTCTGGACATCCTTCTGGATGTTGAAGTGGATCCCATCAAGCTTGGCCTTATCGCCATAGGAGTAGTCGTCGAAGCGGACGAGATTGATCTGCTGGCCGTCCTCCCACTTGCCGTCCATCTTGAAGGCGCCGTTGCCCACGGGCGCGAAGAAGAAGGTGTCGAAGTCCTTGAGCGCGACGTCGGGCACGGGCGAGAGGGCCGGGTGCATGCAGACGTACGGGAAGTCGGCATAGGGCTGCGTGAGCTTCACGACGAGGGTGTCGTCATCCGGGCAGGTGACGCCGGTGAGCTCGGTGGCATCGCCAGCGGAGAGCTCCTTGTAGCCCTGGACCATGGCGAGGTGGTAGCCGATGCTGGAAGCGTGGGACTCAGAGGTCTTCGGGCTGACGATGCGCTCCCAGCCCTGCTTGAAGGACTTGGAGGTAACGGTGGTGCCGTCGTGGAACTTGGCGCCCTTCACGAGGTGGAAGGTGAACTCATCAGCGGCGTCGTTGACATCCCAAGACTCAGCGGCAAGACCGGTGAGCTCACCCTTATCGAAGTCATAGGTGGTAAGGGCGTCAAAGAGCTGGTAGCCGACCTGCATGCCCTGATCTTCCTCAAGGTCATACGGATCGATGGAGACGGGGTTGTTGATGTAGTAGTTGAGCGTGCCACCAGTGGCCTCGCCGGAAGCGGCGGCACCGGTGCTACCCTTCTTGCCGCAGGCGGCAAGAGCGGCCATGGCGCTAGCGGCGAGGCTGCCCTTGACAAACGTGCGACGGTTCATGGACGTGGTCATGAATCCCTCCATTGTTTGCGACGCCAGGCCAGAAGGCCCAATGCCTCCCGTAACATGACGTCTCAGTTTTGCTTGCGGAACCTGTTGCCATAAGGTGGATGCCGCAGGACGACCGTCCTACGGCCACGAACAAGTAGGCTGCTTGCAAACTTAAGGTAAGATTATCCGTTTTATTTGCCATGCCGGCAACCTCAAAAACCCTCTTTACCTTGATAAAGCGGCACTACGTAACAATGTATTAACAAAGTGTCTGCTGCTTCGGGCAAGAATGCATGAATTGCACGCGGATTCGCATCTAATAGGGCATTACGTGATGTTATACGCGGAGAGTTAGGGAGTGCGGGCTAGCGCTTTATTCAAAGCTGATGCATGAGACGAGATGCGTCGCGCGGTGCATGCCACCGCATAGCTCACGCCGAGCAACATGCGGACGCCTCGCGAAGCGCTCGCCACTCATAGCAAGCGACCGCCGCGCCGGGAGACGCAGACGGTCGTTTGGTCAGTACGATTTAGCTAGCAATTAGGCGCCGATAGTGCCCAGCGGGTAGGTAAGCATGAAGATGACGATGGTCGCAAAGAAAACCACGGCGGCAATCACGGTAAGACGGTCGAGGTTCTTCTCCCAGACGCCGCTGCCAGCGTTGGCGTTATACATAGAGGAGGCGATCATGTCAGAGACGCCGGTGCCCTTACCGGAGTGCATGAGCACGAGAATGATGAGGGCGACAGCGGAGATGGCCCAAGCCACCAGCAGAATCGTATTAAGAGGACCCACGTGATGCTCCTTAAGCAGATGCAAACATACAGCAGAAGAGAATACCACAACTCTGCGCCGCAACCTCGCTGTTGCTGGGGACTCTTCACGCGGCACGCTCTCGCTACGCATTAAACCTCGCGGCACGCCCGCGCGACACCCCCCCCAGGCCGCACGCAGCGGGCGGCGCGGGCGGCAAAACCTACCTCTTGTAACGTTTCGACCCCGAAATTGGCCCCGAAACCTTACAAGAGGTAGGTTTTGGGAGGAGGAACTCTCTCGAAACATGCAGTTATTCGAGCTATCGGGACGTTTTTGGGCGCACATCTCGAATACGTGCATGTTTCGGCGAAGGACGGGCCGCGAGGATAGGCAACGCAGAGCAAGCAGCGCGGCGGCCCCGAGCC
>UQWE01000025.1 GCA_900544655.1 uncultured Coriobacteriaceae bacterium
TCTGCGGCCTGGGCTATACGCTCGTCGTGACCGGCATCGCCCAGGTTGCGTTCCCATACCAGGCGAACGGTTCGCTCATCAAGGTCGACGACAAGATCGTGGGCTCCGAGCTGATCGGCCAGAACTTCGAGGATGAGGACCACATGTGGGGCCGCATTCAGAACGTGACTATCGTCGAGGGGAAGGACGGCGAGCTCATGGCCTACGGCGCCCCGTCCAATTTGTCCCCGGCAAGTGAGGAGTATCGGCAGCTTGTGGACGCGCGCGTCGAGAAGATTCGCGCCTCCAACCCTGACGCTGGCATGGATGCCGTGCCCGTCGACCTGGTGACGTGTTCCGGCTCAGGGCTCGACCCCGAGATCTCCCCCGATGCCGCCGAGTACCAGGTACCGCGCCTGGCGAAAGCCACGGGCAAGAGCGAAGACGAGGTGCGCGAGATCATCGCCAAGTGCACCAAGGGCCGATTCCTGGGCGTCTTCGGCGAGCCCACGGTCAACGTGCTCAAGGTGAACCTTATGCTGGACGGCGCGCTGTAGGCCATGAGCCTGCCGGCCTTGCGACGATGGCCGGCGCCTTGGAGAAAGAGTCTTGGGACGAGGGTAGCATCGCCGATCGCGCCGAATGGCTTGCGAACAAGGCGTTGGAGGTCTGGCGCTAGGCTCTACCCGCGTCCCATCTCGAAGATGCCTGCGGTGTCGGAACCCGCATCCATGACGGATGTTGTCGGCTCTTCCAAATGCGAGGCACCGGTGGCGCTTCCGTCATCGGTGCCTCAACCCCCCTCGCCGAGAGCCAGGAAGAGCCCCATCACCAGCTCGATCCTCTGCTGCAGGGACCCGCTCAGCTCGCCGTAGGAGGCCGCCAGATGCACCTCCTTGGACAACTCCGACATCGAGTCCTTCAACGCCTTCTGAACGCTCACGGAGGGCCTCACCTCAACCTGAGCATCGGTGAGCTTGGCGATGATGTAGTTCTGCCTGTTCATGCCGCTCCAAGCTGCCATCTCGCATATGAGCTTGCGCTCCTCGGGCGTGCAGCGGAACGCCATCGTCTTGCTGCGCTTGCGGGCGCTGTTCTCGCACGGCATCCTTCTTACCCCCTCGCCCCGTCGAGCGCGGCGGCCATCTCGTCCTGCTTCGTGGGGAACAGGTGCGCGTAGCGGTAGGTGATGTCCACCGCCTCGTGGCCCATGCGCTCGGCGATGGCCAGCGCGGAGAAGCCCATCTCTATCAGCAGGCTCACATGGCTGTGGCGTATGTCGTGTATGCGGATGCGCTTCACGCCCGACGCCTTGCACCCGCGCTCCATCTCGTGGGCCAGGAAGTGCTTGGTTACGGCGAACAGGCGCTCGTCGGGGGCGACGTCGTCGCGCATCTCGATGAAGTCCGCCATCTCGTCGCGAAGGAAGGCGGGCATGACGACCGTGCGCACGGACTTGGGCGTCTTGGGGTCGGTCACGGTGTCCACGCCGTGGAGGCTCTGGTGCGACTTGTTGATGCGCAGCCGCGAGCTATCCAGCATGAAGTCGGACGGCGTGAGCGCCAGGAGCTCGCCGCAGCGTATGCCCGTCCAGTACAGCAGCTCGAAGGCGTGGAACGACAGCGGCTTGTCGTTGATGATGTACTCCTTGGTGATCCACGTGTGCTCGCGTATGCGCGGCTTCACCTCTGAGGCGTACACCTCGACGAACTCGGAGAACGTCATGTCCATGGCCCCGCCGTTAAGGCTCTTGAACCGGCTCTCCCACACTGCGGCCTCCACCTCGGAGGAGAAGCCGCGCTTCGTCTTGTGGCGCTTCGAGCCGCGGGCGTCGCGGTAGTAGCACTGCACGTAGAACGTGCCGTTGTTGCCATCCTTGTACACGGGCATGTCAGTCCACCTCCGGGAAGTACAGGGCGTCGAAGACGTCGCTCCGGACGCGCCCGCGGATAACCACGCGCCCGTGCGCCTCCTGCTCGGCGTTTATCCTCCTGATCACCTCGTAGGCGCTGCCTTTCTTGATCCTCAGCAGCTCCGCGACCTCGTCGGCGTCCAGCATGTGCGGCCTCGGCGTCTTCGCCACCTTCTCGTCCACGGCTCCTCCAAACAATGGCGTACGGATACGTACGGTTTACAGATTCAGAGTAAACGTACGAATCCGTACTGTCAATAGAATTGCGTACATTTGCGTACGCTGATAAGATGTGCGGGTACGTAATTCCAGGAGGAGGGCGCATGTCCGTAGGCGGGAACATAAGGCGGTACCGCAAGTCGCGCGGCATGACGCAGGCGCAGCTCGCCGAGGCGGTCGGTCTGACCGAGGGGGCCGTGCGCCACTACGAGAGCGGCATCCGCGCCGTGAAGCCCGAGCTGCTTGGGTCCATCGCCGATACGCTCGGCGTGTCCGTCAACGCTCTTAAGGATTACGGCGTCGAGAACGCGGGCGACCTCATGTCGCTGCTCGCGCGCCTCGAGGACTCCTTCGGCATCGTTCCCGCAGCCGACGGCACGGGCCTCTCCCTGAACCCCAAGGCTCCGCACGCGTCCAAAGCCGCGACGGCTATCGAGCTGTGGGCAGAGAAGCGCGCGCAGCTCGAGAACGGCGAGATCGACGCCGACGAGTACGAGGACTGGAAAGCCTCGCTGTAGCGGCTCCCCGCATTTCGCAACCAGCGCAACCGAATCAGGACGCCAAGCTAGGCGGTGAGCGCCGCTCGAACCTGCGTATGCTGAGTTTTTACTCCCCATTGCATGCAAAGGCATTTCTGGCGCACCTGGGGAGTAAATGACGCGGTGGCTTACATGGCGGCACACAACAGCACGCGATAGGCAGCGAGTCTGAAATAGTGGTCTTGGCCGGCCAGGATACAGGCGGCTTCCGCTTCGGCGCACAGCTCGAAGGAGACGCCCCTCTACTTCAGGTGCATGATTTGCTGCCCTATTGTGAGGATGGGCTTCCTGTTTTGGCCGTCTGCCATCGTCGATCTCCTGTCATTGATTTGAGAATCCTATTCTACCAGCATGTTTGCTCTGAATCCTGAAGGCTTGTTTGTTAACTCATGGGCAAGCCACCTGAGACTACTCACTTTTCCCGCCGATGGCGAAGGCTTGCGACCTGGGGTTTTGCGAATAACGCAAAAGCTACCCGCGTTAATTCACTTACGATTGCAGCTAGTGGCTTGCGCGCTAAAGGGCGGTTGAGTTTCAAAACGGGCGTTTTCGGCGCTATCGGGTCTCTAAAGGCTGTCCGCCGTGCCCTTTGGGACAAAAATAAAAACTCAATACTCTGAGTTTGGAAATAGTTTTTGAAGTTGTCCCAACCTTTGTCCCCGAAGCCGACGAAACGCGACATTGCGTTACCTGGCGGCACACGTTCCGTGGCGGCGCCGAAAACTGGATGCAACTGGAATGACGTGATAGAAGAACTGGAACCACCGAGTGGGAGTCGTAAATTCCTTAGTTATGGGGGCAGAAAGCGTTAAGTCGATAAAGAATACCCCAATAAGCCTCTAATTTGATATGTTGGCTCCAATGAAGATTGGGGCCAACATGCGGTTGTTCCCTAGAGAGAACTACCTGAAGAAGATTCGCGGCTTCTACCATGACGACGGGATGATCAAGGTCATTACCGGCGTCCGCCGATGCGGCAAGTCCTGCCTCATGTAGTGCATCGCCGAAGAGCTGAGGGCCGAAGGCGTCGCTGACGAGCGCATCGTCTTCTTCAACCTCGACCGATATGGGTACCGATCCGTCAAGACCCCGGAACAACTCGAGGCCCTCGTCGGGCCCCTGCTCGCTGTCTCGGGGACGAAGTACCTTTTCATCGACGAGGTTCAAAACTTCGACGGCTTCGAGGACGTGCTCAACGGGTTTCGCACCGAAGGCGGCTTCTCCATCTTCATCACCGGCTCAAACTCCTATCTGCTCTCGGGCGAACTGGCCACGAAGCTAACCGGGCGCTACATCGAGTTCGAGATGCAGACGCTGGACTTCGGCGAGTATTGCCAGATGAAGCGCTTCTTGGGACTGCCCGTGAACCCGAACCCGGTCGCGGAGTTCGATTCCTACATCCTCGAGGGTGGTTTTCCGAAAGCGATGGATTACCCCCGGCTCGCCGACAAGCGCACTTACGTCGCGGCGGTAATCCAGGAGATCTTCGAGAAGGACATCCGCGGGCGCGTGAAGATCAAAAGCGTCTCCGTGTTCAACCAGGTGTGCGGCTACGTCATCAAGAACTTCGGTGTCACCACGTCGCTTGCGAACATCCAATCGGGCCTCGAGAGCAGGCAGGGCGTGAAGATCAAGCGCGAGACGCTCGCGCGGTACCTCCAGATCCTCGAGGGCGCGAAGATCGTCAGCAAGTGCACCCGCTTCGACCTGAGGTCGCGAAAAGCGCTGCGGGGCGAGCAGAAGTACTACCTGGCTGACCTGAGCTTCTACTTCGCCCTCAACACCGACAACCGCATCAACTACGGGCCCGTGCTGGAGAACATCGTCTATCGCTACGCTCTCGCGCGGGGCTGCAAGGTCAGCGCCGGGCGCATCGGGAAGCTGGAGTGTGACTTCATCCTCAGGAACCCCGAAATGGACTACGCATACGTTCAGGTCGCCATGACCATCATGGCCGACCGGGCAACGGAGGAGCGCGAATACCGTCCGTTCCAACAGATCAGGGACAACTACCCCAAGTACCTGCTGACGCGAAGCGATCCCATTCAGCAAAGGGACGGCATCATTCATGCCAACATCCCCGAGTTCATACAGGAAGGGAGGGCATTCTAGGAGGGCAATGCCTCCTTTCGATGCCCGCCTGCGTGCGGCTGATCTTAAATGGGCGTCTTTAGCCTTCATTTGTTTTTTATGCGCCTGTCGCAGCGATTCAACGCGCCCCCTGGCGACGACAGGACTGATAGCAAGCGGACAATCTACCAAGGGCATACCTTTGGTAGATTGCTGAATCGTGCCCCGCGGCATCGGGTGCGTGCCCCATCGGGTCGTTCCAGTCGGTGGTAGGTTCATCCAAGTTCAACTTTTCTTACTACGTTACCGGTACGCTCATTTTGCTCGGCGTGCTGCTGGGACGCTTTGTATGCGGCTTTCTGTGCCCGTTTGGCTGGCTTCAGGAGCTGCTTCATAAGATTCCCGGCAAAAAGCTTTCGACAAAAAGGCTCAAGGCGCTTACGTATGTCAAATACTTCGTGCTGTTGTTTGCCGTGGTAGTACTGCCTGCGCTGGTGGTCAACGATCTGGGGATGGGGGACCCGTTCTTTTGCAAATACGTCTGTCCGCAGGGCGTGCTCGAGGGCGCCATTCCTCTGGCCATTGCCAATGCCGGCATTCGATCTGCGTTGGGCCAACTCTTTACTTGGAAACTTGTCGTTCTCATTGCCGTGGTGCTGCTGAGCGTTTTGTTCTATCGCCCCTTCTGCAAATGGATTTGCCCGCTCGGCGCATTCTATGCGCTCATGAATAAGGTGTCCTTACTGGGGATTCGGGTCGATGCATGTAAATGCGTCTCGTGTGGCAAGTGTTCAAAGGTTTGTCAGATGGACGTTGATGTGACCAGCGCACCCAATCATGCTGAATGCATCCGGTGCGGAAAGTGCATCGGGGCCTGCCCCGTCGATGCCATCAGCTATCGCTATGGCCTGGATCTACCGGCAGAAAAGCTCCCCCTGACCGCTGATAAAAAGTAAAACAAGCTTCGACAAAACGGAGGAATGACCATGAAGCTTTCTAAGATTGCGGCCCTGTTTATGGTGCCGGTGCTGGCCTTGTGTCTCGCGGCGTGTTCGGCACCTGGTGGCAATGCGAGCGAATCTGCGGGCTCCGATCCTAAGATTGCTGAGCTCATTGCGCAGGAGCCGACCAATGCCGACGGGGCCGCCGAGCTGTATGCAAAACTCATGCAGAAGGAGAACGACATCCTTTCGAGTGATAACGCGCTGTGGGAAAAGGTGTTCAGTGCGGCAAATAAAGACTCGGCAATGATTGAGGACGGCAGCAATTACGGCGATTTCCTGCTCAAGACCATCGACGGCGCCAAGGATGAGTTTACGGCGGATGAGCTTAAGACGCTCAAGGCTGGTGCGCAGCAGATCAAGGAGATCGAGGACAAGCTCAAGAGCTTGGAGAAGGAGTTCCCCGGCTGTGGAAGCACGCCGAGCTCAGGCGAGAGCGTCGACGCTTCGGCCGCTGGCATGACGGCTGGTGCCAATGCTTCGAGCGGGGCGACGAAGTTCCCCAGCTTTACGGGCAAGGACCTGGATGGCAACGACGCGAGCAGCGACGAGCTGTTCTCTAAGAACAAGGTCACCGTCATGAACTTCTGGTTCACCACTTGCAAGCCGTGCGTGGGCGAGCTGGGCGATCTTGAGAACCTGAATCAGGAGCTTGCCGAGAGGGGCGGTCAGGTCGTGGGCGTCAATTCCTTTACGCTCGATGGCAAGGAGGACGCGATTGCGGATGCAAAGGACGTGCTGAGCAAGAAGAGCGTGACATATAAGAACATCTGGTTCAAGTCGGATAGCGAGGCCGGTAAGTTTACGTCAAATTTGTTCTCGTTCCCGACAACGTATGTCATCGATCAGAATGGCAACATCGTAGGGGATCCAATCGTGGGAGCCATCAGCTCCGCCGAGCAGCGCGCAGCGCTCGACAAGCTTATCGACCAGGCGATTGCGAATAGCGAGCAGTAAAAAACGCGTAAAGCATAGCGAGGATCGTGCGTCGCTGTGCGAAGTAGTCCATTGCTCTGTAAGAGAGGCTCTGCCGTAAAGAGGTTCCGTTCGGGTTATTATGCCTCGCTCCGCCAGACCTGGCTGTATCACCTCCAGGCTTTCACCGGGGCCGCGCCCTTCTAGGTCAAGTGGGGGGGGACAATGCCCGACATCGTGTGGCGATGGCACGCGTTTCGTGGCGGCGTCGAAAGCTGGGCGTTACTGGAATGATGGAGCGGCAGAACTGGGACCATCGGGTGGGAATAAAGAATCTCGCCGTCTCGAGGAAAACGGGCAATCAGGGGATGGCTTGCGTGGTCGTTCGAGCGGTTCTTGAAAAACCATCACAGGCGTGATATATAGGTTTTGGTGGCTGATTCAGCTACCTCCAAGTGCCGGGGGCTTATCCCCCGGCTTTTGTTCTATCTAGGGGTATTTTATTGGCGCGAGACCTGAGCATATTCGTCGACGAGAGCGGAGACCGTGGCGGAAAAGCGCGCTACTACTTGCTCACGCTCGTAATCCATGACCAGGCCGATTCCATATCCGACAAAGTTGCGCGCTACGAGGAGTCTCTCCTCAGGTCAGATTTGCCGAACATACCGTTTCATTCCGAGCCACTGCTGAACGGTCATGGACCGTACCGAGGGATGTCCCTTGAACAGCGGAAGAAGATGCTCTACTCGTTCAACGTCCTCGTGCAGAGGCTCCCCATCAAATACGCGACGTTCGCATACCGAAGAAGCGAGTTCGACGACCTCGCGAAGCTCACCGCCCGCATGAAGCGGGACATCTCCGGGCTCCTGTTCGACCACCTCGACTTCTTTCAGGCGTTCGACGACGTGAAGGTCTATTACGACAACGGCCAGGACATCGTCAAGAAGGCCCTCGACCAGTCCTTCGGGTTCGTCCTCTCCAAGGGCGTCTTGGAGCGCCGCAAGACATCGATGACCGACTATCGGCTCGAACAGGCCGCAGACTACCTATGCACGATCGAGCTGGCGGCCATCAAATACGCCGCGAAGGAAGACGGAGAGACCTACAACAAGTTCTTCGGCGGAATCGGCCCCTTTAAGAGGAATTGGCTCAAGCAGGCGAGGCGCAAGGCCATTTAGCGAATGGCTACGCGTAAGTTCACGGCCAATGCTTTCGTGGATGGCGGTGTTCCCGAAAGCGGCATCGAGGTGGCAAGCCTCATGACCAAGAAGCCGAGCCGCTTTGCTCCGGCAAATGCGTATGCAGAAATGAAGGCCCGGGTACTCGACAGGCTTAAGGGCTTCTTCGATAGGTTCAATGGATTGGGAAGGTAATTGCAAATGACTGTAATTGAGAGACCTTTCTCTGATAAATGCCTATCTGACCTGCTTGCTAGCAACGATGCAAATCTCAAAAGAGAGATCGACTCGTTGTCCGATGACCAGCTGCTTGGCAACAGCCACGACTACTTGGTCGCATACTTTCTTGAGAAGTACACCTTCGAAAACCTGTCTCTTGGTGAAGAAGAACCCTCCTTGCGAAAGCAAGAGCGTTGTAAGATTTCGAAATATCTGCACGACCCTTTCGATCGCCGGACGCTCGGAAGGGATTACGTTGAAGTCGACGGGGTGCGTGTTAGTTTTGCGTATCCGTATCACGGCAATGCTGATCTCTTCAGATGCAGAGCAAGTACTTTCTCCCTTTCTGGATATCCAAGCATAGAGGTGCAGAAAGGATACGTGATACTTAAATCCGAACGACAGATCTACGGCAATGCGGACGCTCCAAGCGGAAAAGAGATAGTGACGGAACTAAACTCTCAGTCTGAATCTATTCGCTCTGGCATCGAGTATCTTGCTCGAGATATCGCCGCATACAATTCTACGCTTTCATCAAGCATCGAATCCGCTTTGGCCAAACGGGAGAACCTCTCCAAAAAGCTATCCAATCTCTTTGCGGAATTGGAGATTCCTGTTGAGCCGAAGAAAAACGCCGACGGAAGCATCGCTCTCAGGAAGAAACTCCGCCTCGAGTCGAAATCCGAGAGTCCCGAAGCGAACTGCCATATCAGTGACGTCACATACGAAGAAATCCTCGATATCATCCGGAACTGCTATGCAACTTGCGAGAGGACGCCGGCTACCTACGCGAGCCTAGACGAGGAGGCTCTCAGAAACCTCGCTCTTGTTCCCCTGAATTGCCAATACGAAGGTCGAGCAACAGGCGAAACGTTCAGGAACAAAGGCAAAACCGACATAAGCATCGAAGAAAAGAACAGGGCCGCATTTGTCGCCGAATGCAAGATATGGAAAGGCCGGAAGAATTTCACGGCAGCAATTGAACAGCTTTTGGGCTATTTGACTTGGAGAGACTCGAAAACAGCCTTGCTGATATTCTCAAGGAACAGAGACTTTAAGGGAGTGCTGCAGGCTGCAAAGGAAGCTTTAATCGAAGACGATCGCTGCATCAACTTAAACGAGCTGCGACAAAACGAATTCGACTGCAAATATGTGTTTGAAGGAAAGCCTGGGGATACAACTAGAATCCGCATCATGGTTTTCGACTTGTATTCTTCTTGAAAGGAAAACATTTGAAAGGCGAAGAACGATACCTTCTTAACTTGCTCGAAGGCACGAAAACTCGATTTGTTATCCCCGTCTATCAACGCAACTACGACTGGAAGATCGAAAACTGCAAGCAACTGTTTGATGACCTTGAGGATGTTATTTCCGAAGGCGTAGAGAGTCATTTCTTTGGCAGCATCGTCTCCAAGGCAGATGGCCCCGACACGCGTATCGTCATTGATGGCCAGCAAAGGATCACAACGTCGTACCTTCTTCTGCTTGCTCTCGTGAGCAAGCTCAGGGAAGGTTCTATCGCCTCTGAGGACGACAATCTGGCCGACATGATCAACGAGGAATACCTCATCGACAAATGGCATAAGTCCGAGCGAAAGCTGAAGCTGAAGCTCATCAAGGACGACCAGGCCGCCTTTGAGGCGATTTACTCCGCCGACGCAGAGAAGTTCATCCAGGACTCCAACGTAACCCAGAATTTCATCTATTTCTGCGGCCGAATCGACAAGACAAAGCTGACAGCAGACCAGCTGCGTGACGCCATCGAACGCCTGATGATCATCGACATCAAGCTCGACAAAGAGGACGACGCCCAGCGAATCTTCGAGAGCCTCAACTCAACAGGCCTCGACCTCAACGAGGGCGACAAGATCCGCAACTTCATCCTTATGGGCCTCGATGCCCAAATGCAGGAGGAATACTACGAGCGGTACTGGAACGAAATCGAGAAGAACACCGGCTACGACGTGAGCTCCTTCGCCCGCGATTGGCTTGCTGCTGTCCGCAGGAAGACCCCCGCGATCAAGAAAGTCTATTCCGTGTTTAAGGACTATGTAAGAACGGAGTTTAAGGACTGTGCAAAAGCGGGGGCATTCGATGCGAAAGCCCTGCTTGAGGAGCTTCTTAAGTACTCAAAACATTACAAGGCGATCAACGCCGCTGATTCCGGAAACCATGGGCTCGATGCGGTTTTGAGGCGACTTATTCTGTTGGACATGAGCGTCATGAACCCGTTCACCTTGAACCTGTTCGAATACAGACGCTGCGGAGAAATCAGCGACCAGCAGGTGATCGAGGCGCTCAAATCCGTCGAGACCTACCTTTTCAGGCGCTGGGTCTGCAAGGTTCCCACAAATGGGCTCAACAAGGTTTTCGAGACGCTCCACAGCGAGGTTCTGAGAGGTGTCAAAGATGGCGGTTCATATCCTGACGTATTGAACAAGGTTCTCCTCTCCAAGGAGGGCAGCGGACATTTCCCAGATGACGCCGAGTTTATGCAGGCGTTTGAGGAGAGGGACTTCTACAGGATCGCGGGTTACAAGTACTATCTCTTCGATCGTCTTGAAAACGGAGACAGCCTCGAAAGGGTCAACGTCGTCGACAACCTTCGCGATGAGTCTTTCAGCATTGAGCACATCATGCCCCAGACGCTTTCGACAAGCTGGCAGCAGGATTTGGGCGACGATTTCGCCGCAATTCACGCAAGGTGGCTGAACAGCATGGCGAATCTGACGCTTACCGCATACAACTCCAAATACAGCAACAGGCGCTTTGCCGAGAAGAGAGACATGGAGAACGGCTTCAAGCAGTCTGGCTTCAGGATCAACGGCTTCGTCTGCCAGCAAGAGGCCTGGGGCGAGGTGCAGCTGAAGGCTCGTAACGAGCTCATGAAGAGGAAGTTCCTTGAGCTTTGGCCACCCATCGAGTCCGACTTTGAGTGGGGCAACGACGCCTACGAGGAGCATGCCCTCGACGATGACTTCTCGTTTACCGGCAGGCAGATCGCCGCATACAGCTTCATGGGCTCCCGCTTCACGGCGAAGACCTGGGTTGACATGATCTGCGGCGTCCTCTCTATGGTTTACGAACGTGATCCAGTCGTCTTCCGTAAGTTCGTCCCTGAGGGCTCGGATTTCCCGGGAAGGTATTTCTCACGGAAGGAAAGCGACTATTGCTTCAAAGTTGGCGAGGGAATCTACTTCAATCCCGGAAGCTCGACTTGGGTGAAAATCGAAACGCTGAAGATCGTTTTTGAGGCAGCGGGCATTGACTGCTCGGAGCTTCTGATCGAGCTGTACAAGTCGAAGACCGGGGATCCATCGTAGCCGCTAGGGTTTGTAGGGGCTTTTCTACCCTGCCTCCTTTGACATGCAATGCCCATGTAATCATTAACTGCTATCGCAGTTTGCCGTGACCTACTGTTATCCGTGAAATTGCCGCGGATGACCCGAAAAACCGTGACCCAAATATGATTCCATGGATTCGCGACAATTTTTGAGACTGGGTGTAAATAGGACAAACTGGAGCAAACTAGAACTAACTGGAGATAGTTTTTAACTATCGAGCGGAATAGAAATATCCTTAGTTATGGGGGCGTAAATCATTTAAACGATAATGAATACCCCAATAAACCTCTAATTTGACATGCCGGCTCCAATGAAGATTGGAGCCGGCATATGTTTATCCCTTTTCCGGGGTGCTGGCACCAACGTATGGCACGCAACGATGTTGGCGATCAGTGTCGGCGATGCTCCTGCTTGCGTTTCGCTTTCGCTGCTCGAAGCGCGTCGCTTGGGGATTCCTGGCCGGAGGAGAGCTGGCCGTTCCCTGCGGAGCCGCGGAACCATCTATATCCGCTTGCTGCGGGCTTGCTTGAGCCAGTTCCTCTTGAAAGAGCCGATGCCTCCGAAGAACTTGTTGTAAGTCTTGCCGTTCTCCTTGGCCTCGTACTTGACCAAGGCGAGTTCGATGGTGCAGAGATAATCCGCCACTTGCTCGAGGCGGTAGTCGGTCATCGAGGTCTTGCGGCGTCGGACGACCCCTTTTGAGAGGGCCTTGCCCACTGAGCGGTCGAGCGCTTGCTTGACGATGTCCTGACCGTTGTCGTAATAGACCTTCACATCGTCGAAGGACTGGAAGAAGTCCAAGTGCTCAACCATGGCGGAGGAGATGTCGCGCCCCATGCGTTCCATTAGCCTTGCCGGGTCTTCGAACTGGCTGCGGCGGTAGACGAACGTTGTATAGGAGATGGGAAGCCTGCGGACAAACGAGGAGAAGTAGGCGAGCATGGCCTTGCGCTGCTCGATGCCGAGAAACTCATAGTCCTTGTGCCCGTTCATGAGGGGCTCGGAGTGGAACGGGATGTTGGGGAGGTCGGCCCTGGCAAGCTTGGCCTCATAGCCCGTGACCGCCTCGGCGATGCTGTCTGCCTGGTCGTGAAAGACGAGTGTGAGCAGGTAGTAGCGAGCTTTGCCGCCGCGGTCGCCGCTCTCGTCGACGAAGATGCTGAGCTCCTTGGCCAATGGGGACTCCTAATGGAATGGATAAAAAAATAGCCGGGGGACTCCCCCGGCACTTGGAGGTAGCTTAATCAGCCACCAACAACCTTATAGCATGCGCTGGCGTTGAATACAAGAGGGGTGGGATGAAGCTGCTGATGATGGCGTTCCTTGGATGATGCAAGCTTGTGGCGGCACCCCAACCTGAAGGGAAAGCTCGCTATGCGCGGCAGTACCGCGATAAACCTCTCCATGCTGGATATCTTCCGTCTCCGCATGTTTTCCGAACGAGTTCGAAGGCCGGAGCAAGCGGTTCGAAGATTGACAGAGGGACCTCGAAGACCAGCTGCTGCCAATGCTGCATTCGAGGGACGAGGAGCCGACGCTGGCAGGCTTGATGGACAACGCGGAGAGGTTCACATCGGCCTACATTCTGCCGCGAGACGACGAGAGACTCTATTTGGAGTTGTTCGCCAAGGGGGAATACCGTTCCGAACTGCTCTTCGGCGAGTGCGATATCGCCCGGGCCGCCGCCGCGAGCCCGGAAGCTCAATGGAAGCTCGCTAACTTGAAGAAGATGAAGCGGTAATGACATGCGCGGTAGAGTGCGCGGCAGAGTGGGAATAGAGACTTTTTTAGTTATGGGGGCATAAATCATTTTGACGATAATGAATACCCCAATAAACTCTGATTTGACATGCCGGCTCCAATGGAGGTTGAAGCCGGCATGCGTTTATTCCACAGGGAAAACTACCTGAA
The DNA here is from genome assembly GCA_900544655.1 of uncultured Coriobacteriaceae bacterium. Classification (GTDB taxonomy): domain Bacteria; phylum Actinomycetota; class Coriobacteriia; order Coriobacteriales; family Atopobiaceae; genus Parolsenella. The sequence goes on from UQWE01000025.1 coordinate 13,288, forward strand.
TAAGATCCGTGGCTTCTAACGGGCGACTTCCCGAAAAGGGAGGGCTCATCTTCTAATTACGCCAACGTCCCAGATCGCGAGCACACGCGTCGCGACGAG
>UQWE01000026.1 GCA_900544655.1 uncultured Coriobacteriaceae bacterium
TGCGCGTGCGGCAGATCCCCGCAGCGCTGACCCCGCCGGGGCTCCTGCGCCTCATGGAGCACGACCGCACAAACGGCACGGAGCTCACGCGACTCCTGCGCGGTTACCTCGACCGCGACCGCAACGTGACGCGCACCGCGCGTGACCTGTTCCTCACGAGGAGCACCTGCATCAGGCACCTGGAGCAGATCGGCGAGATAAGCGGCCTCAACCTGGACGACCCTGACGTGCGCCTCGCCTGCGGCATCGCCCTGCGCCTCCACGAGCGGGAGTAGCGCAACGAAGCGACAGTGGAGCCATGTGTCGGGGCACGGCAAACTGCCAAGAAAAAGCCCGGACACCAGAAGGCATCCGGGCTTTCAAGCCACAACGTATGTGTGCTCGCTACTCAGCGAGCAGCTCCGCGATAGCGGCCTCGTCGGCCTCGGTGGCCTGGACGGCGGGGTCGAAGATCTTCGTTGAGATGGGCAGGCCCTTGACCTTCACGGCAGCCTTGATGGCGGAGACGAACAGGTCGCAGACGTCATAGACGGCCATGAGCTTGGAGATGCGCTCGGCGCACGAGACGGCCGTGGCATAGTCGCCGGCCTGGTAGGCGGCGTGCATCTTGGCGAACGTCTCGGGCTCCACGTTCGTGAGGCCGCACAGAACGCCGTTGCCGCCGCTCACGCGGTTGACCAGGTAGTACTCGTCAAAGCCGGAGAACACGGTGAACTCGGGGTTCACGGCACGCGCGGCGCGAATGACCTTGCGCGTGTGGCTGATCGTGTCCACGGTGTCCTTGATGCCGCAGATGTTGGCGTGCTTGGCAGCGAGGGAGGCAACGAGCTCGGGCGTGAGGTCGGTGCCGGTACGCGCCGGGAAGTTGTAGAGAATGACCGGGAGCTTCGTGGCCTCGGCGATGCCGCCGAAGTAGTGCTCGGCGGTAGGCGCGCTCGGGCCAAAGTAGTACGGGGACACCGCGAGCACCGCGTCGGCGCCAGCCTTCTCGGCATAGCGGGTGAGCTCCAGGACGTTGGCGTAGTTCGTGTCGCCAACACCAATGAAGACCTTCATGCGATCGCCCACACGCTTCACGGCAAAGTCGCAAGCGGCCTTCTTATCCTCGAGCGAGACGCTGTAGAACTCGCCAATGCTGCCAAAGAGCAGAACGCCGTTGAGACCGGCGTCAGCAAGGTGGTCGAGATGCTTGCCCCACAGATCGAAATCGATGTTGCCCTCATCATCAGTAATGGTGATGGACGGACAGAAAATGCCCTCGAACATGTCACTACCCTTCCTTTTCTAGGGACGGAGGCTATCTCCGCTTTCCCCAATCCTTTTATCCAAGACAGCCACGTGGGACCGGACGCGCGAGGCGCCGGTCCCACGGACATTTACCAGATCTGACCAGGTAAGCTAGTCAATCTTCTCGTTCTCGTAGACGACACCCTTCTGCAGGATGACGTTAGCATACTGGGCACGCTCGCTCGTAGCGATTACGACATAGGACTTCTTAGCCTCGTCGTAGAACGGGAAGCGGTCGATGGTACCAATAGCGTCGGCGCCGCGGTCGTCGACCTCGGAGACGAGTTCCTTGTACGTGTCCCAAATCGGAGTCTCACAGTCATCACCCGGCACGACGTCCATGAGCGTGACGGGCTTCTCGACGTACTGGTCAAGCGGAACGAGCTTGAGGATGGCCTTGAGAACCTCGGGCACACCGTGGCCATCGCAGCGGACGAGCTTGCAATCCTTGGCAATGGAGGCCGCCGGGAAATTGCCGTCGGCAATCACGAGCGTGTCACCGTGTCCCATCTCGCACAGAATCGAGAGAAGCTCTGGCGGCAGAACCGGAGAAATACCCTTAAGCATGATGTGCTCCCTCTTAAAACGGATAGATAGAAAGGCCCGCGCGTCAGGCAGACGCGCGGGTCAGGAGACGGCGCTAGAACTTGAGACCGTACGCACGCACGGCGTTGTTCATGAAGAAGTCCTCGTCGTCGCCAAAGGCGTCACGCAGCGTCTGGAAGTGCTCGTCGAAGGAGCTGTACAGCTTCACGACGGGCCAGTTGGACGCATACAGGAGCTTTTTGGGATCGAACGTGTCGCGCGTGAACTTGAGCAGCTCGGAGACGAACTGCTTGTCGGCCGTGGGGAAGCCAGAGACCTTCACGTAGAGGTTCGGCAGGGTCGCGAACTTCTTCATGACCGCGCACCACTCCGGCGTGAGCGCCTCGACGTTGCCGAGGTGGTTCAGGATGACGGTCTCCTCAGGCGCCTGGGCAAATGCCTCGTAGGCGTCCTCAAGCTCGTTCACGCGGTTGCAGGACTCAAACGGCAGGCCCTTGGTAGCCAGCGTGTGAAGGCCCTCCACGAAACTGGGCTCGAGGCAACGGCCCTTGGGCTCGGAGTCAATGTGGAGCGGCTCGCGGATGCCGGCGGCAAACGCGGGGACGCGCATCCACGGAGAGACGTCGCTGCGAAGCATGCAGGCGAGCATCTTGGGGTGGGCTGCTTTGAGATCGAAGGCGATCTTGTCCTCGGCCTCGTGGTCGGCGCAGTCTACCTCGACGTACACGCCGCCGACGAACTCGACGCCAGCCTGACGGGCGTACTCGGCCTCGAGGTCCTCCACCTTGTAGGTGTGCGTGATGGTGCCGTCGGTGCCGTCGAGCCAGGGAAGGCTCTGCGTATCGAGGTTCCACACGTGGAAGTGAGAATCGACAACCTTGAGATCAGACATAGTGGTTACTCCTCCCCAAAGCCGATCTTGGAGCCGGCGAAGCCGTACCAGGCGCAGAAGGCCAGGCAGGGAACGGCGACGAGCATGGCGACGGACAGGCCGCAGGCATCGCCGATGGCACTGACGATAACCGGGATGATGGCGCCACCCACGATTGACATCGTGATAATGGACGAACCCGTCTTCGTTTCGTCGCCGTTCATGCCACGCAGTGAGAGCGAGAAGATCGTCGGATAGCCGATGGACATGAACAGGTAGGCCACGACAAAGGCAGCGACGGACACGACGCCAAGGTTCAGGAACACGAGGAAGAAGCAGATGGCAGCACCCGTCATGTAGACGCCGAGCAGCTTGCCCGGGTCCTTCTTGGCCAGAAGCGGCGTAGAGCCGAAGCGGCCGATGGTGAACAGCAGCGACAGGGCGCTCACGAGGCCCGTGGCGAGGCTCATCTCAAGGCCGGCGACCTTCGTCGCATACGTGGCGAACAGGGAGAAGCCAACCGTCTGGATGCCCACGTAGAAGAACTCGGCGACGACGCCAAGCTTGAAGTAGGGCTTCTTGAGGGCACCGCCCTTGACGGCCTTCTCGGAGCCGGCCTCCTCGACGTCGTTCGGCGGCGTGGGGAGCTTCACGAAGACGAACACGGCGAGCATGATGGCGAGCACGATGGCGATCACGATGTAGATGCCACGGGTGCTGCCCAGGAAGGCCGTCTTGGCCTCGGCGAAGCCAGGCTGGCCGGCGGCGACCGTCGTGCTCAGGATCTGGGCCATGATGAGCGGGCCCACGATGGAACCGACGCCGTTGAACGACTGGGCGAGGTTGAGTCGCATGGACTCGTGCTTCTCGTCACCAAGCTTGGTGATATACGGGTTGCAGTTGGCCTCGAGCGTGGTGGCGCCAGCGGCAACGACGAACGTGGAGACCAGGAACAGGGCGAACGAGGCGGCGTTCGTGGCGGGCACCGTGATGATGGAGCCGATCACGAACAGGGCGAGGCCGGCGATGACGCCACCCTTGTAGCCGAACTTCTTGGCGATGGCGCCGGCCGGGATGGCCATGACGAAGTAGGCGCCGTAGTAGGCTACCTGCATGAGCGACGTCTGGGTGGTCGTCAGCTCAAGGTAGTTGGCGATCGGGGCGTTCAGCGAGCTGACCAGGTTCATGGCCAGGCCCCAGACGAAGAACAGCGAGGTTACGAGAACGATGGCAATGGTTGCCGCAGCGCCCTTGGTGCTCGCCTTCTTGGCAGAATCAGACATGCGTTAAATCCTCTTTCCAGGCCAGAGCTAGTCGAGGGCGCGGTCGAGGTTGACGTAGCCGCCGTCGACGTTGCACCACTGGCCGGTGGTGTGGCTGGAGCGGTCAGAAAGCAGGAAGCACGCGGTGTCGGCAATCTCCTCGGTGGTGGTCATACGGTGCTCCAGCGGGATGCGGTCCGTGATGAGGGACAGACGCTTCTGCTGGGCCTCCTCGTCACCGAAGGTCTTGATCCAGTTGGCATACAGCGGCGTCCAGGCCTCGGCGACGACGATAGCGTTGACACGCACGGAGTCGTGGACGAGAGCGGCGGCCCACTCACGGGTGAGGCCGAGGATGGCGCCCTTGGCGGCGGCGTAGGCCGTCGTCTTGCCTTGGCCGGTGAGGGCGACCTTGGAGGCGATGTTCACGATGGAGCCCTTGGACTCCTTGAGGTACGGGCAGGTCTCGTGGACGAGCTCGAAGTAGTGCGTGAGGTTGCCGTGCAGGGACTTCTCGAAATCCTGCCAGCTCGTGGTCTCGAGCTCGAGGTTATCGTTGCGACCAGCGTTGTTCACGACGCCGTCGATGTGGCCGTACTTCTTGTAGACCTCCTCGACGATGGGCTTGATGGCGTCGGTGTCATTGAGGTCGATGTAGTACATCTCGAACGTCTTGGTGATCTCGGAGATCTCGGCGCGGAACTCGTCCTCGACACCGTCCTTGCGGTTCAGGACCACGGGGACAGCGCCCTCGCGAGCGAGCTGCAGAGCGATGCCCTTACCGATGCCCTTGAAGCCACCAGTGACGAAAACGACCTTGCCCTCGAGATGAAGATCCATGATACGCTCCTTCTGGTTGTTCCGGGTATTCCTTCCCCGGTACTTGTCCTGACGCAGCTATTGGGGGACTGCGCCGTATGTATCACGCGGTTTGACCCGCGGTGATGCCTAGTGTTTGCGACGGCGACGCCTTCGGCGGTAAATGGCGCCCCCGGGACTGCTTGGTGTGACCCGCTCGCAAAGGCAGCTAGAGCGAACCAACCAGGCGCGTCTTTGTTACATGTAGTTGCACAGGTGCGGAAGAGCCGTCTCGGTGTAGCCAAGTGCCTCGGCGCAGGTGGGCTCGCCATTGCAGACGGCGATGATCTGGTCGATGAGACGGTCGCGAAGCTCTTCCATGGACTCGGGCCCATAGATTGTGGCCTGCGCGTCGAAGTCGATGTTGTCGGCCATGGTCTGAGCCGTGCGGCCATTGGCCGTGATGCGGAGGACGGGCGCGATGGCATTGCCCGTAGGCGTGCCGAGGCCCGTCGAGAAGATCACGAGCTGGCAACCGCCGGCGATAATGCCGCTCACGCTGGACGGGTCGTTGCCCGGCGTGTCCATGATGACGAGGCCCTCGTGGCTCTTGAGCTTAGCCGCATAGGGGTAGACGGCGTTGATGGGGCTGTGGCCTGCCTTGTGGATGCAGCCGAGGGACTTCTCCTCGAGCGTCGTCAGGCCGCCGGCCATGTTGCCGGGACTGGGGTTGCCCTCGCGCATCTCGGCGCCGAACATCTGCACGTACTTCTCGTAGTCGCGCACGATCTTGAGGATCTGCTCGCCCACCTCGGGCGTGGAGGCGCGGCGCGCGAGGATGTGCTCGCCGCCGAACAGCTCGGGCGTCTCGCACAGGACGGTCGTGGCGCCCTGCGAGACCATCCAGTCAGACACCTCGCCGATGAGCGGGTTGGAGCCCAGGCCACTCGAGGTGTCGGAGCCGCCGCAGTTGGTACCAAAGATGAGCTCGGAGACCGGCACGTCCTCTCGCTCGCACAGGCTTGCGGCACGGACGAGCTCGCGGGCGATGCGCGTGCCCTCCTCGACGGCCTTGATGGAACCGCCGACCTTCTGGATGATCAGCGAGCGGATGGGCTTGTCGCAGCGCTTGCGGATGGCGTCGATGACGAGGTCATTCTGGCAGCCCTCGCAGCCGAGCGAGACAGCCAGCACGGCATAGACGTTGGGGTTTGCCGCAAGGCCAGCGAGCGTGTCGACCGTGAGCTGCTGGTCGACGTTCACCTGGCTGCAACCGTTCTGGTTATGGAACGTCACGCAGCCGGCGACGGCACGAGCGATGCGCTCCGTGGTGTCAGAGGCGCAGATGCTCGTGGGGAGGACGAGCACGTGATTGCGGATGCCCACCTGGCCGTCCGCTCGACGATAGCCGCGGAAGGTGCGGGTGGACTTAGGCGCGGCCACGGGGGAAATAGCGTCGGAGGCAGCGGAGGCCACGTCGTTGGCATCCGTGTCCTTGAGGTCATCGGAGCTGGCGCAGTTGTGCGTGTGCACATGCTCGCCCGCAGCGATGTCAGCAGTGGCGACACCGATGTACTCGCCGTACTTCATGACCTTCTCGCCGCGCTTGATATCCGCGCGCGCGATCTTGTGGAACAGCGGAATGTGCTCGCGAGTCACGACATGGCCCTCGCCTCCGCCAGGCAGCGGATAGGCGACATCGGTGCCAGCCTCGAGCTCGTGAATGGCGACGACGACGTTGTCCTTCTCGTCGATGATGACGCCGTTTCTCATGAACGATCCTCCCTCTTTCTGGGACGGTTCATTGCCCACAAAGACCAAGCGCAGCGCCTGGCGTCCGTTGTTGTTGCCTGAATCCGTTTTGTTCGGATATGCGAACCTCGTTCCCAAATTGCAATTGCAGTGTAATTCTATCGCTTGGCGCGAGAAAGGGTGGCGCTCCGGGCTTCCATGGACGGTAGGTATTTCTCTGCGAACGGCGTTCGTATTTGCGAACTATCAGAATCAGTGCTAAGAATGGTTAGCAACCTGAAGAACCGAGGCTGCGCGCACGGCCTCCTGACCCGACTTTTGCCCCAAGGGAGCTCAAATAATGACAACGGTTGAGGATAAGACACAGCATCGCTCGACAAAGCGCGTTCTCGACATCTTCGAGGCGCTTGCGAACGCTTCCGAGGGACTCACGATGGCGGAGATCTGCCGCGAGGTGGATGCGCCCAAGGGGAGCCTCTCCCCCATCCTGCACACGATGGCAGATACCAGCTACGTCGCTTATGACGACGCGACGAAGCGCTACTCCATCGGCCTCAAGACGTATCTGCTCGGCAAGTCGTTCGATCGCGAGAGCACTTCGATAGGCCTGTTCATGACAGCGATGCGAGACGTAACGAACGCATGCGGAGAGACCTGTCAGCTCGGCGTTCTCGACCGTGGCCGCGTGCTCTACATCGCTAAGGTGGACTCGCCCCAGCCCGTTCGCCTCACCTCGAGCATCGGCAAGACGCTGCCCATCCACTACACGGCAATTGGCAAGGCACTCGTAAGCGAAATGGACGAGGAGAAAGTGCGCGCGATGCTCCACGAGCCGCTCGAGCGACCCACCGACGCCACGGTGCGAACTGCCGATGAGTTCATCGACCAGCTTGCCGAGGTAAGGAACGAGGGCTTCGCCTATGACCGGGAAGAGACAACGAAGGCTGTTCAGTGCATCGGCATAGGCATACGCAGCCATGGCACGATTCAGTACGGATTGTCAGTTACGACGCCCTCCTATCGCCTCACTGAAGACAAGCAAGCGCTCATCAAGGAGGCGCTCTCTCGCGCCAAGCGCCATATGGAGCGCGTGCTGGCGTAAGGGCGGCTCAGACCAAGTCAACGCCCGATCCTCGATTCGCGGAGCGGGTCATGAGTATTCGCGGAGCGGGTCACAAACACTAGCGAAGCAGACGGGTCTCGGTGGCGACGATGCCGACGGCACGGTCATGTGTCTCGAGGGCACCCATATCGGCGAGGGACGGCATCAGCGTCGCATCCCGGCAGAGCCCGATGGAGACGCCCCCGAATCGCTCGAGGAACGCGTCATAGAAGCCACCGCCATAGCCCAGGCGATAGCCCATCTCGTCAAAGGCAAGACCCGGAACGAGCGTGACCGAGCGCTCACCGAGGCACGCAGGGTCAACGCGCCGCTCCCCGCGCGCCAGTGGCTCTTCGATGCCCATCGCGCTCACTTCGAGCTCGTCACTTGCCTCGACGCGATACCACGCGAGAGAGCGAGGACCCGTCACGCGTGGCGCCGCCACCACCTTGCCGGCCCCCCAAGCAAGGCGCACGAGTTCGCGCGTATCGACCTCATCCCTCACGGAGAAGTACGCGAGTACCGCCGAAGCCTCGCGCCATTCCTCGGTCGCCGCCACGGCAGCCGCGATCCGCGCGTCGACCTCGGCGCGAACGGAAGGACCCAGCCCCCGGCGAAGTGCCAGGAGCTGGGTCCTCAGCTGTTTCTTATCGAGTGGCACGGTAGCCACGGAACGCCTTAGGCGAGGTCCGCGAGCTGGGCCTTGATGCGCTCGACCGTGGCGGTAAGATCGGCGGCACGCTCGCGCTTGGCAGCGACGACCTCGGCCGTCGCCTTGGCGAGGAAGCCCTCGTTGGAGAGGGTACGCTCGACGCCGGCGAGCTCCTTCTCGGCCTTGGCGAGGTCCTTCTCGAGCTTCTTGCCCTCGGCGGCGAAATCGACGAGGTCGCCCATGACGACGAAGGCCTCGAAGTCGCTCTCGACGAGCGTGACGGAGGCGGCGGGCTTCTTGGCGTCCTCGGCGACGGTGAGCTCGCTCACGCGGCCGACGTTCTTGACGAAGTCGGTCTGGCTGGCGAGCTTGGAGACGGCATCGGCGTCAGCGTGGACGACGACCGCGAGCTCGGTCTTGGGAGAGAGCTTGTAGCGGGCGCGAGCGGAGCGAACGCCGGCGACCAGACGACGGGCAATGTCAAACGTGGACTCGGCCTCGTCATCGACGAAGGCGGCAAGGGCCTCGGGCTCGGGCCATACGGCCATCATGAGGAAGCGGCCGGCATGCGCGGCGTAGTTGCCCTCGCCGTCAGCGTCGAGCTCGCTGGCGGGCATGGTGTCCCACACGCTCTCGGTCACGAACGGCATGACCGGGTGCAGCATGCGCAGCGACGCGTCGAGGACATAGACGAGGTTGCGCTGGACCTGCAGACGCTCCTCGCCCTCGCCGTCGAGCAGGCGACCCTTGCAAAGCTCGATGTACCAGTCGCAGACCTCACCCCAGAAGAAGCTCTGGAGCTCGCGGGCGTAGTCACCGAGCTCATAGGACTCGAGGCGGTTGGTCGACTCAGACACCATCTTGGCGAGGCGGCTGAGCATCCAGGCGTCCTCGGGCGTGGCGGCCTTGGCGGGGCCAGGCGTGTAGCCGTCCATGTTCATGAGGACGAAGCGGCTCGCGTTCCAGATCTTCGTGACGAAGCTCTTGGCCTGCTCAGTGCGCGGGCTATCGATGAGCTCCTTCGTCTTCTTGTCGATGTTGGCGTCGAACTTGACGTCCTGGTTGTTGGTGATGAGCGTCAGGAGGTTGAAGCGCATGGCGTCAGCACCATACTTGGCGATGAGGTCCATGGGGTTTACGCCGTTGCCCTTGGACTTGGACATGCGGCTGCCGTCCTTGGCAAGGATCGTGGCGTAGATGACCACGTCCTTGAACGGAATCTCCTTGGTGAAGTAGAGCGAGCTCATGATCATGCGGGCGACCCACAGCGCGATGATGTCGCGGGCGGTGACGAGCGCCGTCGTGGGGTGGTGGCCCTCCATCTGCTCCGGGTGATCCGGCCAACCCTGCGTGGCGAAGGTCCACAGCTGCGAGGAGAACCAGGTGTCGAGGACGTTCTCGTCCTGGTGGACGTGCTTGCCGTGGCAGTGCGGGCACTCGTGGACGTCATCCATGCAGGCGTCCTCCCAGCCGCAGTCCTCGCAGTAGAAGACGGGGATGCGGTGGCCCCACCAAAGCTGGCGGGAGATGCACCAGTCCTTCAGGTTCTCCATCCAGGTGGTGTAGGTGTCAGTCCAGCGGGCGGGATGGAACTTGACCTCGCCAGACTTCACGACATCAAGCGCCGGACCCTTGAGCTTGTCAACGGCGACGAACCACTGCTCGGACAGCCACGGCTCGAGGGCCGCGTCGCAGCGATAGCAGTGCATGACGGAGTGCTCGAGCTCGTCAACGTGGTCGAGCAGGCCGTGCTCCTCGAACCAGGCGATGACGGCCTCGCGGCACTCGTCGCGGTTCATGCCCGTGAACTCGCCGTAGCCATCGACGACGACGGCGTGCTCGTCGAAGATGTTGATCTGCGGAAGGTCGTGCGCCTGGCCCATGGCGTAGTCATTGGGGTCATGCGCCGGGGTGACCTTCACGAAGCCGGAGCCGAAGTCCTTGTCGACGTGGTAGTCCGAGAAGATGGGGATCTCGCGGTTCACGATGGGCAGCATGACGGTCTTGCCCACGAAGGCGGCCTTCTCCGGATCGGACGGGCTGACGGCCACGCCCGTGTCACCGAGCATGGTCTCCGGACGCGTGGTGGCGACCACGATGTACTCCTGGCCGTTCACCGGCTCGGTGAGCGGGTAGCGGAGGTGCCACAGGTGGCCCTTCTCGTTCTTGTACTCAGCCTCGTCATCGGAGATGGCGGTGGTGCAGGAGGGGCACCAGTTGACGATGCGCTTGCCACGGTAGATCAGGCCATCGTGGTACCAGTCGCAGAAGACCTTGCGGACAGCCTTGGCGTAATCCGGATCCATCGTAAAGCGCTCGTCAGAGAAGTCGACCGAGCAGCCCATGCGACGGATCTGCTTGATGATCGTTCCGCCGTACTCGCGACGCCAATCCCAGCAGGCGTCGAGGAACTTCTCGCGGCCAATCTCGAGACGGGAGATGCCCTCCGCCTTGAGCTTCTTGTCCACCTTGGTCTGGGTGGCGATGCCTGCGTGGTCCGTGCCGACGATCCAGCGGGTCGAACGGCCGCGCATGCGGTTGTAGCGGATGATGGTGTCCTGAATCGAGTCATCCATGGCATGGCCCATGTGGAGCACGCCGGTGACGTTGGGCGGCGGGATGACGACGGTGCAGTCGCCTACACCCTTGCTGCGCTGATAGCAGCCAGCGTTGATCCACTGGTCAATGAGCGCAGGCTCGGTGGTTGCCGGGTCATATGTCTTGGGCATCTCGGCCGCCTGGGCCGAGGGGGTGTTCTCTGCCACGAAAAGCCATCCTCTCGCACGTGTACAACTAGCTGTTCAGGATAACACGTGCGTGGGGGACGAGGACGCCATTGCGACACTCCGTCGCAGCACCACAGTTACCACCAGGCAGACCGGCCGCGCAACCAGCCTCAACATCCGTACGTGCAGCAGAGCCCGTTCCAGCGCCAGCAGAGCTGACAAAGGTGACAAAGGGACTGTCCCTTTGTCACCTCTGCCAGCACTTCGCACTCGGCAGAGCCTGCCCCTAGCGCGCGTCGACCATGAACAGGCCCACGAACACCTGGTTCCAGGTCTTGGCCTCGGGATCGACCTGCTGAACGCGGCACTCGATCACGCCAGTGTGGCCAAAGTGGAGAAGCTGAGCGAGAAGCGCGTTCTTATCCGCAGGCACGAAGCCGAGCTTGACGCCCTGGAACAGGATGGCGACCGCGTTGGGGTCATAGGGATTGTCGGGCTCGGGGACGAGTGTGAGCTGCATGCCAGGCTTGAGCTCTGACAGGACGAGGGCGCCATCCCAGTGCTGAAAACCGGCGACGTTGAACGACATGATGTGACGTGACGGCTCGTACATGGTTGCCTCCTCATGTGGGGCGGCTTCTTTGCCTCCCTCTCGTTAAGGCAACCTTACGAGACGATGCGGACATTAAAGCGATACCAGCGCAACGCCACAGCTAGAGGCCCTGACGGGAGAGGAAGTCCACAACATCGGACATGACCTTCTCCTTGATGGGCTCATTCAGGATCTCGTGACGAGCGCCCGGGTAGATCGTGAGCTCGACAAGGCGAACGCCGGCATTCCTGTACTCGCTCACCGCCGCGCGCACGCCACGGCCGCGATCACCCACGGGATCTTCGGCCCCGGCGATGAAATACAGCGGTAGTCCCGCCGGCACGCGACGCGCGAGTGCCTCGTTCGTCGCGTCGGCAACGAGACAGGAGAGCGTGTGATAGGCACCCACGGTGAACGGCTGGCCGCAGAGGGGGTCCGCCTGGTATTCGTCCACAACCTCAGGATCTGTGGCGATCCAGTCGACGTTCGTGCGCGCGTCCTTGATGGCTTGGGCGTAGGCACCGGCACCCATCGAATCGATGAGTTTGCTCACATAGCGCTCGCCGCGAAGAGACGCCATCACGCGCGTCAGCGTCTTGCCGGCAGCCGCCTGGACATGTGGCTGCTGGCCTGTCCCGCAAAGCACGGCCGCGCTCAGACCCTCGGCATGGCGCGTAAGGTAGACGCGCGTGACGAAGCTGCCCATCGAATGGCCAAAGATGACATGTGGGGCATCCACTAGATAGCGCTCCCCCACCAGTTCGCGAAGCGCGTGCACGTCCTCCACCAGCACGTCCACGCCACCCTCGAGCGGCATGTGGCCGAGGTCCGCCTCCGAGGAGGCCGTCTTGCCATGGCCCACGTGATCGTTCGCGCAGACGACGAAGCCCTCGCCCACGAGGTGCTCCGCGAAGGGCACGTAGCGCTCGACGTGCTCTGCCATGCCGTGGACGAGCTGTACCACGGCGCGCGGCGCGAAGTCCGGCTTGACGGCAGCGTCTGGCTCCCAGAGAAGCGCGTGGATGGTCGAGGTGCCATCGTGGCTTGGATACGTGAGCGTGGTGGTGAGCATACGTCCTCCTGATGGAATAGTCTTGAGAGCTTTATACCCACGCCGCACAGAAGCGGGCTGCCACCACAACCACACGACAT
>UQWE01000027.1 GCA_900544655.1 uncultured Coriobacteriaceae bacterium
CGCCGGTGACGCCGCCGCCCCGGAGGCGCCCGTCGCTGAGAACGCTGCCGCCCCGGCAGGTTCCGTCACCACCAAATAGCAAAGCCCGCGCGCCGTCTCCCGAGGCGGCGCGACGTCCGTTCATACGCTTATAAAACCCGTGGAAAGGGATTCACATGGCAGATGAGAAGTCTTGCGCCAAGCGCGTCGCCCGCCTTCGCGAGCTCATGGAGGATCGTGGCTATGACGCCGTCGTCCTCCCGGACCTCCGCTGGCTCACCGGCTGCGAGCGTACCTTCGATGACGAGACGGCGCACACCGTCGTGATCACCGCCGACCGTCAGATGCTCCACACCGATTCTCGCTACTACAACACCTTCTGCGAGCGCCTTGGGCCCGACACCGCCTGGGAGCTCGACGAGTCTCCGGTCACCGGCGAGCTCTGGGCCGCCGCCCGCGTCGTCGCCGCCCGCGCTCGCGTGGTCGCCGTCGAGGATACCTGCACGCTCGCCTTCTATGACGAGTTCAAGCACCAGCTCGCCGCTCACTCCGTCGCCCCCGCGACCCCGCGTCTGCACGGCGACCTCGTGAGCATCCGCGCCGTCAAGGACGCCGAGGAGATCGACCTCATGCGTCAGGCGCAGAAGATCACCGACGATGCCTTCACGCACATCTGCGGCTACATCAAGCCGGGCATGACCGAGCAGGAGATTCGCGCCGAGCTCGAGAACTACATGCTCTCCAACGGTGCGAGCGCGCTCTCCTTCGGCTCGATCATCGCCAGCGGTCCCAACGGTGCCAACCCCCACGCCCAGCCGGGCCCCCGTCCCGTCCAGGAGGGTGACATGATCGTCATGGACTACGGCTGCTGCGTCGCTGACTACCACTCTGACATGACCCGTACGGTCTGCCTGGGCGAGCCCTCCGAGGAGCAGCGTCACGTCTATGACGTCGTGCGTCGCGCCCATGAGGAGTGCGCCGCCATGGCACACGCCGGCGTCATCGGCAAGGACGTCTACGATCACTCCGTCAAGGTCATCTCTGACGCCGGCTATGGCGACTACTACAAGCACGGCCTTGGTCACGGCGTTGGCGTGGAGATTCATGAGCAGCCGAACTTCAACCGCCGCAACCTCGATCCGATTCCCGCGGGTGCCGTCATCACGATCGAGCCGGGCATCTATCTGCCGGGCAAGTTCGGCATCCGCCTCGAGGACTTCGGCGTGGTGACCGAGGACGGTTATGAGCCGTTCACCGAATCGACCCATGACCTCGTGGTCATTCCGTGCTAAGTGACGCGCCCGAGGAGAGGCTCTGACCTGCGAAGACCCGAGTTATATCAGGCCTGTTAATTCTCGTATTCAGGGCTACTTTTCCGTAGACGGTTACGTAAATGACCACATCAGGCTGAACATAACCTGAAACATCAGGTCACCACAGCCCGACTACCAATGATGAAGATGCTGGTAGTCGGTCTGTTACTCCTGTAAGCTAAATTTTTCTAGTATGACAGATATTGCATTCAAGAACATGGAGAAACATAATGTAAGACCAAACTCAATTACTCTCCACAGTTAAAGCTTTAACCATTATGATTATGACTTGGTCCAAATGGACCCCATATCTGCATGGGAGGTAGGAATGGTAGGTATCGTCCTAGCAAGTCATGGCGAGCTTGCGGCAGGCGTGCGGCAGACGAGCTCCATGGTCTTTGGTGACCAGGAGAACGTTGCCGTCGTGAGCCTCGAGCCCTCCATGGGCCCTGATGACTTCAGGGCCAACCTCGAGAAGGCAGTCGCCACTCTCGAGGACCAGGAGCAGGTCCTGTTCCTGGTCGACCTTTGGGGAGGCACGCCGTTCAACCAGACGACCGCCTTCGCCAAGGGCCACGACACCTGGGCAATCGTGACGGGCCTCAGTTTGCCGATGGTCATCGAGGCCTTCTCGGCACGCATCGACCCGTCCAAGACCGCCCACGAAATCGCGGCGCACATCGTTGGTGAGGCACGCAAGGCCGTTCGCGTCCTGCCCGAGGAGCTCGAGCCTGCGCCCGAGGTCAAGGCGGCTCCTGCTGCCAAGGCTGGTGCCATCGCGCCGGGGACCGTGCTTGGTGACGGTAAGATCGACATCGCCGCCGTCCGCATCGACACGCGTCTGCTCCATGGTCAGGTGGCAACCGCCTGGACCAAGCAGATCGCCCCGAACCGCATCATCGTGGTCTCCGATGGCGTCGCTCACGACGAGCTGCGCAAGACCATGATCGAGCAGGCGGCGCCTCCGGGAGTCCCGGCAAACGTCGTGCCCATCAGCAAGATGGTCGAGGTCGCCAAGGACCCGCGCTTCGGCGCCACCAAGGCGTTCTTGCTCTTCGAGACCCCGCAGGACCTCCTCAGGTGCATCGAGGGTGGCGTTGACATCAAGAAGGCCAACATCGGCTCCATGGCGCACTCCGTGGGCAAGGTCGTGGTCACCAACGCTATTGCTATGGGCGAGGATGACGTGAAGACCCTCGAGGAGCTCAAGGCCAAGGGTGTCGAGCTCGAGGCCCGCAAGGTTCCGTCTGACTCCTCTGAGGACATCGACGCAATGCTCAGGAAAGCCAAGGCCGAGTTGGCCGAACAGGCAAAGTAAGGGAGGGTCTAACACATGTCTCCGATTACCATCGCGCTCGTCGCAATCGTTGCCCTGCTTGCAGGCATGGAGGGCATCCTCGACGAGTTCCAGTTCCATCAGCCGCTAGTCGCGTGCACGCTGATCGGCCTCGTCACGGGCCACCTCCAGGAGGGCATCATTCTTGGCGGTTCGCTTCAGATGATGGCTCTCGGCTGGGCGAACATCGGTGCCGCCGTCGCCCCTGACGCGGCCCTCGCCTCAGTCGCCTCCTCGATCATCATGGTGCTCGCCCTCAATGGCGGCAACGTCGACTCCTCCACGGCCATCACGGCCGCCATCGCCGTGGCCGTGCCGCTGTCCGTCGCCGGCCTCTTCCTGACGATGATCTGCCGCACCATCGCGACCGCCATGGTTCACGGCATGGACGCGTGCGCCGAGAAGGGCGACTTCGCGGGCATCGAGCGTTGGCAGGTCGCCGGCATCCTCATGCAGGGCGTCCGCATCGCCATCCCCGCCGTCATGCTCTGCATCATTCCGGCCGAGGCCGTGACCAACGTCCTCAACTCCATGCCCAGCTGGCTCTCCGGCGGCATGGCTGTCGGTGGCGGCATGGTCGCCTCCGTCGGTTACGCCATGGTCATCAACATGATGGCCACCAAGGAGACCTGGCCGTTCTTCATCCTCGGCTTCGTCCTCGCCGCCATCTCGCAGCTGACTCTCATCGCCCTCGGCCTCATCGGCATCTCGCTCGCCCTCATCTACCTCGGCCTCAAGGACATGGCCAAGCAGGGCGGCGGCAACGGTGGGTCTGGCGACCCGCTCGGCGACATCCTGAACGACTACGAGTAGGAAGGGGGAGTGATCACCATGGCAGAGAACAAGGTTCAGCTTACTAAGTCCGACCGAAAGAAGGTCTGCTTCCGTCACCAGTTCCTCCAGGGCTCGTGGAACTACGAGCGCATGCAGAACGGCGGCTGGTGCTTCGCGATGATTCCCGCGATCAAGAAGCTCTACACCGATAAGGACGACCAGATCGCCGCCCTGAAGCGTCACCTCGAGTTCTACAACACGCACCCCTACGTGTCCGCGCCGGTCATCGGCGTCACGCTCGCCCTCGAGGAGGAGCGCGCTAACGGCGCCCCCATCGACGACGTCGCCATCCAGGGCGTGAAGGTTGGCATGATGGGCCCGCTCGCCGGCGTCGGTGACCCGGCCTTCTGGTTCACCCTTCGCCCGATCCTCGGTGCTCTGGGCGCCTCCATCGCGCTCTCCGGCAGCATCATGGGCCCGCTTCTGTTCTTCTTCGCGTGGAACATCATCCGCTATGCGTTCCTGTGGTACACGCAGGAGTTTGGCTACAAGGTGGGTTCCTCCATCGCCAAGGACCTCTCCGGCGGCCTCATGGGCAAGGTGACCGAGGGCGCTTCCATCCTCGGCATGTTCATCATCGGTTCGCTCGTCGAGCGCTGGGTCTCGATCTCCTTCACCCCGATCGTCTCCCAGATCACGCAGCCCGAGGGCGCCTACATCGACTGGGCGAACCTCCCTGCCGGTTCTGAGGGCGTCAAGGATGCGCTGACGATGTACAACTCGGTCGGCGCCACCGCGCTAGACCCGGTCAAGACCACCACGCTCCAGGCAAACCTCGACCAGCTCATTCCTGGTCTCGCGGCTGTCTGCCTGACGCTTCTGGTCTGCAAGCTCCTCAAGAAGAAGGTCAGCCCGATCGTCATCATCCTCGCCCTGTTCGCCGTGGGCATCGTGGGCCGTCTGCTCGGCTTCATGTAGGATATGAGGCGCTCATAGCGTCCTAGCAGGCCGCACCCCTGGCGCTAGCTGGTGGGTGCGGCCTTTTCGTCAAACGCCTAAGGAGACAAGCATGGTCCAGTCTCAGAACACGAAGGTCGACTACACGGAGAGAGCTTCGTCGCTCTCCGGGCTCACCACCTATGGCGACGTTATGGTTGGCGACCGCGCGTTCGAGTTTTACAACGAGCGCAACAAGGAGGATTTCATCCAGATCCCGTGGGATGAGGTCGACTACGTGGCCGCGGAGGTCCTGCCCGGGAAGAAGATCGCCCGATTCGCGATCTTTACCAAGGAAAACGGGCATTTCGACTTCTCGACGCGCGATAACAAGGCGACGCTGCGCGCCATGAGGGAGCATCTTCCGGAGGACCTTCTGCAGAGGAGCCCGTCGCTCCTCGACGTTCTCAAGGCAGGCGTGCGGAGTTTGTCGCGTTTGGGCCGCTAGCCCGCGAGGTGATATAATCCATCAGTCGTATGCGTAACGGCCCGAGAGGGCAGCAATAAGAAAGTGAGTCGCCAGATGCAGCAGATCAGCACCGCCGAGTTCAAGAACGGCATGGGTCTCAAGATCAAGGACAAGATCTACACCCTCGTCGAGTTCCAGCACGTCAAGCCCGGTAAGGGTGGCGCCTTCGTCCGTTACAAGATCAAGGACCTCCGCTCCGGCCGCGTCATCGGCGACCAGACCTGCAACGCTGGCTCTAAGTTCGACTCCGTTATGCTCTCCACCAAGGAGATGCAGTACCTCTACAACGACGGTGACAACTACTACTTCATGGACATGGAGACCTACGAGCAGATCCCCGTCCCCGCTGACTTCATCGGCGAGAACTCCAAGTGGCTCAAGGAGAACGACACCTGCCAGCTGATGTACGCTGACGACGACCTTCTCACCGTCCAGCCGCCGATGTTCATCGAGGTCGAGATCACCAAGACCGACCCGGGCTTCAAGGGCGACACCGTCCAGGGCGGCGGCAAGCCTGCCACCGTCGAGACCGGCGCCGTCATCCAGGTCCCGATGTACCTCAACGAGGGCGAAGTCATCAAGGTCGACACTCGCGAGGGCAAGTTCGTCGCGCGCGTCTAGCACAAACCCACGGCCACGCCGTCTGGCGTGGCCTCACTTCCCTCATGGAAAGGGGTAGGCATGAGCAATGAGCTGAGAATCGCCGGCATGGGCGTGTCGAAGAGCGTCATCTCCCAGATTGTGGGTACTGCCGCGGAGAAGGTCGAGGGTGTCGCTGCCATCTATGGCCAGGACATCGCGCGCGGCCTCATCGCCATGCTCACGTCCAAGCCCCAGCCCACCACCAACGCCGTCGAGTGCTCGGTCGCGGATGACGATTCCCTCGTCATCACCGTGCGCCTCGTCGTGTTCTTCGGCTACCCGTTTACCAAGCTGGCCGCTGAGGTCCGTTCTGCCGTCGCCAACGCCGTTGACGCGCAGATTGGCGTTCGCGTCTCGAGCGTCGACGTCTGCATCGACGAACTCATCTTTCCCAAGGAGTAGGTCCCTTGTCTTCTAGCTCTCGTATCGTCGGGCGCACGCTCGCCCGCTGCCAGGCCCTTCAGCTGCTCTTCCAGGCCGAGGCCTGTGGTCGCAGCGTCGCCGATGTTCTCGCTGGTGACTACGTGCTCTCCGAGGGTCCCCTCGTTGAGTACGGCGAGCAGCTCGCTCGCGGTACCGATGAGCATCGCGCCGAGCTCGACCACGTCCTTTCCGGTGCCGCCCGCAACTGGAGCATCTCCCGCATGTCCGCGACGGACCGCAACCTTCTGCGCGTCGCCCTGTACGAGATCCTCTTCGAGGATGACGTCGACAAGGCCGTTAGCATCGACGAGTGCGTCGAGCTTGCGAAGGCCTTTGGCA
The DNA here is from genome assembly GCA_900544655.1 of uncultured Coriobacteriaceae bacterium. Classification (GTDB taxonomy): domain Bacteria; phylum Actinomycetota; class Coriobacteriia; order Coriobacteriales; family Atopobiaceae; genus Parolsenella. The sequence goes on from UQWE01000027.1 coordinate 6,272, forward strand.
GTTCGGACGAGTCCTCCCGTTTCGTGAACGGCGTTCTCGGGCGCGTGGCCGCGGACATCGACAACGGCATTGACGTGATCGAGGTCGCCCGCAAAAACTACGAGGACTCCGCCGCGGAGCTTGCCTCCTCCGCCTATGGCTACGAGGACGACCGCGAGTACGTCCCGGAGGAGGGCTTCGCGCCTGAGCACGAGGACTTCTATGACGGCGATTACAAGGCCTCTGACGTGCCCGAGTGGGCCCGAGAGGGCGAGTAAGCATGGCTTCTAAGCCGGACACCTCGAGTTACGAGCGCTTCTCGGACGTGACTGACCGTCTCGACGAGATTGTTGCCGCGGTGCGCGACAAGGGCACCTCGCTCGAGCGTTCGCTTGACCTGTTCGACGAGGCCATCGCTCTTGGCACGAGGGCCGTCGACCTGGTCGACAAGGCCGCCTTCTCCCCCGAGGAGCGCGAACGCCTGGTCGATAAAAGTTGACAAAGGGACAGTCCCTTTGTCAACCTGGCAAGTGGTCTTGCCTCACAATTTGCGAAGTAACCAAGCGAGCCGCGATTGCGGCTCGTTTGCTATCTAGCGGGGTAGGGCTGTGCCGCTCGCTCATATCCCGTGCCCGTCACGCATCTCTCGCGTTCGTCGCTTCTGTCCAAACTATTTGTTTGGTATATGTTGCGCGTCTCCGTTCACGCTTGAAAACCGTACGTTCGCCAATCGGCACAATTCCTGCCTTGATTCGAACAAGAAGTATGGTTTCATATGGAATAACAAACTAATTGTTTGGTTTGCAAACAAATAGTCGGTCATTCGGCGGGTGAGGTTCCCGCTGTGCTAGTCGGTCGCGACGGAAAGGACGCAAACGTGAGCGAGAGGATCGAATGGGCCATTAACGAGATGCCCAAGAGCGATGACGCGCACCTCGGCATCATGTCCCTGAAGAACGTCAAGAAGGCCCGCGCCTTCCATGAGAGCTTCCCCCAGTATTCTGTGACGCCGCTTGCTTGCCTCGACCAGCAGGCCAAGCGCCTCGGCATCGCCGGCCTTGCCGTGAAGGACGAGTCGTATCGCTTCGGCCTCAACGCCTTCAAGGTCCTCGGCGGTTCCTTCGCGATGGCCAACTACATCGCCGATGAGACCAACAAGGACGTTGCGGATTGCACCTACGATTACCTCACCTCCGACGAGCTCGCCCGTGACTTCGGCCAGGCCACCTTCTTCACCGCCACTGACGGCAACCATGGCCGCGGTGTTGCCTGGGCTGCCAACAAGCTCGGCCAGAAGGCCGTTGTCCACATGCCCAAGGGCTCCACGAAGCCCCGCTTCGACAACATCGCCGCCGAGGGTGCCAAGGTCACCATCGAGGAGGTCAACTACGACGAGTGCGTCCGCATGGCCGCCGCCGAGGCTGACGCGTGCGAGCGCGGCGTGATTGTTCAGGACACCGCCTGGGAGGGTTACGAGAAGATCCCGTCCTGGATCATGGAGGGCTACGGCACCATGGCCTCAGAGGCTGCCGAGCAGCTCGCCGAGGCTGGCGTCGAGCGCCCGACCCACGTCTTCGTCCAGGCCGGTGTCGGCTCGCTCGCCGGTGCTGTCGTGGGCTACTTCACCAACCTCTTCCCGGACAACCCGCCCATTTTCGTCGTCGCCGAGTGCGCCCCGGCCGCGTGCCTCTACAAGGGTGCCAAGGCTGGCGACGGCGAGCCCCGCATCGTCGGCGGTGACATGCCGTCCATCATGGCCGGTCTCTGCTGCGGCGAGCCCAACATTCTCGGTTGGGACATCCTGCGCAACCACGTTCGCGCCTTCGTCTCCTGCCCTGACTGGGTGACCGCTCGTGGCATGCGCGTCCTCGGTGCCCCCGAGAAGGGCGACCCGCGCGTCATCTCCGGCGAGTCCGGCGCCGTCACGAGCGGCCTCGTCATGACGCTCATGCAGGACCCGGAGTACGCCGAGCTCAAGGAGGCCATCGGCCTCGACGAGAACAGCTCCGTCCTGTGCTTCTCCACCGAGGGCGACACTGATCCCGAGCAGTATCGCAGGATCGTCTGGGAGGGCGAGTACCCCACCTTCTAGGGCGCTCAGCTCGACCCCGGCCTTGCCGCGAGCGCTTCTTTCGCGCAGGTCCGGCCTCACCGCGAGGACTTCCTTACTAACTGCGAGCGCCCCAGGGGCGGCGCCAAGTGATTCCAGGTAAAAGGGCCATCCAACAGAAAGGTTGCAGACATGGCTAAGCAGCTCGATTACGACCTCATCAAGAAGACCGCCGAGGACTACGGCAAGGACATGACGGCGTTCCTTCGCGCCATGATCAGCCACCCGTCCGAGTCCTGCGAGGAGGGCGAGGTCGTCGCCTGCATCAAGGCCGAGATGGAGAAGCTCGGCTTCGACGAGGTAAAGGTCGACGGCCTTGGCAACGTCATGGGCTTCATGGGCGACGGCGATAAGATCATCGCCATCGACTCCCACATCGACACCGTTGGCATCGGCAACATCGAGAACTGGGACTTCGACCCGTACAAGGGCTTCGAGGATGACGAGCTGATCGGCGGCCGTGGCGGCTCCGACCAGGAGGGCGGCATGGCCGCCGCCACCTACGCTGCCAAGATGATGAAGGACCTCGACCTCATCCCCGAGGGCTACAAGGTCATGGTCGTCGGCACCGTCCAGGAAGAGGACTGCGACGGCATGTGCTGGCAGTACATCTACAACGTTGACGGCATCAAGCCCGAGTTCGTCATCTCCACCGAGCCCACCGACGGCGGCATCTACCGTGGCCACCGCGGCCGCATGGAGATCCGCGTCGACGTTCACGGCACCTCCTGCCACGGCTCCGCCCCCGAGCGCGGCGACAACGCCATCTACAAGATGGCCGACATCATCGCCGACGTCCGTAAGCTCAACAACAACGGCTGCGACGAGTCGACTGACGTCAAGGGCCTCGTGAAGATGCTCGACCCGAAGTACAACCCGGATCACTACGAGGACGCCCGCTTCCTCGGCCGCGGCACTTGCACCGTCTCCCAGATCTTCTACACCTCTCCGTCCCGCTGCGCCGTCGCCGACTCCTGTGCCATCTCCATCGACCGTCGCATGACCGCTGGCGAGACCTACAAGTCCTGCCTGGAGGAGGTCGAGAACCTCCCGGCCGTCAAGAAGTACGGCGAGGACGTCAAGGTCTCCATGTACATGTACGACCGTCCGTCCTGGACCGGCGAGGTCTACGAGACCGAGGCCTACTTCCCGACGTGGATCAACAAGGAGACCGCTCCGCACGTCAAGGCCCTCGTCGACGCCCACAAGGCCCTCTTCGGCGACGAGCGCATCGGCTGCGAGAAGTCCATGGACAAGCGCGCCGGCCGACCGCTGTGCGACAAGTGGACCTTCTCCACGAACTGCGTCTCCATCCAGGGCCGCTACGGCATCCCCTGCGTCGGCTTCGGTCCCGGCGCCGAGTCCCAGGCCCACGCTCCCAACGAGGTCACCTACAAGCAGGACCTCCCGACCTGCGCCGCCCTCTACGTCGCCGCTCTGAACCTCTACGAGCCTAGCGCCGAGATGGACAACGCCACCACCTACCGCGCCGAGCTCACCGACAACGACATCAAGTAGCTCGACTCCTGCGGGAACCCGCAAAAGGGGAAGTTGACAAAGGTGACAAAGGGACAGTCCCTTTGTCAACTTCCCCGTCATACGCACGCAATTCGATCCGAGAGGACATAACATGAGCGAGATCAGCCAGTACATCGACCAGCTTTCCGGCCTCGACTTCAAGGGCATGTACCAGAGCGACTTCCTGCACACCTGGGACAAGACTACCGACGAGCTCCGCGCCCTCTACGCGGTCGCCGGCGCCCTCCGCAACCTCCGCGAGCGCAACATCTCGTCCAAGATCTTCGACTCCGGCCTCGCCGTCTCCCTCTTCCGCGACAACTCCACGCGCACCCGCTTCTCCTTCTCCAAGGCCACGAACCTCCTCGGCCTCGAGCTCCAGGACCTCGACGAGAAGAAGTCCCAGATCGCTCACGGCGAGACCGTTCGCGAGACCGCCACGATGATCTCCTTCATGGCTGACGTCATCGGCATCCGCGACGACATGTACATCGGCAAGGGCGACGCCTACATGCAGGAGGTCTCTGACTCCGTCGCGCAGGCCTACGAGGACGGCGTCCTCGACCACCGTCCGACGCTCATCTCCCTCCAGTCCGACTCCGACCACCCGACGCAGTCCTCTGCCGACATGCTCTACCTCATCGAGGAGTTCGGCGGCCTTGAGAACCTCCGTGGCAAGAAGGTTGCCGTGACCTGGGCCTATTCGCCCTCCTACGGCAAGCCGCTGTCCTGCCCGCAGTCCCTCATCAGCCTGCTCCCGCGCTTCGGCATGGACGTCACCCTGGCTCACCCCGAGGGCTACGACCTCATGGGTGACCGCGTCGAGGCCGCCAAGAAGTATGCCTCCGAGAACGGCTGCACCTTCAACCAGGCCAACACCATGGAGGAGGCCTTCGAGGGCGCCGACATCGTGATCCCGAAGTCCTGGGCCCCCTACGCCGCCATGGAGCGCCGCACCAACCTCTACGCCGAGGGTGACGACGCCGGCATCGCCGCGCTCGAGAAGGAGCTCCTCGCCCAGAACGCCACGCACAAGGATTGGTGCTCCACGACCGACCTCATGGCTAAGACCGCCAACGGCCAGGACACCATCTTCATGCACCCGCTGCCCGCCGACATCTCCGGCGTCTCCTGCGAGCACGGCGAGGTCATGGCTGACGTCTTCGACATGCACCGCGATGGCATGTACAAGGAGGCTTCGTACAAGCCCTACGCCATCGCCGCGATGATCTTCCTGCAGAAGGTCGCCAACCCGATCGAGACCCTCCAGGCTCTCGAGGCTGCCGCCACTCCCCGCTGGTTCCAGGCCTAATGTCCCCGTCGCCTGCGTCTGCGGTCTGAGCGCGGACGCAGGACCGAGGCCTGCTACCTAGACAGAGCCGGTTATCCGGCACCGCCGCCGCCATCCTCCTTGGTAGGCGAAGGCTTGGGGTCGCGCGTTTCGTTTCGGCCGAACGCGCGACCCCAGGGATAGCTTTATCAATTTTCAGGGCCACGCGCGGTCGTGCGCCCATATCTTGCAGGGCCGAGGCGCCCTCAATGATCGGAGTCGATATGTCCAAGCGAATCGTCGTCGCCCTTGGCGGCAACGCCCTCGGCAACAACCTTCCTGAGCAGGCCGTCGCCGTCCGTGTGACCAGCCAGGCGATCGTGGATCTCATCGAGCAGGGCAACGAGGTCGTCGTCGTCCATGGCAACGGTCCCCAGGTTGGTATGATCGCCAACGCCATGACCGAGCTCACGCGCTCTAATCCGGAGAAGTACATCCCGTGCCCGCTTTCCGTCTGCGGTGCCATGAGCCAGGGCTATATCGGCTATGACCTGCAGAACGCCCTGCGTGAGGAGATGGAGCGCCGTGGCATTGCCAAGGGCGTCGCCACCGTCCTCACCCAGGTCGAGGTCGACCCGGAGGATCCCGCGTTCTCCAACCCGACCAAGCCCATCGGCTCCTTCATGACGAAGGAGGAGGCCGAGGTCCTTCACCGCGACCGCGACTATGACTTCATGGAGGACTCCGGCAGGGGTTACCGTCGAGTCGTCGCCTCTCCGAAGCCCCAGCGCATCGTCGAGCTCGACACGATCACCTCGCTCGTCCAGGCAAACCACATCGTCATCGCCTGCGGTGGTGGCGGCATCCCGGTGCTTCCCACCGGTGACCACCACCTCAAGGGCGCCGCGGCCGTCATCGACAAGGACTTCGCCGCCGAGCTTCTCGCCGAGTCCCTCGACGCGGACTACCTCGTGATCCTCACCGCGGTCGAGAAGGTGGCCGTGCGCTTTGGCAAGCCCGACGAGCGCTGGCTCGACGAGCTCACGCCCGCCGAGGCTCGCGAGCTTGCCGAGGCGGGCGAGTTTGGCAAGGGCTCGATGGAGCCCAAGGTCCTCGCGTGCGCGAAGTTCGCCGAGAGCAAGCCCGGCCGCTCCGCCCTCATCACCCTGCTCGAGAAGGCCAAGGACGGTCTTGGCGGCAGCACCGGAACCACCATCCGCGCCTAAGAGCGAATGCCGCGTGCGTGACCTCGGGGGAGGTCGCGCACGTTTGCTTTTGCGGAGGCTTGCGAGCGCGCCGAGCCTGGGTTCGCGC
>UQWE01000028.1 GCA_900544655.1 uncultured Coriobacteriaceae bacterium
CAGTGGCGGGCGACATGAACCCCGTGGTACGTGTTCTGTGGGTGGCGCTCATTGTGGGCATTGGCATCGCGACCATGGCAACGCTGTGGGTTGTGACGAGGTAGCGGTGGGTCCGTTGCGAGGCGGGTTAGATTGTGACGAGCCGCCGCTTGAACGCAGCTACGCCGCAAGAGACAATAAATAGCGGGTACCGAGAAGAGCTTCTCAGCACCCGCTTTTGGTTTCCGCCTGGGTTCGACCGCTACCCGAGGAGCTCCGTCATTGCGTGAACGAGCCCCTCGGCGTCGTAGCCGTTCTTGTGATAGAGATGCGCCGGCGTTGCGATGGGCACGAACTCGTCCGGCGCTCCGAGTATCTTGAGCTTGCACGCCACGCCTGCCTGCGCCAAAACTGCCGCTACCTGATATCCGAGCCCGCCGCGGATGTTGGCGTCCTGCGCTACAACAACGCGGCCGGTTGCCGCGGCGGCGAGGACGGCTTGCTCGTCAAGCGGGCGGATGGTGGGCATATTGACCACGCGCACCTGCGCTCCCGTCTCGAGCGATAACCTCTCGGCGGCGGCAAGTGCCTGCTCGACAACTACGCCGGAGGCGATGATGGCGCCATCGGCCCCGTCGCGCAGCACGCTGGCGCGTCCAAATTCAAAGCCCCCGGCCTCTTCACACACGCGCCCCTGCGCCTCGCGGTTTGTCCTCAAATAGAGGGGGCCATCGAGCGCGAGCGAAGCCTTGAGGATGCGTCCTGCCTCCCAGGGGTCGGCGCCCTCGGCAAGCGTCATGTTCGAGATGGAGCAGAGGATGCCAACGTCTTCGAGCGCGCAATGGGTTGCCCCCATGACTCCAGCGGAGTACCCGGCATTGGCGCCTACGAAACGCACGGGGAGGTTCCCGTAGCACACGTCGGTTCGGATTTGCTCGATTGCGCGCATGGACAAGAACGGGCCAAACGTGAAACAGAAGGGGATGAAGCCCTCGATGGCGAGGCCCGCCGCAAAGCTAACCATCTGTTGCTCGGCGATGCCGACGTTGAAGCAGCGCTCGGGGAAGCGCTTGGCGAACTCATCCATACAGGAGGAACGAGAGAGATCGGCGTTAACAACCACGACGCGCTCGTCGGTTTCGCCCAGGCGCAGCATGGTCTCGCCAATCGCCTCTTTCGCCGTGGTCTTTTCGTCACTGGCGGTCATTAGCGCTCACCCCACTTCTGCTCGTATTCTGCTCGCAAGTGCCTAGTCGCCACGGCACACATCTCCTCGCTAATCTGGGCGCAGTGCCAGAGTTTGTCTCCTTCCATGGCGGGAACTCCCTTGCCCTTTATCGTGTGGCAAACGATGACGGTGGGTGTCTCGGAATTGGGGGAGGGAAGGCTCGAGAGCGCGTCGAGAATCTGCGTCATGTTGTTGCCGTCGGCAACTTCGATGACGTTCCAACCGCAGGCCGAGAAGCGCGTCGCGACATTGCCGATGTCGAGCACCTCGCTCGTCGGGCCGTCTAGCTGCAGGCGGTTGTGGTCGACAACGCCAACGATGTTGCCGAGCGAGTATTGGTGCGCGCAGGCGGCGGCCTCCCAGATCGAGCCCTCGTCAAGCTCGCCGTCACCCATCACGACCCAGACGCGACTTGTCTCATTGCCATGAAGGCGCAAACCCTGGGCAAGACCGCACGCAACGGGCAGCCCATGTCCGAGGCTTCCGGTGGAGACGTCGACATAGGGGTTCACGAGGTTGCAGGAGTGCATTCCGAAGCGCCCGTTGTCCTGTGCGTACTCGCGATAGATGTCGTCACGGGCGAAGCAACCGCGCATTGCCTGGTTGAACGAGGTGACAGCGCTGGCATGACCTTTGGAAAGCACGAATCGGTCGCGTCCGTCCCACTTGGGTCGGCTTGGGTCGTAGACGATGGCGTGCTGCCATATCGCGCACATGACGTCCGTTGCGGAGAGGTCTCCGCCAATATGAATCTGCGTCTGCGCGCAGAGCCTAAGTAGGTCCTCGCGAATGGCGAGGGCCTTTCCCTCGAGGTCGCGCAAGGTGCTCTCGTCGAATGCCCTGGGATTGTCCACGCTTGTCCTTTCTCTTGACGGCTTGAACGTGGGAATTGGCGAGAAGCATGGCTTATCGGGCCTTGCGCGTCTGAATCGTTGGGAAAGTTCGTCAGAGCCTTCAATCGACACGCCGCAAACATGCCAAGGGCGGCGTATTCGACACAAGAGCCTCCGTCATCGACACATCTCCTCGTCCCTTGCGCGAGTCCCGCGCACTCCCGCTCCGGGGTGGCGCATCTGTCAAACCTCTCTCGACAAATAAGACGCGTCGTCGCGAGGGCCGGATACTCGCAACGAGGAAACGTTGAAACCGGGCGAACCCGCCCGGCTGCGACCGCGCGTTACCGCGGAGATTGGGGGACGGATGCTCTACAATGAAAACGCCCGTTGCGAAGCAAGCATCTCGGCGCTTGGCGTCGGCACGTGGTCCATGGGCGGCACGAATGCCTATGGCCTCTCTTATGGCGACGTTACGGATGACGCGTCGATCGCTGCCATCCATGCGCTCGTCGACGGAGGCGTGAACCTTGTTGACACGGCTCCGGTCTACGGCGGCGACCATGCGTCCGAGAAGGTCGTGGGCGCCGCGCTCGCGCAGGATGGCTACCGCGACAAGGTCTTCCTCGTGACGAAGTTTGGCAACTACAACGACCCCGCTACGGGCAAGCGCGTCATCAACAACTCCTATGACAACGTGCTGGCAGAGTGCGATGCCTCGCTCGAGCGCCTCCGCACGGATCACATCGATCTTTACGTCATGCACTATCCCGACGCCAACACGCCCATGGAAGAGACGGCAAAGGCCCTCAATGAGCTACTCGAGGGCGGCAAGATCCGCCACGTGGGCCTTTCCAACGTGAACCGCGAACAGATTGACGAAGCCGCCTCGCTTGTTCGCGTCGACGCCGTGCAGCTGCCGTTCTCCATGGTCAATCGTGAGAAGGAGGCGGACCTCATCTGGTGCCACGAGCAGGGCATCATGACGATGGCTTATGGCTCGATGGGTGCCGGCATCCTCTCCGGCGCCTTCCGCGAGCTGCCGCACTTTGACGAGAAGGACATTCGCTACACGTTCTATCCCTATTTCAAGGATCCGATGTTCTCCCAGATCCAGCTGCTGCTCAAGGACATGGACGTTGTGGCCGATCGCCACGGTCGCCCGCTGTCCCACGTGGCGCTCGTCTGGGCGGCGCAGAAGGAATTCGTGACCACCTCACTCGTGGGTGTTCAGAACGTCGAGCAGGCGCGAGAGAACTGCGAAGCCTTCTCGCTGGTCCTCTCCGATGAGGAGATGGAGTTCCTCGACGCCTCTATCGAACGCAACCTGGCGGGTTTCTAGTCATCAGAGAGCCACTCTGGGCCTTCGGACGCTGCGGCCGGAGGCCCGCAATCTTATCGCGCAGCCAATTTCGTATCCAGTTCCCAAGTGCAACGGAGGAATCTCATGTTCGTTTCGATGAAGGAAATGCTTCAGCACGCCAGCGAGCACAACTACGCCGTCATGGCGATCAACTGCGTGGACTTCGAGCAGGGCCGTGCAATCGTCTCCGCCGCGGCGGAGGAGGGGTCGCCGGTCATCGTCGACATCTCGCCGCGCCAGATGAACGCCCATGCCACGCCTGAGTACATGGCTCCGCTCGTGCGCGCGATCGCCGAGGACGTTGATGTTCCGGTGGCTCTCAACCTTGATCACGGCGACACCTATGAGAACGCCTGCCGCGCCATTCGCGCCGGCTTCTCGAGCGTGATGATTGATGCCTCGAGCTACGACTTCGAGGAGAACGTCCGTCGTACCCGCATGGTCGCCGCGATGGCTCACGCGCATGGTGCTTCGGTCGAGGCCGAGCTCGGCCACGTTGGCCAGGCGGCTGCCGGCGACGGACGTACTGCCGATATGTACACCAACGTCGATATGGCCAAGGAGTTCGTCGAGCGTACGGGCTGCGACGCGCTTGCCGTTGCCATCGGCACCGCTCATGGCGCCTATCCTGACGACTTCGTTCCCACACTCGACTTCGACCGTCTCGCAGAGCTCAAGGAGGCCCTCCAGATGCCTCTCGTCCTGCACGGTGGATCCGGCGCGGGTGAGGAGAACATTCGTCACGTCGTCTCTCTCGGCATCAACAAGATCAACGTCTGCACGGATCTCTTCCGTCACCAGCGCAAGGCAATGCACGACAAGCTCAACGAGAATCCCGGCATCGACTACATGGACCTCATGATGTGGGGCGAGCAGGCCGCTAAGCAGTACATCAAGGATTACATGAAGATGATTGGCTCTTGCGGCCGCTATGGCTTCGAGTTCGAAGGCGCCGCGCTGGACTAGCGCCTTAATTGCCGTCTCCCTTGGGCCGCCGGGTGAAGGCTGTCGTCTGGATGATGCGTGTTTGCGGTGTTTTCGCTTGCAAGCGCGCGGGGGTCGGGCGACGGCGGTGCTCGGCGGCCCAGTTCTCCCTCCGCCGCAAACGGGCGCAGTCCCGCAAATGCGGTGGAGCTGTCGACGATTCGGACTAGGAGGCAACATGGTCAATTTCGAGTATCTCGTTCCCACGAAAGTCGTCTTTGGAAAAGACGCGGAGCTGCGCGTTGGCGCGCTTGCAAAGGAGGCGGGCGCAAGCCGCGTCCTCGTTCACTTTGGGGGGAGTTCCGCAAAGAGGAGCGGGCTTCTCGATCGAGTCGAGCAGAGCCTCTCCGAGGCAGGCGTGGGGTACGTGGAGCTTGGCGGGGTGGTACCCAACCCTCGTCTCTCGCTTGCCAAGGAGGGGCTCGAACTCGCCAAGAAGGAAGGCGTCGATTTCGTTCTCGCCGTCGGGGGTGGCTCCGTCATTGACTCGGCAAAGGCCATCGCCTATGGAATGGCGAATGACTTCGCGCTCGAAGACCTATTCCTCGGTCGCGAGAAGACGGACAAGATAGCGCCGCTCGGTGCCATCGTCACACTGGCCGGCGCGGGCTCCGAGACATCGAACTCTGCGGTTCTCGACATAGACACGCTTGAGGGACCCGTTCTCAAGCGCTCGTATAACCACGAGTGCTCCCGGCCCATCTTCGCCATCATGAATCCCGAGCTCACCTATACGCTGAGCCCTTACCAGACGGCGGCTCCCGGCGCGGACATCATGATGCACACGATGGAGCGCTACTTTACGCAGGAGCGCGATACGGATCTTACCGACGCAATTGCCGAGGGGCTGCTTCGAGTGGTGAAGGACGCCGTTGTAAAGGCGATTCACGAGCCCTCGAACTATGGCGCCCGTGCCAACCTCCTGTGGGCTGGTTCCCTTTCGCACTGCGGTCTTACGGGGGCGGGTTGCGTCTCCGACTTTGCTTGCCATGCGATTGAGCACGAGCTTGGCGCCCTATATGACGTCGCTCACGGAGCGGGGCTCGCTGCGATTTGGGGTAGTTGGGCGCGCTACGTCATCGATGCGGACCCCGAGCGCTTCGCGAAGTTCGGCGTAAACGTCTTTGGCGTCGCCGATGACCACGAGAACCCGCGCGCCGTGGGTATTGCCGGCATCGAGGCATGGGAGGCGTGGTGCCGGGAGATCGGGATGCCTACGAGCCTCTCGGAGCTTGGGGTGGATCCCACGGCGGAGCAGATTCGCACGATGGCCGCCGGCGCCGTCGAGGCGCGTGGTGGGAATCACGCGGGGTCGTTCGTCAAGCTGCGCGAGGCCGACATCGAGGCGATTCTCGAGTCTGCACGGTAGCGCTGCCCGCCCGCGAGCGGGGCTACGCGACATCAATGCTGAAATATGCGGCCGGTGCTCTCGGCCAGAAAGGGCCAGATAATGAAGATCGCACTTGTCAACGAGTTCTCCCAGGCGCCCAAGAACGCACTCATTCTCAGTGTGCTCAAGGAGGTTGCGGAGCCTCTCGGCCACACCGTGGTAAACACGGGTATGCACCAGACGGATGTGGCGACGGGCAATCCGGCGGACTATCCCGAGGACAACCCTTGCGTCACCTACGTGATGACGGGTATCCAGGCATCCCTTTTGCTCAACTCGGGTGCCGTGGACTTCGTCGTGACGGGCTGCGGTACGGGTCAGGGGGCGCTACTCTCCTGCAATTCGTTCCCGGGCGTCGTGTGCGGTTACTGCGTCGAGCCGGCGGATGCCTATCTCTTTCTGCAGATTAACGCCGGAAATGCTCTCTCCATTCCGTACGCCAAGGGGTTTGGCTGGGGTGCAGACGTGAACCTGCGCAACATCTTTACCGCGGCGTTCTCCTCTCCCGTGGGCCAGGGGTATCCTGCCGAACGCCGCGAGCAGCAGAACAGGAACGCGGGCGTCCTCGACGGCCTCAAGCGCGCGGTGGCCAAGGAGCTTCCCGATGCCATCCGTGCCATCGACCCTGACATGGTGCGCCAGGCGCTTACGCCGGCATTCCGGGAGGTATTCTTCGCCGGCTGCAAGGACGAGGCCCTCGAGGCACTCGTCCGCGAATACGTGGGCTAGGTCATCATGGCTGGCGACGCGCTTGCGATCTTTCATGGCGGGGGACCCACTGCGGTCATCAACGCGAGCCTTTACGGGGCGGTTGACGAGGCCCTGTCATCGCGCGAGATAGGTCGTGTGCTAGGAGTTCTTGGCGGCGTTGATGGCATCTCCCAAGGGAGGTTTGTCGATTTTTCCGAAGTGTCCCGCGAAGGGCTCCGGGGCCTTCTCGCCTCGCCATCCTCGGCGATTGGTTCGAGCAGAACGCCGCTTGAGGCGGAGGATTACGTGCGGCTCGCACAAGACATCGAGCGCGCGGGAATCAGGTGGCTCCTCTGCACGGGAGGCAACGGTACGCAGGACACCTGCGGAAAGATATGGCGAGCATGCCAAGAGGCCGGCATCGAGGTTGATGTCGTGGGTATTCCCAAGACCATGGACAACGACATCTCCGTGACCGACCATGCTCCGGGGTTTGCCAGTGCCGCGCGCTTCATGGCCGCCAACGTCTCTGCCGTGTGCTGTGACGTGCATGGCCTGCCCGCGCATGTCTCCGTCATTGAGGCCTTGGGGAGAAATGCCGGATGGGTTGCCGCGGCGAGTGCCATGGCGGATGAATCCGGGACGGGCGGCCCGGACCTCATCTACCTTCCCGAGAGGGACTTCGACGAGGACGCGTTTCTCGATGATTCGCAGCGCCTGGTCGACGAGAAACGCTCCGGCGTGATCGTGGTGAGCGAGGGACTCCATAAGGCGGGCGGCGTTCCGGTTGCCCCGCCACCGTTCACCACGGGTCGCTCCACCTATTTTGGTGATGTCTCGGCGCACCTTGCGCAGCTCATCATCTCGAAGCTTGGTTGCCGTGCCCGCTCGGAGAAGCCGGGGCTCATGCAGCGTGCGTCAATTGCGTGGCAGAGCGAGGTTGACCGTGACGAGGCGATCGCTTGTGGCCGCGAGGCGGTTTGCGCGGCGCTGGATGGGGATTCTGGGACCATGGTGGGCATCGAGCGCCTCTCGACAAGCCCCTACCGGGTTCGCTTCGTGCGCATCCCGATAGAGCGTGTGATGCTCGAGGAGCGCCACATGCCGCAGGAGTTTATCAACGATGCTGGCAACGGCGTAACCGATGTCTATCGCAGCTGGCTCAAGCCCCTTTTGGGAGCGCCTCTTCCGCGCTACACGAGCTTTCTCCCTCGGTAGACTACTTTAATAGTTGCAGATTTAAATCCATATAGCATCGGTTAAAGCCGGAGATCATGTCATCTTTTGTTGTCTGCCGATAAAATAATGTCTCGAAATAAGCGAGGTGGGGCGGTCGTCGTCCCCACCTCGCTTCCACGTACCAGGGTTGCGTTCGACACAAGTCGTTTCAGTTTCGACAGTGTCGTCAGACGGTGTTCGAGGCATCGAGGCACTGACGAGTTTACTCGACAGTTGTGACGTAACCCGGCCCGCCCGGCATCCTTGGTCCCAGATGGGAGGGCGGTCACATGGCAAAGACAAGCAAAGAGCGCGTGTATGACATCCTAGACTCGTGCACCAGGAACCATGACGTGCGGGATGCGGACTATTTCCAGGCGTCGTCAGTTGCCGACGCCCTTCATATCAGTCGCTCCCTTGCGAGCCAGTACATGAACGAGCTCGTGGGCGATGGTCTGCTTGTTAAGGTTGCCTCGCGTCCCGCCCTGTTCTACAGCCACTCGGCGCTCGAGTCCGTCTTTGGCGTGCGCCCGTCGATCGACTCGTTCGCGAGCGTTGACGAGATGCTTTCGAGCATTCAGAGCGCTCGCGGACTGGTGTATGACTTCGAGGACCTTATCGGTGCTCACGGCTCGCTTCGACAGGTCGTGGAGCGCGCAAAGGCGGCCGCGTCCTATCCTCCGTGTGGCCTGCCGCTCATGCTCGTGGGCGGAGTTGGCTCTGGTCGCCACGGCATTGAGAACTCCATCACGAAGTACTGCGTTTCCGAGGGCATCATCGTGGACGCCTCTCATGCGGGATTCGTGGATGCTGCGTCCGGCGGAGACGAGCTCGTCCTTGGCCTGCTCGGCAACGACGAGCGCGATGGCCTGCTCTCCAGCCGAGAGACTCGAATCGTGTGGATCAAGAACGCGCAGGAGCTTACCGACGCCCAGATGTCGGCTCTTCTCAGCCGTTTTGAGACGCGTCTCTCCGATGGTGGCCCCAAGCGTCCGCGCCGCGGGACCTCGCGCCTTTTCTTTGAGTACAACGGTGACGCCGCCGAGGTTGCGATGCGCCCGTGGGCCAGCTCGATTCCTGCGCTGTGCTTTGTTCCGGCTCTTGACGAGCGTGGAACCGAGGAGAAGGAGTCCTGGCTGTTTAGCCTCCTCCGCCGCGAGGAGGCAAACATCGGCAAGCCCATCAAGGTGAGCCAGTCCGTGGTTCGCAGGCTCGTCTCGATGCGCTTCGCTGACAACATCAACGGTCTCAAGCGTACCGTGAGCCTTACCTGCGCAAGTGCGATGGCAGATTCTGACAACCAGGGCAGCTCCGAGCTCAAGATCTACTCGTATCACATTCCCGGTGGTGCCGGCATCGCGCATGAGCTCGAGATCGGCGATGAGCCCGAGCTTGTGGACGTTGACCTCTATGACCCTGCCAAGGCGAGCTCTGAGGCTCTCGACATCCTCGACAGGTTCATGGCGCTCTTCTCCGTCGACGCTGGGGGCATGGACGATGTCGAGGGCCGCGCAAAGAGCGTCCTCTCGAGTTATTTCGAGTATGTCGAGCGTGACCGCGCCGCTCTTATCGGCGAGGCTGCGGTGGCGGATATCGTTCGCCAGGTGTTTGACCGCTATGGCATGCGCGAACCCGTGAACTTCTCTCGTCATTTCGTTGCGAGCGCGCACTTCTTCCGCAATAACCAGACCGCCGTCAATCGCTGGCGCACGGAGTGTGGCGCCACTGCTCGCACGTTCTTCCAGTTCGTTCGCCAGAAGTACGCGACGGAGTGCGACGTGCTTGAGCACCTCCGCACGTTCCTGCGCGATTGCCTCGGTTGGCGCATCGATGACGACAACCTCGCGCTCTTCTCGTTCTATCTGCATTGGTATCTGCGCGAACATCGCATGCGTTCTTGCCAGGCGCTCATCGTTGCCCATGGCCACTCCACGGCGAGCTCCATTGCCGACTCCGTGAACACGATTATTGGCGAGCACGTATTCGACGCCGTCGACATGCCCGTCGATGTCTCCGCCGATCAGGTAGTGTCCCAGCTCGAGCGCTTCCTGTCCCGTTCGCCCCTGTCGCTCGACGCGCTTGTGATGGTCGACATGGGCAGTCTTGAGCACATTGGCAAGCACCTAAGCTCGTTTCTCGGCGTATCCGTGGGCGTCGTCAACAACGTCTCCACCGCTCTCGCTCTCGAGGCTGGCGAGATGATCGTCCGCCAGGAGCCGCTTGAGCAGATTTGCGAGCACGTGTGCGAGCTCTCCCGCGCGAGCTATTCGATGAACATCGTCGAGCAGGCCAATGATTGCATCCTGTTCGTCTCGGAGAACGGCGAGATGGCCGCCACGAGGATTAGCGACCTGTTTATCAAGAGCCTTCCACGACCGATCCCCGTCGAGATGGTCCCGTGTGACTACTTCGAGCTCGTTCGCTCCAAGGGCGACCTTTCTGCGGTTACGCGCCGCAACGTCCTGTTCGTCTTTGGAGCCTCGAACCCTGGAATTGAGGGCGTGAGTTTCATGTCTCTCGAGGGGATCACCGAGCTCAAGGAAGACGACGGCCTGGCTCTCGGTCTCGAAAACTACCTCGCCTCAGACGAGATCTCTCAGCTCAAGAATAACCTCATCCGCAACTGCTCTATTGAGAACCTCATGCACCACCTCACGATTCTCGAGCCCAGCCACCTCATGGATGCGGTCTCTGAGTCGGTCGACGCCCTTCAGGCGAGCCTGGGCAAGACCTTCTCGTACCAGACGCGCCTCAGGCTCTATATCCACGTGAGCTATCTGGTTGAGCGCCTCGTCACCAAGGCGGCTCTCAATTATGGCGACTCAAACGCCTTTGCTGCCGAGCACGCCGACTTCGTCCGACTTGCTCGCACGTGCTTCTCGGGAGTCACGCGCACCTATGGTGTCGAGCTTCCTGTGGGTGAAATCAACTACCTTTTCGACCTTATTGAACTCGAAGACAACGGCAGGACCGAACAATGCAACGAAGAGAACTTCCTTGACGGCGACCCTGCCGATTCTTCGACAGACTGAAAGATTTTTTTAGGAGACTATCATGGCCAGAAAGATCCTCATCGCTACCCACGGTCACCTCGCGAGCGGCATCAAGAGCGCCATTGGCATTCTTGCCGGCGAGCCCTGTCAGATTGACGTCATCGATGCCTACACCGATGACGTGCCGGGCGACTATACGCCCGCGATCGAGCGGTTCATTGCCGGTGTGGGCGATGAAGACGAGGGCTTCGTCTTTACCGACATCCTGTCGGGCAGCGTGAACCAGCGCGTTATCCGCGCCGATCCATTCTCGAACCCCAACATCACACTTGTGACCGGCACCAATCTTATGGTCGTTCTGGGCGTCGCGCTTGACCCCAGGCCCGTTACCCGCGAGGTCCTCGACGAGATTATCTCTCAGGCCTCCGTGCAAGTTGTCGAGCCCGAGCCCGTCTCTGACGCTTCGGGCAACGCTGACGACTTCCTCAGCTAGGCATTTCCTCGACTGCTCTCGCGAAACCCCGGGGCGTAGTGCGGTCGGGCTGCATCTTCAAAGAATCAAAGATCGTCCGCTTCAGTTTGTCAGCTTCAAAGAGGGCCGCCCATTTTGGCGGAGGGAAAGAAAGCAGGGGAGGACACGTGATTCCATCCATTCGAGTCGATGACAGGCTCATCCACGGTCAGGTCGCTCTGGTCTGGTCGAAGGAGCTGGACTGCCCACGTATCGTCGTCGCCAATGACGACGCGGCAGTCAACGATGTCACCAAGATGACGCTTCAGATGGCTACGCCCACCGGCATCAAGCTTCTGATCAAGCCGGTCGATGAGTGCATCAAGGTCTTCAACGACCCCAGGGCCAAGGACATGCGTATGTTCGTGCTCACGAACAACGTCGCCGATGCCCTTAAGATCGTCAAGAGCTGTCCGGGTGTTGTCGAGAGCGTCAATGTCGCTAATGCGGGTCGCTTCGACGATACCGACAAGTCCCTCATGGTTCAGGTCACTCCGCAGTGCATCCTGAACCCGAGCGAGGTCGAGGCGCTCCGAGAGCTCAACCAGCAGGGGATCTCCGTCTACGGACAGGTTATCCCCACCGATCCCAAGACCCCCGCGAGCAAGATGCTCGCCGTTGTCGATAACTAAGGGAGGCGATTCCAGATGATGCAAGCGGCTCTTCTCACCGCCGTCGCGTACTTTATTTGCTATGCCGGAAACTGGATGTTTGGTCAGTGCATGACTGAGCGCCCGCTAGTCGTCGGACCCATCGTTGGCCTGTTCCTGGGTGATCCCGTCACCGGCCTTATGCTTGGCGCTACGCTCGAGGCTATCTACATGGGCGCCGTTAACATCGGCGGCTCCATCTCCTCCGAGCCCGCCCCCCCCACCGAGGATGAA
>UQWE01000029.1 GCA_900544655.1 uncultured Coriobacteriaceae bacterium
CAACCTCCACGAGTGCCATGTCGAGGCGGCCAGGGTTCTTACGGAACCCGGCATGGATGCCACCCGCGCGGACGCCCGCGGGGCTCGTGACGCCGCCGTCGGCGATAACCGCGAGCCTTGTCGTGATGTTGTCTTGCATGAAGTCTCCTATCGACGGGCACACGCCCGAAAGAAGGGATTGGTGCGGTTAGACGGGCATGCCGACGCGCGCGAGCCCGGCGTCCTCGGCAAGGCCGAAGACGAGATTCGCGCACTGAACGGCCTGGCCGGCGGCACCCTTACAGAGGTTGTCGATGGCGCCGATGGCCACGAGGGTGTTCGTGCGCTCGTTCTTGGCAAGACCCACCTGACAGACGTTCGTGCCCGTAACGCTCGAGGTGCGCGGAAGCTTGCCTGCAGGAAGCACCTGCGCGAACGGGCGCCCCGCGTAGAAGCCGTCGTAGTAGTCGACCATCTCCTCAACGCTCATAGACGCCGCCTCGGGCGTAAGCTGGAGATAGACGGTCGAAAGGATGCCGCGGCGCTGGGGCACGAGGTGGGGCGTGAAGACGACCTCGCCCGGCTTGCCGAGGATTTGCTCGATCTCGGGCGTGTGGCGGTGCTTGCCAACGTTATAGGCCTGGACATCCTCATCCGCGTTGCAAAAGTGCGTCTTGGCATTGCAACCCTTGCCGGCACCGGTGACGCCACTCTTTGCGTCAACGATGACGAGGCCCTGGGTCCAACCGGCGCGAATGGCGGGCGCGGAGGCGATGGAGGTCGCCGTGGGATAGCAGCCGGCGCAAGCCACGAGGGCCGGCTTGCCGGCAGCGTGAAGCTCGCGGGCGCGATCGATATCCTCGCCAAAGAGCTCAGGCAGGCCGAAGGAGCGCGTGGCGAGAAGCTCTGGCGAGGTGTGCTTGGCACCATACCACTGCTCGTAGACGTCCTTATCGGCCAGACGATAATCAGCGGAGAGATCGACCACGGTCACGCCCGCGTCAAGCAGCGCCGGAGCCTGAGCCATGGCGGCGGTGTGCGGCACGGCGAGGAAGGCGAGGTCGCAGCTCTTGACCGCCGGGTCGTCGTGCGTGGTGAACACGAGGTCAGACGCCCCCGCGAACGCGGGATAGACGTCAGCGAGCGAAGTGCCAGCGTCGGCGTTTGAGGTGATGACGGCAAGCTCGAACTCGGGATGCTGGAGCACGAGCCTCACAAGCTCCGCTCCGGCAAATCCCGCGGCGCCGATGATTCCCACTTTGTATGACATGCGAATCTCCCTCATAAGCTATGAGTGCAACGACTCGTCATTATAGACCTACGAAAGCGCAAGGGTTTAACAATCTACCGCGATTTTGCATAAACGTGTAACTTTATGCATTACACTGTATATTGCATACATTATTGAGTTCGCCATCATGATTTGTACGCGTAGCAATCAAACGAACGCACACCCGACATCAGAGCGTTTCTCCTAGCGGGGTTTCTCGGCCCGGCATTCTCGGGCGGGCAATTCGCCTGCGCAGGACGACCCGCGGTCTAGCGATTAGCCTTGAGCGTCGCAAAGAGCTTCGTGTTGTGACGCTTCACGAAGGAGATGAGGCGCCCCTCCGCGAGGGCCATGCGCGCGTCTTTGCGGCGGATGGGCACGAGCATCACGGCCATCATCTTCGAGCGCGGCTCAGCGATGGAAACCGCGAGCTGGGCGCGGTCGCTCTTGATCATCTCATCCACCTGGCGAAGCTTCTCGGCAGAGGAAAGCGTGCAGCTGGGGTTGCAGACGTTTTCGATACAGCCCACGAGACGCTCGATGTAGCGGCGCTGCACCATCTCGGTGCTGGCGGGATCGCCAGAAAGGCCCCAGTGCTCGTAAAGGCCGAGCATCCAGCCATGTTCTTCCTCGCGCTTCTCGTACATATTGGAACGCCAACGAGCCGTCTCGCTCTCCGCGCGGAGACGGATGAAATGGTAGTAGGCGCGCTCGGTCACGCCCACGCGCTCGATGTCGCGGATGACGTCGAGGACGAAGGGGAAGTCATCCCAGAAGGTGGGCTTGAAGCGGGCGCCGACGCGCTCGAGATACGAGCGGCGGAACAGCTTGTTCCACGGCGTATAGAAGAGGTTCTGGTCAAAGAGCTTCCACGCACCAGCACGGAACTCCGCCTGGCTCGCATACACGCGAGAGGGCTGGCTCTTGAGCTCCGTGGTGTGCTGGTCAGCATCGCCATAGTAGGTCTCGATATAGAAACCGGCGATAACGAGGTCGAGGCTATCCGCCTCGGCAATGTTCACGAGGTCAGCGAGCATGGTGGGCTCTGCCCAGTCGTCGCCGTCGATGAAGTGGATGAACTCGCCGCGAGCGCGGTCGAGGGCGACGTTGCGCGCAGCGGCAGCGCCCTGGTTCTCCGTGTGGATGACGTCAATGCGGATGTCGCGCTCCGCCAGGCGATCGGCAATCTGGCCCGTACGATCAGTCGAGCCATCGTCCACAATGATGAGCTCGAAGTTCCTGAGCGTCTGGTTTTGGATGCTCTCGATGGCGCGACCGATGAAGCGATCCACGTTATAGGCCGGTATGATCACCGAGACCTTCGGGGATTTCTTCTCCATGTGAGCCATCTTTGCCCTTCTGTCGCACGTTAACTTGCCGCGTACACCACGCGGAGTTGGCAATGTATGCACTCACGAGAGATTACCATCGAGCGGGCATATGGCTGTGGAGGCCTGGTGAGCGCAGTTAATCTGCATAATTGCCGAAGGTAGCGCGACCGCGACGCGCGTTGGTGCGAGGTGCCCCGCGCGAGCACTACCTACGCGAACGCCACCCACATGAACGTCGCCCGTGCGGACGCCAGTCATGCGAGCACTACCTACGCGAGCGTACCCACGGCAAGCGCGAGCTGCGCGGAGTCGACCTGCAAGCGCGTCGCACCCTCCTCGTCCGCGACCTCGTTCGTCGCGACGCCGGCGATCGAATCGGAGGAAGCGCCGTTCGCAACCGCACGCTGGGCGATGTCGACGAGCTCCATGGCGTCCATGTCCGTCTGCGTTATGCCCTTGATGAGCTTCCGAGATTGGCTCTGGAGCGCGGAGCTGCCCTTCGAAGCGATGGACATGAAGGAGTCCCAACCGTCCTGCGTCATGGCCACGATGTGGGAGACGGGCACCACGGCAGAGCCCGAGATGGCGGAAGCGAGGCCGGCAACGCCCTTCTGGGCATACCAATCCGCAACGGAGAGGTTCTCCTCCCCCACCTGAATCCACTCATCCGAGGTGAACTGAAGAAGCTTGGCCGTCCCCTGTGTATTGTTGAGTACCGCAAGGTATGCAGCGGCAAGCGTACCCTCGGGATCATCCGACGCAACGGCGAACAGCACAGTCTCGATCTCGTCACCCGTGACAGTGAGGCCCGTCGCCTCAGCCTGGTCCCAGATCGACTCCTCCGCGGGAATCGTGCTCTCAACGGCGCTGGCTAGGTCATTGCTGCCGAGAACCGAGTTGGCGTTTGCGAGATCCCACAACGTGGTCACGAGCACGCCGACCGCCACGACAACGACCACCAACACGATAACGGCGATGAGGTTGCGATGCGGACTGTCCTTGGGAACATCTGGCCTCTCGTACATAGCCGTCTCCTTTCGCGCGTAAGACACGACGCACGGCAAATCGCGCACAGCACACCAAACTCGCCATCTGGCGGCATGACGTGCGAACAACGACCGAACCCCGACGCTACTCCCAGGGTTCGAGCAATTCTTCCGGATAGTCTACCCCCACGAAGGTCAAACCCTTCGCGGGAGCGCAGGGACCCGCTGCCTTACGGTCGCACGCCGCAAGCGCCTTGGCAACCCACCCCGCATCGCGTTGGCCTCGCCCCACCTCAACGAGGGTTCCCGCGATCGTGCGAACCATAGAGTGGAGGAAAGCGTTTCCCGCTACGTCTATGCAGGTAACACGCTCGCCGCACTCGTTCTCCTCATGAACGCCAAGGCTCATGACACAGCGATGCGTAGGCTTGCCCTCGGCGGACGTCGCCTTGCAGAAGCTCTTGAAATCATGCTCCCCGACAAGGGCCTGAGCGGCCTCATCCATAGCATCCGCGTCAAGCCGGCAGCGCAGCCACCAGGCATGATCCCATGCGAGGACCGGCCGAGCCTGGCCGGCAACAATGCGATAGCGGTAGCTGCGCGAGCGAGCGTCAAAGCGTGCCGAGAAACCCGCGGGGGCACGATAAAGCTGAGAAGGCGAGATGTCATCCGGGAGCAAGGCGGAGAGGCCGTGGGACAGACGTCTCGCGTCAAGCCCAAGCTCCGCGGTGCTCAGGGGTACGCTCACATACTGGGCGAGAGCATGGACGCCCGCATCCGTACGACCTGCGCAAGTTAGCTCCACGGGCCTACGGAGAAGCGTCTCGAGAGCGCGAACGACCTCGCCCGCAACCGTACGACGCCCCGGCTGCGCCGCGAACCCGGAGAATTCCGCACCGCGGTAGCCCAGACGAAGCACGAGGGTGCCATCAAGCGAGGCGGGGTCTGCCGCCCTCTCTGCAATCGAGGGGCGCTCGGGGGCCTTGAAGGTAGGCTCGGCAACGTCGAATCGTGACTCCATGGAACTCCTACGCGATACAAGCGGCGAGTGTCGCCGCGAGAACGATGACTAGGACAACGATATCAGTCAGGCGAAAAGAGCGTGTGAGACGCGTTCTGCTGCGACCACGATAGCCACGCTCGCGCATGGCATCCGCGAGATCCTCCGCACGACGAAAGAGCGCCACGACCAGAGGCGCGAGCACGGAGAGCCACCGTCGCACGCGCACGACGGGGTTGCCATCGGCAAAGTCGACGCCCCTCGCGCGCTGAGCATCGCGAATTCGCACGAGCTCCTCCGCCGCAAGCGGTATAAAGCGAAGCGCGACGGACGCAAGCATCGCAAGGCCCCCCACGGGAAGCCCCAGGATGCCGAACGGCGCCATTAGCGAAGAGAGGGCGTCAGCCACCTCGGAGGGCGTAGTCGTGGTCGTCATGACAAGCGATCCCGCAATGATCACCACAATGCGAACGGCTGCGAATAGGCCCCTTGCGGCCCCTTGGCAACTAACGCCAAATTGCCCAACAAGGACGATATCCGCCGTCCCATCCGCCACGAAGGCGCAGGCAAGCAGACCAAACGCGAGGAGCAGAGCCGAGGGCCTCAGGGCCCCCAGGATGTCGCGTGCGCTCAAACCGGCCAAGAACGCGCCCACTATCACCGCAATTGCCGGCATCACCAGCCCACATGGCGCTTTCGACGCAAATAGAACGATGGCAAGCGCCACGAGAGCGAGCAGCTTCACGCGAGCGTCTAGGCCGTGGACGGGCGTTCGCCCGGGAACATAGGATCCCAGCAGCGTGCTAGTGCGCATCTTGGTCCTCCCTCGTAAGCTCACCAAGCATGGCGAGCTCGAGAGGCACACCGACGTCCCAGCGCTCAAGCACCTCGTACGCCAAGGCAAGCTCAGAGGGCGTACCCCTCCAGCGGATTCTGCCCCCTTCGAGAAGCACGACGTCATCCGCCGCGTACATCCACTCCCCCACGTCGTGGCTCACCACAATGACGGGCTGCCCCTGGTCAGCGAGATCGCGCACGGCGTTGATTAGGATCGTCCTGCATGACGCATCCAGCCCATCCGTGGGCTCATCGAGGACAAGTGCGGCGGGGTTCATGGCAATGACGCCCGCTATGGCCACACGGCGCTTCTCTCCGCCAGAGAGCTGGAATGGAGACCTCGACCAAAAGCCTTCCGGCACCTTGAGCAGCTTTAGGGAGCATTGGGCACGGCGGCGTGCCTCCTCACGAGACATCCCAAGGTTCAATGGCCCGAATTCGACATCTTCTAGCACAGAGTTTAGGAATAGCTGGTCTTCGGGTCGCTGGAGGGCAAGGCCAATGGCGCCGGGCACGACGGACTTTCCCGCAAGCGTGACCGAACCCGCGTCAGGCTCAAGAATGCCAGCCGCCACACGCGCAAGCGTCGACTTTCCCGCACCCGAGGGACCAATGACAAGGGTCAGACGCCGAGACGGGATTTCGAGGCTCACGCCATCAAGAATCTGAGCACCTCCGAGATTGAGCTGGATATTGCGCAGGCTCAAGCCACAAGAAGCAGGAGCCGCGCGCCTCGAACCAACGCACAGCGAATCAAGCAACTCATGCCCATGGCTGGCTTCGCGAGCGAGCGATGCCAGCTGATACGCCGTTCGACAACTAGTTAAGTCGCACCCATCCTTAACAAGCACAGTCAGGACGCTCGACAAACGAGATCCCGGAAACACACGGCTCGCACGCTCTCCATCTGCGAATAGCAGATTCGGCGTGCCCTCCCAGACTAGACGCCCAGCCTCCAAAACAGCCACTCGGTCTGCATACGCGGCCTCTTGGGGGTTGTGAGATACCAGCAATATGCCAACGCCGCGCCTTTCAAGCCCTCTCAAGACGTTTCGAAGGCTCGATCGCGATGCGTCGCCAAGCTGCGACATCACCTCATCAAGTACGAGATACCGAGGGCGCATCGCCAGAACGCCAGCGAGAGCCAGGCGCTGCTTTTCACCGCCAGAAAGAATGTCAACGGCCCTGTCCTCAAAACCTAAGAGCCGGCAGTCGGCAAGCGCCTCACTGACCCTCTTGCGGACCTCCTCGGCAGGCAGTCCAAGATTACAGGGGCCAAATGCGACCTCATCAAAGACAATCGGCGCAACAAACTGAGATTCAGGATCCTGCCTTACGTATCCAACGCAACCATCATGCGTCGAATCCTGAAGATTACGCCCATCAACCTCAATCGAACCACACTGAAGCTCCAAGGAACACGCCAGCAGCCTGGACAGCGTCGATTTTCCCGATCCATTTGCCCCGAGCAATACGACAAACTCTCCCGACGCCACATCAAGCGAGACTCCAGAGAGCGCATCACAGGAAGAGCCTGGATATCGATAGCGTATGTCCCGCGCCTTTATCATTGTCCTCCTCGGCACCATTCGCTCGCGATTGTCATCGCAGGCAAGCATAAACAAAAAAAAGGGTCCGAGAAATCCCGGACCCTCTCATTTGCATAAAGCGAAATTGAGTGAAACGCCTACTCGGCAGTCTCCTCAGTGGCCTCAGCGGTCTCGACGACCTCGGTGGCCTCCTCGGCGGGAGCCTCCTCGACCTTCTCAACCTTGGTGACCACGGTCTTGGCCGGCTTGGCCTTGGCGGCGACAGGCTCGGTCACGATCTCCATGATGACGACCTCAGCGTTGTCACCCTTACGGGGACCAAGCTTCATGATGCGGGTGTAGCCGCCGTTGCGGTCAGCCCACATGCCCTGCGCGGCCTTCTCGAAGGTCTCGCGGACGAGCTCCTTGTCACCAAGCTTGGCGATGGCGAGACGACGGGAGTGCAGGTCGCCCTTCTTCGCCCAGGTGATGATGCGATCCACTTCGCCGCGGATGGCCTTAGCGCGCGGAAGGGTCGTCTTGATGCGGTCGTTGGCGAACAGCGCCTGGCACAGGCTCTTCTTCATAGCCTTGGTGTGGCTGGCGTCGGTACCAAGCTTCATACCGCTCTTCTTGTAGTGCCTCATAGTCAGTTACTCCTATGTGTGTAGCGGCGGCTAGGCCTTGAAGCCCAGACCCATCGACTCGAGCTTGTCCTTGACTTCCTCGATCGACTTGACGCCGAAGTTGCGGATGTTGAGCAGGTCGTTCTCAGAGAACTCAACGAGCTGACGCACGGAGTGAATACCGGCGCGCTTGAGGCAGTTGTAGGAACGGACCGAAAGGTCGAGCTCCTCAATCTGCTTGTCGAGATCAGTGTTGTCGTCGGTCTGGCCAGCGGCGAAGATCGACGCGTCCTCGACCGGCTCGCCCTCATCGGCCAGGCACATAAACGCGGTCATGTGCTGGTTGATGATGTTCGCAGCCTCGACGACGGCCTCGCGGGCGGTGACACCACCGTTCGTCTCGATCTCGAGGACGAGACGATCATAGTCGGTGTGCTGGCCCACGCGGCAGGGCTCAACGGCCTTGGCGCAGCGAGTAACCGGCGAGAAGAGAGAGTCGACGTGAATGAGACCGATGGGGTCGTCATCGCGCTCGTTGTCCTCACCAGACACATAGCCACGACCAGTACCGATGCGCATGGACATCGTGAGGTGGGCGCCCTCGCCGAGGGTGCAGATAACGTGCTCGGGGTTGACGAGCGTGAACTCGGTCGGGATGTTGAAATCGCCGCCGGTCACGGTAGCCGGGCCGTCGATGGAAATCGTGGCCGTGGCCTCATCGCCAATGCCGAGACTCTTGAACGCAAGTCCCTTGACGTTCAGAACGATGTCGGTGACGTCCTCGTAGACGCCCTCGACCGTAGTGAACTCATGCTGCACGCCGTCGATCTGGATGGCCTCCACAGCGGCGCCCTCGAGAGAGGAGAGCAGCACGCGGCGAAGCGAGTTGCCAAGCGTGTCGCCATAGCCGTGCTCAAGCGGCTCGGTCACAACGCGAGCGACATTCTCGCTGACCTCTTCTACCGACACGGTCGGTCGGATGAAATCGGACATAGAAACCTCCAACCGATCTCTACTACTTGGAGTAGAGCTCGACGATGAGCTGAGCGTCAATGTCAAGGTCGATCTGGTCACGGGTCGGGAGCTGAAGGACGGTGCCCTGGAGCTTCTCGATGTCGACCTCGAGCCAGGCCGGAACGGCCATGTGCTCAGAAGAGATCAGAGCCTCCTTGATGGGGAGGAGATCCTTGAACTTCGGTGCGACGGCAACGACGTCGCCGGCCTTAACGCGGTAGGAGGGGATGTCGACGCGCTTGCCGTTCACGGTGATGTGGCCGTGACGGACGGTCTGACGGGCCTCCTTGCGGGTGCGGGCGAAGCCAAGACGGAAAACCACGTTGTCCAGACGGCTCTCGAGGATGGTCATCAGGTTGTCACCCGTGATGCCCTCGATCTTCAGAGCCTTCTCGTAGTACATGTGGAACTGCTTCTCAAGCACGCCGTAGATGAACTTGGCCTTCTGCTTCTCACGAAGCTGACGGCCGTACTCGCTCTCCTGGCGACGCTGACGCTTGGGCTGGCGGTTCGACTTCTTGTTGATGCCCATCACGATCGGGTCAATGTCGAGCGCGCGGCACCTCTTAAGGACAGGAGTCCTAT
Organism: uncultured Coriobacteriaceae bacterium; assembly: GCA_900544655.1. Lineage (GTDB taxonomy): Bacteria > Actinomycetota > Coriobacteriia > Coriobacteriales > Atopobiaceae > Parolsenella. The sequence continues at coordinate 9,158 of UQWE01000029.1, forward strand.
CCACTGCCATAGTTAGATTCCTTCCTTACCTACACGCGGCGACGCTTGCACGGACGGCAACCGTTGTGCGCGATGGGGGTCTTGTCCTGGATGCTCGAAACCTCGAGGCCAGCGGCCTGGAGGGAGCGGATGGCCGTCTCGCGACCCGAACCCGGGCCCTTGACGAAGACGGACACCTTGTGGACGCCGTGCTCCATGGCCTCCTTGGCGCACGCCTCGGCAGCCATCTGAGCGGCGAACGGCGTGGACTTACGGGAGCCCTTGAAGCCGACCATGCCGGCAGAGCGCCAGGAGATCACGTTGCCCTGGGGGTCGGTGATCGAGATGATCGTGTTGTTGAAGGTGCTCTTGATGTGGGCCTGACCGACGGAGATGTTCTTGCGGTCGGCGCGCTTGATGCGGCCGCGGGCCTGCGCACCCTTCTTAGCAGTAGCCATTAGTCAGTCTCCCCTACTTCTTCTTCTTGCCGCCGACCTGACGCTTCTTACCCTTGCGGGTGCGAGCGTTGGTGTGCGTACGCTGGCCGCGGACAGGGAGGCCCTTGCGGTGACGGAGGCCGCGGTAGCAGCCAATCTCCATCAGGCGGGCAATGTTCTGACGCGTCTCACGACGGAGGTCGCCCTCGACGGTGAGGTTAGCATCGATGTAATCGCGGATCTTGCCGACTTCTTCCTCAGTGAGGTCGCGCACGTGGGTGCTCGGATCAACGCCGGTAGCGGCGCAGATCTTGGAGGCGGTGGTGCGGCCGATGCCGTAGATATAGGTGAGTCCGATCTCAACGCGCTTCTCGCGCGGGAGGTCGACGCCGTTAATACGGGCCAACTTGTGCTCCTCTCCTAGCCCTGACGCTGCTTGTGGCGCGGGTTCTCGCAGATCACGTACACCTTACCGTGGCGACGAATGATCTTGCACTTATCGCACATCTTCTTGACCGAAGGACGTACTTTCATCGTTCTTCCTCTCGGTGTGTCTTACTTTCCTATATGAACGCCCAGCCGCTGGCGAGAATATCCAAGGCTGATCACACGCGCCTTGCTCCGCGTGCGGGAAGTACAAAGCCCTTGCGGGCATGCGGCTCGCGCCGCAGGGTGCCCTACTTGTAACGGTAGGTAATGCGCCCACGCTGAAGATCGTACGGCGACATCTCGACGACGACCTTGTCACCAGGAAGAATACGGATGTAGTTCATCCTGATCTTGCCTGAAATGGTGCAGAGAATGACATGACCATTCTCGAGCTCAACGTTGAACATCGCGTTGGGCAGCGGCTCGAGAACCTTACCCTCGAGCTCGATTGCGTCCTGTTTGCTCACTGCGCTACCTTTTCCTCGACACATGACACAGCGACTGAACATCATAACGAAAAACCCGCGCCACGTCTACGAGGCGCGGGTTCTCCATAAGATTTTGATTGAAGTCGCCCTCTGATGGATGCTTGGGTCACGAGTATCTCGACTCGTAGTCTTCCCTATTCGCCGCCCATCATCGAACACCAGGGGCCTTCATCGTCTGTCGTGAGGATGACAGGGCCGTCTTCCGTAACAGCAACCGTGTTCTCATAGTGAGCCGCCGTTCCACCGTCATTGGTGACAACCGTCCAGCGGTTACGGAGCACATGGGAATCATAGCCGTTCATACAAATCATGGGCTCGATGGCGATGACCATGCCAGCCTGGAGCTTAACGCCCCTCCCCTTCTTGCCGTAGTTGGGGACGTTGGGTTCCTCGTGCATCTCGCGGCCAATGCCATGACCGACGTAATCGCGAACTACTCCGTAGCCGTTCTCCTCAGCGAGAGACTGGATAGCATGGCCTACGTCGCCAAGGCGATTACCGGGCACGGCAGCTTCGATGCCAGCCTTGAGACAATCGCGCGTAACCTCGCAGAGACCTTTATCGGCATCGCTGGGCTTACCGCAATAGAATGTCCAGGCATTATCGCCAACCCAGCCGTCAACTACCGCGCCGGTGTCGATGGAAACGATGTCGCCGTCTTCAAGCACGCGCTCTGCGGACGGGATGCCATGAACGATTTCTCCGTTGATGGAGCAGCAAATGCTAGCCGGGAAACCACCATAGCCCTTAAATGCGGGCGTGCCGCCATGAGAGCGAATCACGCTCTCGGCCACACGATCAAGCTCGATCGTAGAGACCCCCGGCATGATCATGGCACCCACACGGCGTAGGGTGAGCTTGGAAAGCGCATCCGCAGGTCGCATGGCCTCTATCTGGTCTTGCGACTTAATGATGATCATAGGGCGAGGAGCTCCTTGACATCGGCGTAAACATCATCGACCGGGCGGTCGCCGTCAACGACCTTGAGAAGGCCCTTGCCCTTGTAGTACTCAACAAGGGGAGCCGTCTGGGACTCATAGACGTTCAGGCGGTTCTGAATGGTCTCGGGCTTGTCATCGTCACGCTGATACATCTCGCCACCACAGGAGGGGCAGACGTCAACGCCGGCAGGGGCGGTGTAGCCACAAACGCGGCAGGGGCTTGTTCCGG
>UQWE01000030.1 GCA_900544655.1 uncultured Coriobacteriaceae bacterium
AGCGACCATAGGGAAAAGGCGCGGCCGTTTCCGCTGCCAGGGCGGTAGCCATCAATCAAATTCGCCGAGAGATTGGCAGCCAGCCCGTGCATGACGAGCTTGGCCGGTCAACGGTAACGTTTGGACAGATCGAGGGCGGTTATCGCCCGTATGTTGTCCCCGACTCGTGCAAGGTTTGGATTGACATGAGGCTGGTCCCACCTTGCGACACACAGGCAGCGACAAAGATCGTCGAAGACGCAATTACGGCAGCCGAGAATGAGGTGGAGGGCTGCCACGGGTCATTCATCATCACCGGGGACCGCCCCGCCGTCGAGCGTGACCCCGCCTCTCCCCTGCTGGCCGAGCTGCTCGAATCAACCGCCGATGTAACGGGTACTTCCGCGAAAGTTGGCATTTTCACCGGCTACACCGACACCGCGGTCATAGCGGGCACGTGCCAGAATCACAATTGCATGAGCTATGGACCGGGATCGCTCGCGCTTGCCCATAAGCCCAACGAATACGTACCGCATGAGGATGTGCGCCGAGCCCAAGCGGTGCTCACTCGCGTCGCCGAACGTGTCTGCTGGTAGCGTATCCGCACCTCTTGGCCCGACACCAGCCGAGAAGCGCAAGAGACAAACCGGCGCCCCGAGGGTTATCGAACCGTCGGGGCGCCAAAGGGTTGATGCGAGTGTCCTCGTGCCGCTACCTAGCAATGAGGGGGAGCGCCGCAAGAACGACACCAGCGCAGTGTTTGGCCGCAGCCGCCTCGAACTCCGGATAGGAAACGCTCGCAGAGCCGTCGGCCTTATCTGAAATGGCGCGTACGACAACGTACGGAACGCCAGCCACATGGCAGACGTGAGCGATTGCCGCGCCCTCCATCTCGCAGCACGTACCGCCAAACTGCGAGGTGATCCGGGCCTTGGCCTCAGTCGAGGCGACGAACCTATCCGCGGAGCAGACACGACCCTCGAAGACATTCACGTCGTCGAGCGCCCTAGCCGCGGAAAGCACGTCCTCGCGAAGCGAGCGGTCCGCCTCGAAGGCAATGACATGCAGGTCAGGGTGTTCGCCAAGCTTGTAGCCGAGGGGTGTCACGTCCATATCGTACTCGACGGCATCCGTGGAGACGACGATGTCGCCTACCTCGATGTCATTGTCGAGCGAGCCGGCAACGCCCGTATTGATGACGCAAGTGGCACCAAGCTGGGAAACGAGGGCCTGGGCACACATGGCCGCGTTCACCTTGCCGACACCGCACTTGACGACGATGACGGAAACGCCGTCAATGGAGCCCTCGATGAACGCGAGCCCCGCGAGGTCATGCTCCGTCGCACCCTCGACTTTACTCTTAAGCAGTTCGACCTCGGAATTCATCGCTCCGATGATGCCAATCTTGACGCTTCCCATGCAACCTCCCGAATCATCTTGTTACGTTTCATGATACCCGCCGCCCAAGCCGCATTCGCGCGCGGCAAAACGTTATTTGAGAGGGTTCGATCACGTCGCCCGCTCGCACGAACGAACGGAAAAGGGGCTGCGCGCCGGCATCGCGGCACGCAGCCCCTTACACAAAGCACATGACGAGCAAGTTTCGATCTAGGCAATGAACTGGCTACGAAGAGCCTCGAACGTCGCCAGCCATATCCCAGCCGCTACAGCGTCGCCTCGGCCTCAGACAGGGAGTCGAGAATATGCTCGTCCTTGCCGTCGTACTTGGGAGCGGGACGGAAGAGCATGAACAGAATTCCTGCAAGCGCGACAAACGCCACGACGGTCCAGAAGCCAAAGTTACCCAGGACAGCGAGCTCCCAGAGCTGGTTGATGACGAGGCCAACAACCCAGCCGAAGCCGCACTGGTAGGCAATGGCGAACCAGAACCACTTGGGGTCATCCATCTGCTTGCGAATCGTACCGATAGCGGCGAAGCACGGAGCGTCGAGCATGTTGAAGGCGACGAAGGCGTACATGGCGCCGCCGTGCATGATGCCGGAAGCGTCCGTGAACATACCAGCGAAGCCACTCCACATGGAGAGGGAGTTCTCGGTGGCGTCACCAAGACCAAACAGGACTCCGAAGGTCGAGACCAGGTTCTCCTTGGCGATGAGCGCGTTGATGGAGGCTGCGGCGGCCATCCAGTTGTCGGCACCAAGCGGGGCGAAGAGCCAGGAGATGGAGCCGGCAATGACCTTCAGGAGGGACTTCTCGACGTCGCCGTCGGCCAGGAAACCAAACGCGCCATTGTCAAAGCCAAAGTTAGAGAGGAACCACACCATGACGGCAGCGGCGAAGATGATCGTACCGGCCTTCTTGATATACGCGCTCACGCGCTCCCAGATGTGGAGCCACCAAGACTTGATGGACGGGAAGTGGTAGGACGGAAGCTCCATGACGAACGGGGTGGGCTCGCCAACGAAGGCCTTGGTCTTCTTCAGCATGATGCCGGAGATGATGATTGCGGCAACGCCGAGGAAGTAGAACATCGGGGCGATCCACCAGCCGTCAGAACCACCGATAAGAACACCCATGACGAGGGCGATGATCGGCTGCTTGGCTCCGCACGGGATCATCGTGGTGAGCATGGCCGTCATGCGACGGTCCTTCTCGTTCTCGATGGTCTTGGTAGCGAGGACGCCAGGCACGCCGCAACCAGAGCTCACGAGCATCGGGATGAAGGACTTACCGGACAGACCAAATCGACGGAAGACGCGGTCCATGACGAAGGCGACACGGCTCATGTAGCCGCAGTCCTCAAGGAAGCAGAGGAGAACAAACAGGACGAACATCTGCGGGATGAAGCCGAGCACGGAGCCGACGCCGCCGATGACGCCGTCAATGACGAGGGACTTGACCGCATCAGACGCACCCGCGTCTTCAAGCCAGCCCTCGACGGCACCGGGAATGGAGGGAACGTAGCCATCGTAGTCCGCGGGATTGGGCTCTTCAGACTGCGCATCGACAGCAGCAAGGAAGTCATCGGCCGTGACGGCGGGGATGGTGTCCTCGGTGTCGTTGCCGTCCTCGTCGGTGATCACGACGTCCTTCGCGGTCACGTCGGCGGCAGAGGCAACGAAGCCGTCAACGATGGCCTCGGAGTCGGCATCCTCGGGGTCTTCCGCAAGGGCGTCAACAGCGTCGGAGACCTCAGTCGCACCGTCTTCGGTCACGATGCCGTCATCCTCGGCAGCGGCGATAAAGCCGGAGATCTGATCGCCATAGTGGTTGTCAGCGAACTCCTCGGCATCGGCCTCGTACTGTTCCTGGCCGGCAGGGTTGACGAAGAAGCCGTCAGAGAAGAGGTTGTCGTTCACCCAGTCGGTACCAGCGGTGCCTACGGTGGAGATGGCGATGTAATAGACAAGGAACATCACGACAACGAAGATCGGCAGGCCGAGAACACGGTTGGTGACGACCTTGTCGATCTTCTCGGAGGTGGTGAGCTTCTTCGGGGCCTTCACGACACAAGCGTCCATGACGCGCGCGATCCACTCGTAACGATCTGAGGTGATGATGGTCTCGGCGTCGTCATCGCGAGCGGTCTCGACTGCCTTGATGTCAGCCTCGAAGGCCTCGAGCTCGGCGTTCGAGAGGCCGAGGGGCTCGATAGCAGCAGCGTCGCGCTCGAACACCTTGATGGCAAACCAGCGGTTCAGCGAAGCGTCACACTTGCCGGCAATGCCCTTCTCGATCTTGGCAAGCGCCGCCTCGACCTCGTCGGAGAAGACGCGGGCAGGAGCCGGAGCAGTACCCGCCTTGCCAGCCTCGACGGCCTTGTTGACGAGGTCATCAACGTTCGTCTCGCGCAGGGCAGATACCTGAACGACCTCGCAGCCGAGCTCGCGAGATAGGGCGGACACGTCAATGCGGTCACCGCTCTTCTCGAGGAGGTCGAGCATGTTCAGGCCGAGAACGACGGGAAGGCCGCACTCGAGAATCTGGGTCGCGAGATAGAGGTTGCGCTCGAGGTTCGTCGAATCGACGAGGTCGATGACGGCAGACGGGCGATTCTTGATGAGGTAGTCACGCGAGACGACTTCCTCAGGAGAGTACGGAGAAAGCGAGTAGATGCCGGGGAGGTCGGTGAAGATAATCTGCTTGTCCTTCCTCCAGTTGGCCTCCTTCTTCTCAACGGTGACGCCGGGCCAGTTTCCCACATAGCCGTTCGAGCCGGTGAGGGCGTTGAACAGCGTGGTCTTGCCGCAGTTCGGGTTACCTGCGAGCGCGATATACATGCGGTCTTCCATGACTCCCTTTCCTGATGTGTTGCTGGGGGCGGGGTCGGCCCCCTGGTCCCTTATGCCGGACCTATTCAGATGGGCGCGGAGATCCCCTCGAGACCGCGCCTCTCCGCACATGCGGAGCATTGCTGACACCAAGCCGATCCCCGCTTACTCGGGCTCAACCTCGACCTTCTCGGCCTCATCCTTGCGGATGGAAAGCTCGTAGCCACGAACGTTGAGCTCGAGCGGATCACCGAGCGGAGCCACCTTTACGACCTTCACCTTGGCTCCCTTGGTGATGCCCATGTCCATGATGCGGCGCTTCACGGCACCGACACCAGTGAGGGCCTTCACCGTGCAAGTCGACCCAACTGGCATGTCCTTAAGCGTAGTCACCTGTTCCCTCTCTTCCTCTCTGCCGGCAAGCCGGCCTGAAACGATAACTAGATGCGAATTCGCCCGAACACGATGCGTATCCCAAGCGAGCGAATAGACGAATTAGCTAACGAACACGTGCATGCAGGTGGTGCGATCGAGACCGAGCTGGGCTCCCTTAACCCTCACGATGGACCCCGAGGCACCGCCCTGGGTTACGACCCTGACCACGGCACCCTCGACGAATCCAAGGTTCTCGAGGTGACGTCGCATCTCTGTATTGCCGCTGACCCTCACGACGCGGACGTCTTCGCTCTCGCGTGCCATGGCAAGCGGAAGCTGTGCGACCGACGCTGCAACCATAGCTGCTCCTCTAACCAAAAGTTGTCCCCAACTAACTCCATAAATATTTTGAGTAGCATATGACTAACTTTTGCATGAGTCAACCATGGTGAACCGTTTGATTTGGTTAACATTATGTTATGCCGAGGACCGAAAGCTAAAATCAGGAGATAGTCTCAACAGAATCCGGAGATAGTCTCAGCAAATACCGGAGATTGCCCCAAGGAATCAACGAAAAAAGCCGCCCCGGCTTTCTGCCAAGGCGGCCCAACAAAGGTGCGGCTCAATCAAATAACTTCCTGTACAAAGGGACAAGCCCTTCCCTACTTGAGACGGGCGAGGACGCCACGGATGAGAGCCTCGAAGTCCGTCTCGTGATTGTGAGCGGTCTCAAGAACGGAATCGTGCGTGACGCCGGCCTCGCCGGCCATGTTGGCAGCGAGGGTGACGCCAAGAACGTTCATGCCGAGGGCATGGGCCATGATAGCCTCGCAGACAAGGGACATGCCCGCATAGGAGGCTCCCAGGCTGCCGAGCATGGCAACCTCGGCGCCAGTCTCAAAGCACGGGCCGAGAAGGCCGGCATAAACGCCCTGTTGGAGGTCAATGCCATTATCCGCGGCGACCCCAGCGGCAAGACTGCGCAGATAGGGCGTGTAGACATCCGTCATGCCAACGAAGGGCGATTCGACGCAGGCGAGGTCCTCGTCCTCGATAAGAGGGTTCGTGCCCGTAAGGTTGAGATGGTCCGTGATCAGACCAAGGCCCACATGGGCACGACCTGCAATGGCACCCGTCGCGCAGGCAAAGATGATGTCGCGACAACCGAGCTTATAGGCGTGGCGCACAAGCGAGGTCACCTGGGCCGGATCATAGCCCTGATAAAGGTGGACGCGACCCGGATACACGACGACGGGCACTCCATCGATAGTACCGACCGTCGCCTCAAACGTATGCCCGGCAACCGGGCGAGCCGTAACCGGGAATCCGTCGATATCAGCATACGGAATTCGACGGACAGGCTTGACCGCAGCAGCGAGCGCACCCAGACCACTTCCGAGGACGATGGCAACGGGATGCTCGACGCTCGCACGGCAACCCTCGACAACCTTCTCATCAACCACGATGATTCCCTCCTTTTCGAGAGCACGGGCGGCTAAACCCGTTCCCCTCACGAGTCTCCCTGTATGGGTTCCATCGTAGACGACTCCGGAGCCACAAGCCGGACTCTTCGACTTGAGTACGGCGAGCGGCGAAGAGAGCTCACGAGCACGGGAGGCGGCATGCCTCGCCCCACGCACATAAGCTGCGGTTACGTCGTCCCCAGACACGGTGACAACGCGATTTCCGAGAATTTCGGCAGGCGGTCGAGGAGTGGTCAGACCGCCATCGACCTCGGGGCAAACGGGAACGACGCGTCCTCCCCCATCCTTCACGGAACGTACGAGTGCCTCTACGGACGCGCAAGGGCGAGCGCCACCGTCGTAACGGCAACGCTCGCCCAACAGGCACCTGCTTACGATAAGGTCCACGGCTCTCTTATGCGCCCAGGGTATAGATCTGGATGGAAGCGCTGGAGAGGATGCCGTTCACGTAGGTAGTCCACTCGCTGCTCGACGCCGTGGCGTCGGAAGCATACTGCTTATAGGCGACGGCATAGGCGATCTGCGCCTGGGCGTACGTGGCGGAATCGGGAGTCCAGGTCTCGTCCTTCAGGGCCTCGTAGTAGGGACCGTCGGTGCGCGCCCAGGTGTTGTTGGTGGCATCCCACTCGTCGCCGATGAGGTTGACGATGTAAGCCCCGTAATCACTCGTGGCAGTATCCTCCGCGCCCTCGGCGGGAGCCGTGGGGCCATCGGGGATGGTACCCGCCTGAGTGCTGCAGACCTTCTCCTTGAGCTTGTACATGGCAGCGCTCTCGCGAACGACTTCCTTCGTCTGGTCCTCGGTCAAGCCGTACTGCTGTGCGAGGGAGGCGATGTCGGACGTACCGAGGATCTGCTCGGCATAGGAGCCGATTTCATCATCTGAGACCGTGATTCCCTCGGCCTCTGCCTGCTTGGCAAGAATCTGGTTACGAGCGACAGCAAGGGTGGAGTCGGCGTTGGGCAACGAGTAGTTGCCATCCGCATCCTTGGCGGAGTCAAGCGAGATCTGGGACTCGATGGCATCGCGAACGGTGATGGTCTCAGTCTTGCCGTTAAAGGTATAGGAGGCAATCACCCGGTCGAGGTCACCCTCGGAAACCGTCGTGGCGCCAGGGAACGCCGGAGACGGTGCAGCGCCCCCGAGGACGAAGTGTCCGACGAGCAGGCCAACGACGAGAGCGACGACGACGCCTGCGGCAAGAATCTGGACAGGAACAGAGGCAGTAGCCTTAGGAGCCTGCGAGAACCTAGCACCGCCTGAGCGCGCGCCCTGCGAGGCATGCTTATCGGAAGACTTCTTATCATCCATTGCAAACTCCAAATCAATCGAACGGCCGGGTGCGAAACCCGGCCGCGAATACATACTTTGGCAAGTCTACCCCAATATTGGAGACACCACGTTGACGCTAGGCAAGCTCTCCGACACGAGAGGCGACGGCGGCACCATAGGCCCTCGTCCCAACGGAACCCTCAGTGGAGCCCGTGAGGGCACGCTTGATGTCCGCAGTGACGCTCTCGCCGGCAGAGAGGACCTCGCGCACGGCAGTGCGAATGCGATGCGCCGCCTCGTTCTCGCCAAGGTGATCGAGCATCATCGCCGCGGAGAGAATCATTGCCGTGGGGTTGGCGATGTCCTTACCAGCGATATCGGGGGCACTGCCGTGCGTAGCCTCGAATATGGCCTGGTTCTGGCCAATGTTAGACCCGGGCGCGAGGCCAAGGCCTCCAACGAGGCCGGCACAGAGGTCGCTCACGATGTCGCCGTACAGGTTGGGAAGCACCATGACATCGAAGTCGGCGGGGTCCTGCACGAGGCCCATGCATGTGGCGTCGACAATCTTGTTGTCGAACTCGATATCGGGGTACTCGGCAGCGACGCGCTCGGCCGCATGGAGGAACAGGCCGTCCGTGCACTTCATGATGTTCGCCTTGTGAACGGCGGTGACCTTGCGGCGGCCGTTCTTGCGAGCGTAGTCAAACGCATAGCGAATGATGCGCTCGGACCCGCTCACGCTGATGGGCTTGAGAGAAATCGCAGAGTCGGGCTTGATGATGCCGGCCCCCTGCGCGGCAACGGCGTCGATGATAGAACGAGCGCCCTCGCTACCCTCATCGAACTCGATGCCAGCATAGAGATCTTCTGTGTTCTCGCGAACGATTACGAGGTCGACACCGTCATAACGGCTACCGTCGCCAGGCATCGAGAGACACGGGCGCACGCAGGCATAGAGATCGAAGGCACGCCTCAAAGCGACGTTCACGCTGCGGAAACCAGAACCCACGGGCGTGGTGACCGGACCCTTGATGGCGGTACCGGTTTCACGGATCGAATCAAGGACGCGCTCGGGCAGCGGAGTGCCCTCCTCCTCCATGACGTGGGCGCCCGCCTCCTGGACATGCCAGTCGATGCTCACGTCAGAGGCCTCGACGACCTCACGCATGGCGGCAGAAATCTCCGGACCGATGCCATCGCCAGGAACGAGCGTTACCTGATGGGCCATAATTCCCCCTCGTCGTTTTGTGGAGCGACCCGCTATTAGCTGCGTAAGCGATTCTACGTAAGAACAATTGAAGGCGAAGCAATCGCGCGCACGGCTTCACAGAGCCGAAACCTACTTGCCGTCGACGATGGCGATAATCTCGGCGGAACGGTCCCTGACGAAACCCCTACCGTTCTCGGCATCGAAGCGAATGCGCTCAGCAAGGGCGGACTTAATCTCGTCACTCGCCTCTCCCTGAACGAACTCGAGCATGCCGGCAAGCATATCGCGGTAGCCAAGGTCGCCGTGATAGCACTGGATGGCCTCGTCGAGAAGAGGCCAGGCCTTCTCGGCGGCGTCGAGGGACTTGGAGCCCATGCGAGCGATCAGGCAGAAGGCGGAAACACGAACGCGAGAGTTGTTCTCATCAAACAGCGAGGCCTCAGCGCCCTCATAGGAATCCTCGACGAGCGAGGGGTCGACATCGGCGATGTAGCGGAGCGCGTCAAGTGCCTCCCAGCGCGTCTGCGCCTCCGGGCGGAACAGCGCGTCGATCATGGCCTCGGCAACAGCCGGAAGCTTGTCGCCAAGGGCGTTGGGATCATCGGCGAGCATGCCCGCGAGCGTATGGGAGGCTTCCTGGCGAGCGCGGCGAACGGAGCCGGAGACCTCGTCGATCAGGCGGTCCACCATGGTGATCTTTCCAGCGCCAAACCTCGCGGTGGCAGTCTTCTCGGTCATGCGGGTCCTCCCCTACTCGCAGAACCCGTCGACAACGGCGGTGCCGCTGCGAGGGTCGGTGTGAATTTCAATGAGGCCAAGCGACGCGGCCTCGCGTAGCAGCGCCGTAAAAGAGCGATAGCCATAGCTCCTCTCGGAGAACTGCGGCTGCTTACGGCGCATGGTGTCCTTAATGAGCGACGCCCGAATGATACTGTCGGTCTCTCGCTGGAGGGCGTCGACGGTCTCCAACATGAGCTTATAACAAGCGAGTTTCTCCTTCGGAACCCGGTCCTCGTAGGCGGGAACGCCGCCAGCGGAGACAATGTCCTCATAGAAGATGAACTCATCGCAGACCTCGGTGAGCAAGGTGCTCGTCGCCTCGCGCATGCCCACACCAATCACGGTCTTGTTGAACTCTCGGAGCTTGGAGACGAGCGGAGAGAAGTCCGAGTCGCCGGACAGAACCGCAAAAGTGTCAATGTGGTTCTTGGTGAGACACATCTCCATCGCGTCTACGGCGAGACGGATGTCTGCGGAGTTCTTGCCCGTATAGGCGCGGTCGGGAATCTCGATCAACTCGATGCCCAGCTCGTGCATCGGCGTCACCGCCTCATCAAAGCGCTGCCAGTCGCAATAGGCGCGCTTCACGACGATGCGCCCCTTCTCGACAAGGCGCTCGAGGATGCGCTTTACGTCTGGCGCGGGGCCTGGTTCCTGATGGCCACGACGGTTGCGCTTGCCAGTGCCAAGAGCAAGGTTCTCGTAGTCGATGAACACGGCAATCGTGCCCTGAGGAGCCGCGGGGATAGATTGGTCCATTTCACTCACGTCTGATTACCAGCCTTCTTCTTGTCGTCGGCAACGCTCATGAGCTCCGGCTCGGACGCACCGGTGCGAGCTCGCTCGCGTTCCGCGCGCTTAACGCGGGCGCGCTCCCGATCGCGGGCGCGGGCCTCGGGGGTCATGAGGCGATCCACGAACTTCCACGGACCCACCGACTCGCCATAGCCAAACTTAAGCCCGGCGGTCGCACCTGCGACGGCACCGATGGCGAACATGCCGAGAACCACATATCCCGTCATCCACACGACCATGAACAGGAAGGAGCCCGCGAGAACCGCAGCGAGATTGGCGACGAAAAAGCCGGTCGTACCCCTCACGCGACCTCCAGCATCTTCACCGAGGTGAAACCCGATGAAGATGCCAAAGACCGCGAACAGGATGCTGACGATAGTGATGCCGAAACCGTCACCCACGCGCTACTCCTCGCAGTGGCAGTCGTCACCATGGCCGCAGGCGCACTCATGGTCGCCGTCATGATCGTGTCCGCACGTGCATTCGTGACCGTGACCATGGTCGTGGCCACAGGAGCACTCGTGGTCATGGTCATCAGACTCGAAGGCGCTGGTGTCTAGCTTGCCCCAGTCCAGACCCGCTGTCACGGCGTCAGCCTGTTCGGCGTAGAGAAGCGTGAGCGCCTGGGTGCCAAGACGGCCGCCACCGATCTGATCGAGCATGTCGTAGAGCGTGAAGGCAGTCTCGACGCCAGGAAGCGTAATGTCGAGGTCCTCGGACTGCTCAATGGCGAGGCCAAGGTCCTTGCGGAAGTGCTCGACGAGGAAGCCGGGCTTGTAGTCCCCCTCGAGGGCCTTAGGGCCAAGGCCCGTGAGCGCACGCGAGCCACCCATGCCGGAACCAACCATCTCGAGCATACGGGAAACGTCAAGGCCTCCCTGCTCGGCGAGGGCGAGGGCATCGGCCATGCCGACCATGCAGCCGGCAAGGGAGACCTGGTTGCAGAGCTTGGCGGTCTGGCCAGCGCCAGCGGCATCGAAATAGAAGATCTTCGAGGAGAAGGACTCGAGGATGGGAAGTACCGGAGCGACGTCTTCCTCCTTGGCACCAACAATGAGCGTCAGGGTGCCATCGATGGCACCCTGCTCGCCGCCGGTCACCGGACAGTCGAACGCGTGCTTGTCCTCGACCTCCGCCGCATCGTGAATATCACGGGCGAGCGCGGGCGAAGAGGTTGTGAGGTCAATGAGCCATGCGCCCCTCTTCGCAACGCGAATGAGCCCATCGGTCGAGAGGTAGACATCCTCCACGTCAGAGGGATAGCCGACCATCGTAAAGATGACGTCAGCGTCAGCGGCAGGGGGCGCGCGGCCCACCCCCCCAGGGGCGCATCGCCCG
>UQWE01000031.1 GCA_900544655.1 uncultured Coriobacteriaceae bacterium
CGCCGCGGCCATGATGCCGGCGACGACGCAGGTGCTCGAGGATCCCAGGCCGCGGGCGACGGGCACCTCGGTCTGGATATCGATCGAGACGCCAAAGGGCTCCTCGCCCCACTCCGCCAGCGCATCGATGAGCGAGACATAGACGAGGTTATTGGCGTCGCGGAACTCCTCCGGGCAGCCGGTAATCGTGAGCTCGTCGGCACGCTCGAACGCGAAGTGAGAGTAGAGGGAGACCGCCATGCCCAGCGTGTCATAGCCTATGCCGAGGTTCGCGCTGGTGGCGGGGACGGATATGCGGATCATGCGAGGATCCTCGCCGCTGCGTCCTCGACGTAGCCGCTCATCTCGGGAACGCTCACCACGTCGGAGAACCTCTCCTGGGCGTCACGCAGGGCAGAGAGCGCCTCGGGCACCTTGACGCCGGTGACCTCGAAGAGTGCGTCCATGCACTCGAAGCCGTCCATGTCGGTCGTGTCGTGGCCGAGTGCCGCGAGGACGTCCGCGGAGAACTTGTAGGGGCTTGCCGTGGAGAGGCAGACGCGGGCGACGCCGTCCGCCGGGCGAGCCTCGAGGACGTGACGGGCGACGGCGGTGTGCGGGTCGAGGATGACGCCGTGGCGCTCCCAGGTCTCGCGAATCGTCTCGCGCGTAGCCGTGTCATCGGCGCGTCCGCACTCGAACGTCTCGTGCAGGCGCTCGAGGACACGCTCGGGCACGGTGTAGAAGCCCTGCTCGGCAAGGTCCTTCATGAGGGAGTACACAAGCTCGCAGTCTCCGTCGGACAGATAGAACAGCAGGCGCTCGAGGTTGGACGACACGAGGATGTCCATCGAGGGCGAGATGGTCTTGTGGAAGGGGCGCCTGCGGTCATAGGTGCCGGTGGTGATGAAGTCCGTCAGGACGTCGTTGGCGTTGGAGGCGACGATGAGCTTGCGCGCGGGAAGGCCCATGAGCTTGGCGTAGTAGCCGGCGAGCACGTCGCCGAAGTTGCCGGTGGGCACGCAGAAGTCGATCGCGTCGCCGATCCTGAGTCTGCCCGCGGCCACGAGCTGGGCGTAGGCGTCGAAGTAGTAGGTGACCTGCGGGACGAGGCGGCCCACGTTGATCGAGTTGGCGCTCGAGAGCACGACGTTCTTCTCCGCGAGGCGGTCTCGCACGGCCGCGTCCGCGAAGATGCGCTTCACCTGGGTCTGGGCGTCGTCGAAGTTGCCCTTGATGGCGCAGACGGCGACGTTCTCGCCGCGCTGGGTGGCCATCTGGAGACGCTGGACGTCAGAGACCTTGCCGTGGGGGTAGAAGACGGTGACGCCGGTGCCGGCGACGTCGGCGAAGCCCTCGAGGGCCGCCTTGCCGGTGTCGCCGCTCGTCGCGGTGACGATCATGATGCCGCGGCCGTCACCCTCGCGGGAGACACGCATGAGCTGAGGAAGCATCTGGAGCGCGATGTCCTTGAAGGCGCTCGTGGGGCCATGCCACAGCTCGAGCGTCCAGTCGTCGCCGCAGGGGACGACGGGCGTCACGGCAGGGGAGTCGAAGTTGGGGCCATACGCGGCGTCGACGCAGCGGGAGATCTCCTCGGGCGTGAAGTCGTCGAGAAGGTGGCCGAGGACGAGGCGCGCGCGGTCCTGATAGGTGCCGACGAGCAGACTCTCGAGCGAAGGTGCGCCCTCGGCGACGTCATCGCGAACGAACAGGCCTCCGTCTGGGGCGATACCCTCGAGAATTGCCTGCTTACTTGTTAAGGATTCGTTTCGCGAGCGCGTGCTGTGGTAGAACGTAGTCACTGCTCTTCTCCTTGCGTGTCGGCGCGTTCGCCCGCGAACCTGTTTCCGCGGGCGCTCAGGACGTTTTCCGCATCATAACGCGGGGAGTGGCATCCGGGCTGCTCAAAGCCCAGCTGAGACCGTTTGGTAACAGGCGGGCTTCCTGGCGGAGGTTTGGAATGGGGCGCGGAGGCGCTCAGGGATCGACCTTGACGAGGAGTCACATGATCAAGATCACCAAGTTCGGCGGATCGAGCGTCGCAGACGCCGGCCAGTTCAAGAAGGTCAAGCGTATCATCGAGGCTGACGAGGGTCGTCGCTTCGTGGTGGTCTCTGCCGCAGGTAAGCGCAACTCCGAGGACAACAAGATCACTGACCTCCTCTATCTGGTCGACGCACACCGCACCTATCACGTCGACTGCACCCCGCTTCTCGCGGATATCAAGCAGCGCTTCGTTGACATTGCGACCGAGCTTGGCCTCAGCTATCCCATGGCCGAGAAGTTCGACGAGTTCGCCGCCCACATCAAGGAGTACTCGACCGAGTACATCGTGAGCCGCGGCGAGTACTTCACCGCCCGCCTCATGAGCGAGTACCTGGGCCTTCCGTTCGCGGACGCCGCCGAGTACGTGCGCTTCCACCACGACGGGTCTCTCGACATGGAGCGTACCTGCGACCGCATCCACGACCTCGTCGTGCGTGAGGGCAGCTTCGTGCTCCCGGGCTTCTATGGAGCCACGAGCGAGGGCGACATCAAGCTCTTCAGTCGTGGTGGCGGCGACATCACGGGCGCCATCGCGGCTCGCGCCCTCAACGCGGACCTCTACGAGAACTGGACGGACGTCTCGGGCTTCCTCACGGCCGACCCACGCATCGTCAAGCGCCCGCGCGCCATTCGCCGCATCACGTTCGACGAGATGCACGAGCTCTCCTACATGGGCGCGAGCGTCCTGCACGAGGAGGCCATCTTCCCCGTGCGCGAGGCCAACATCCCCATCGCGATCCTCAACACCAACCACCCGGAGGAGCGTGGCACCATCATCCAGGAGCGCGTCGAGCCCACCGAGGACGACCCCATCATCACGGGCATCGCCGGCAAGAAGGACTTCCTGACGGTTCACATCGCCAAGGCCAAGATGGGCAGCTCCGTTGGCCTGCTCGCCCGTGCGCTCGCGATCTTCGAGCGCTATGGCGTCTCCGTCGAGCACGTGCCCACGGGTATCGACTCGTTCGGCGTGGTCGTCAACGGCGCTGACGTGCACGACAAGATCTACTCGATCGTGGCCGACATCCAGCGTGAGCTCAAGCCCGACGAGGTCAAGGTCATCGACCACCTCGCCCTCATCAGCGTGGTTGGCCGCAACATGTCTAACCGCCCCGGCACCTCGGGCCGCCTGTTCAACGAGCTGGGCGAGAAGGGCATCAACATCCGCCTCATCACCCAGAGCTCCCAGGAGATCAGCATCATCTTCGGTGTGAACGACGCCGACTTCAAGAAGACCATCCGCGCCGTCTATGACGCATTCCTTGACGAGGAGTAACTCATGGCTGACAAGAAGAACGTAGCGATCCTTGGTGCCACGGGAGCCGTTGGCACGCAGATGCTCGAGTGCCTGGCCGAGCGTGACTTCCCCGTGGGCGAGCTCAAGCTCCTGGCGAGCGCGCGCTCTGCGGGCAAGGTCGTCGAGTGGTGCGGCCGCGAGGTCGTGATCGAGGAGGCGCGTCCGGAGGCCTTCGAGGGCATGGACATCGTCCTCGGCGCCGCGGACGACGACATCGCCAAGGCGCTTTTGCCCGAGGCCGTCCGCCGTGGTGCCACGGTGGTGGATAACTCCCACGCCTTCCGCCTCGATGAGGACGTGCCCCTCGTCGTTCCGGAGATCAACCCCCAGGACGTCGCCTGGAACAAGGGCCTCATCTCGAATCCCAACTGCGCCACGATCATCGGCCTCGTCCCCACGTGGCCGCTGCACAGGCTCGGCCACGTCTCGCGCATGATCGTGAGCACGTACCAGGCTGCGAGCGGCGCCGGCGTGCCGGGCATGCGCCAGCTCGAGAACGAGCTGGGGGCCATCGGCCGTGGCGAGGAGCTGCCTGAGCCCACCGCGTTCGTCGACCAGCTCGCGAGCAACCTCATTCCGCAGATTGGCTCCGAGAAGTTCGAGGGCTTCACGTCCGAGGAGATGAAGCTGCAGAACGAGGGTCGCAAGATCATGCACCTGCCCGAGCTGCGCGTGAACTGCACCTGCGTGCGCGTGCCTGTGCTGCGCTCGCATTCCGAGAGCATCACGCTGGAGTTCGAGGAACCCGTTTCGCTCGAGGACGCCCGCGAGGCCCTGGCCGCGGCTCCGGGCGTGAAGCTCGTCGACGACCTCACCGCTGACCTCGCGCGCGACCGCTACCCGATGCCGCTCTACACGAGCGACCAGGACCTCATCTGGGTCGGTCGCATCCGCCGTGACATCTCCAACCCAGAGCAGGGTCGCGGCATCACCTTCTGGTGCTGCGGTGACCAGATTCGCAAGGGTGCCGCCACCAATGCCGTCCAGGTGGCAGAGCTCCTGCTCTAGGGGCTCAGACGGGCGCTCAGGCGCTTTTGGGCGGAGAGGACGTGTCCTGCGCGCTTGCCGCGGGGCCGGCGTTTCTCACCCAGGCCATCATGGCCCTGCCGCCGTGGCGCCTGTCTCGCGCTTGCCGCGGGCCCGCGCGTCCCATCCAGTGGGGTCGGCCGCTCGAGCTGCGAATGTCTCTTGTCGAAATCGTGGTGTCTTGCGCTAGAATGAGTTGTCCGGCGAGCGAAGCCGGAGTCACGCGCCCTTAGCTCAGCTGGATAGAGCACCGGACTTCTAATCCGACGGTCGAGCGTTCGAATCGCTCAGGGCGCACCATGAGTTGTCGAGGCCAGGGGGCAATTTGTTCCCTGGCCTCTTTGATTTTGGATTTTCTTTTTGGGTGAGCCGATGAGAAACCACTGGTCACAAGCCTGGACAACGTTAATGTCGACATAACTTCAAAGAAATCTAAAAATTATCCTTGCATGGATCGGATGTGGTGTGCATAATAGACGAGCTGCTTAAAGAGGTGGCCAGATGGTGGGTGTAGCTCAGTTGGCAGAGCGACGGACCGTGGCTCCGTAGGTCGAGGGTTCGAGCCCCTTCACCCACCCCATCTTAGACAAGCACGGACCGTTAGCTCAGCTGGTAGAGCAGGGGACTCTTAATCCCAAGGTCCAGGGTTCGAGTCCCTGACGGTCCACCATGTACTTCCGCTTGCACTCGCCAGGGTGTAAGATACATAGCACGGACCGTTAGCTCAGCTGGTAGAGCAGGGGACTCTTAATCCCAAGGTCCAGGGTTCGAGTCCCTGACGGTCCACCATTGCATGCAAGGCCCCGGTAATCCCGGGGCCTTTTGCTATTTCTGGCTTCTGCGTTGCGATGTGGCTCTGGACTCGCGCTGCCGTGCCGTGATGTGGCCTGCGCTTTGGCCGCTACGTTGCGATGTGGCTCTGGACTCGCGCTGCCGTGCCGTGATGTGGCCTATTGCCACGAGTGCGCCTTGGATGCATATGGCTCGTCTGGTTTTGCAAACAGTCCGGACTGCCATGCGTTTCGCTCCTGCTAACGCTTGTGAAATTTGGTATATCTTTTTGCAAATCGGTTACATCTATTTGCGAGCTGGCCCGCACGTGAGTACCATGCTTCCGGTACGAATGACATCGGCCGGCGGGGGCTGGCCGGGAGAGGGGAGACCCAATGGCACTGCTCAACAATGACCACGTGATCCTTGATTGCGCCGTTACCGCTCGTGACGAGGCTCTTGACCTTGCCGCACAGAAGGCAGCCGAGCTCGGCGTTGGCGCGGACGCGTCCACGCTCGCAGAGGCCCTCAAGGCGCGCGAGGCCGAGGGTTCCACGGGTATGATGGGCGGCTTCGCCATTCCTCACTGCAAGTGCGCTGAGGTTGCAGACCCCTGCATCGTCGTCCTTCGCTTCGCTGAGCCCGTCGAGTGGGAGACCATGGACAAGGCTCCCGTCAAGGTCGCCGTCGCCCTGTTCATTCCCGATGGCGAGCGTGGCACCGAGCACCTTCGCATCCTCTCGAAGCTTGCCGTCATGGTTTCGGATGCCAACTTCTGCTCCTCCGTCTTTGACGCCGCGAAGGCCTCCCAGGTCGTCGAAGCGATCAACGCCGGCCTCGAGCAGTAGGGAGATTTCTTGTCGCGCGGCGGCGTTTCGGGCCGCGCCAGAAGAGTCCCTTGCTTCTTGTCGGGTTCGTCCTCCGCGCGGAGGCTCCCGATGGCAAGAATTTTGCTAAAACCCAGCATATGGCCATTAAACGGAGGTCAATTTTTTGGCTGGCTGGCTCCTGAAAGCACTGTCAGGGGCCCTTTCGTGTGTCATACTGGAGTCTGCGAAAAACTGAGGAAGGAGCGCCCCTTGATTTACACCGTTACCTTCAACCCTGCCGTCGACTACGTGATGCATCCCACGACGCTCGACATGGGCTTCACCAACCGTTCCACGAGCGAAGAGGTTCGTTGTGGCGGTAACGGCATCAATGTCTCCAGCATCCTGAACGAGCTCAACGTTGACACCATCTGCCTCGGCATCATCGCCGGCTTCACTGGTGACTACATTCTCGAGACCCTTCAGAGCGCGGGCGTCACGTGCAACTTCGTGCGCCTCGAGAAGGGCTTCACGCGCATCAACGTCAAGCTCAACGGCATCGTGATGACCATCATCAACGGCATGGGCCCCAAGATCCCGAACGACAAGGTCGATGAGATGTTTGGCCGCCTTGACCGCATCAAGGCCGGTGACACCCTCGTCCTCACGGGCTCCATCCCCAAGTGCCTGCCTGACGACATGTACCAGATCATCATGACCCGCCTCGCCGGCCGCGGCATCCGCTTCGTCGTCGACGCTCCGGGCACGCTTCTGCTCCAGTCCCTCGAGTCGAAGCCCTTCATGATCAAGCCCAACCACCACGAGCTCGGCAAGCTCTTCGACGTCTCCCCGGAGACCCCGGAGGAGTGCCTGCCCTACGCGCGTCTGCTCCACGAGCGCGGCGCCCAGAACGTCGTTGTCTCCTGCGGTGGCGAGGGCTCTGCGCTCGTCGCGGCTGATGGCACCGAGTACATCACCAAGTGCCCGCCGTGCCGTCTCGTGAACGCCACGGGCTCCGGTGACTCGATGGTCGCCGGCTTCCTCGCGAGCCTCGACGCCGGAAAGTCCTATCAGGACGCCCTCAACTTCGCGAGCGCCTGCGGTTCCGCCACCGCTGCCAGCAAGGGTCTCGCCCAGCGCTCGACCATCGATAAGTTCTATGACAGCCTCACCAAGATCATGGACGAGGAGCTCGCCAAGAAGGCCACTGCTTCTAAGGAGAAGAAGCCGGCCAAGGAGGCAAAGCCTGAGGCCAAGGAGGCAAAGGAAGCCAAGGACGCAGAGTAGCCGTTTGTCGCAGATTCGATGGTGTTGACGAACGGAAGCGTTCTGGTTGGTTATTTAGGTTCCAGCGTGCTCATGGTCTGCTAGACTCGACCTAGGCACGTGGATGAGTCGCGGGGGTATCCGTCGGCTCATAGTGTTTATGGGGTAGGGCTCGCAAGGGTCATAAAGAAAAAAGAGGAGTTCAACATGGTTTCCGAGAAGGTTACGCTCATCAATCCGCAGGGTCTTCACATGCGTCCGGCCGGCACCTTTGCCTCCGCTATGGGCAAGTTCGCCAGCACCGTGACCATCGTTGCCGACGGCAAGGAGACCAACGGTAAGTCGCCGATGGCCCTCATGGCCGCTGGCCTTTCCTGCGGCACCGAGATTGAGATCAAGTGCGATGGCGCTGACGAGGCCGACGCTCTCGCTGCCGCCGTCGAGCTCGTCAAGAGCGGCATCGGCGAGTAGTATCGCCTTTGGGGCCTTGGCCCCGTGCCACAGATGGCGTGTTAAGGAGGGCGGCGCACTGCGCTGACCCTCCTTTCTATTGCTACTTAGGGTACTTAGATCCAGGGGGGATTCATGTACAAGGGAGTTAACGCGTCTGACGGTATCGGCATCGGCTCTGCCCAGGTTGCCGTCGAGCCGGATCTGTCCTACGTTCCGGCCACGCACCAGGACACTGACGAGGAGGAGCGCGCCCGCTATCAGGCCGCCCTCGATGCCTTCTGCGTCAAGACGCAGGCTCAGGCTGACCGCATGAAGGTTACGGTCGGCGAGAAGGAGGCCGAGATCATGGTGGGTCACATCACCATGGCCAACGACCCCTTCATGATCGATGAGGTCAACAACCGCATCAACGACGGCAAGTGCGCCGAGCAGGCTATCGACGAGGTCTGCGACATGTTCTACGCCATGTTCGACGCCTCTGAGGAGCAGCTCATTCGCGAGCGCTGCGCTGACGTCCAGGACATCCGCACCGGCATCCTCGCCGAGCTTCTCGGCAAGGAGCTCGTCGACCTCTCCGTCCTTCCCAAGGACTCCATCGTCGTCGTGCACGACCTCACGCCGTCCATGACCGCCACGATCGACAAGGAGAACGTCGTCGGCATCGTGACCGAGGTCGGCGGCCGCACCTCCCACTCCGCGATCATCGCCCGCGCCCTCGAGATTCCGGCCGTGCTGTCGCTCGAGAACGCTTGCTCCATCATCAAGAACGGCGACACCGTCGTCGTGAACGGCACCACCGGCGAGGTCGTCCTCGCTCCCTCTGAGACCGAGCTTGAGGGCTTCAGGGACCTTGCCGAGAAGGCCGCTGCTGAGAAGGTCGCGCTCGAGGCCTACCGTGGCGTCCCGACGAAGACTGCCGACGGTCTCGAGAAGCTTCTCGTCGCCAACATCGGCAACCCCGACGACGCCAACGTCGCCGCCGAGCGCGACGCCGAGGGCGTTGGCCTGTTCCGCTCCGAGTTCCTCTTCATGGATGCCACCGAGCTCCCCAGCGAGGACGAGCAGTTCGCCGCGTACCAGAAGGTCGCCCTTCGCATGAAGGACAAGCCGGTCATCATCCGCACCCTTGATGTGGGCGGCGACAAGGAGATCCCGTACCTCCACCTCACCCATGACGATAACCCGTTCATGGGCTACCGTGCCGTCCGTTACTGCCTCTCCAACGCCGATCAGTACAAGGTGCAGCTCCGCGCCCTGCTCCGCGCCTCCGCCTTTGGTGACATCAAGATCATGATCCCGCTGGTGACTGACCTTGATGAGGTCCGCGACGTCAAGAAGCTCGTTGAGGAGTGCAAGGCCGAGCTCGACGCCGAGGGTGTGGAGTACAACAAGAACATCGAGGTTGGCACCATGATGGAGACGCCCGCCGCCTCCCTCATCGCCGACGACCTTGCCGCCGAGTGTGACTTCTTCTCCATCGGCACGAACGACCTCATCGGCTACACCATGTGCGCTGACCGCGGCAACGACGCCGTGCGTTACCTCTACACCGTCTATCAGCCCGCGGTGCTGCGCTCCATCAAGCGCATCATCGAGGAGGGCAACAAGGCTGGCATCATGGTTGGCATGTGCGGCGAGGCCGCGGCCGATCCGCTGCTCATCCCGATGCTGATCTCCTTCGGCCTGGACGAGTTCTCCGTGAGCGCCCCGTCGATCCTGCGCACCCGCAAGATCATCTCCCAGTGGACGAAGGCCGAGGCTGACGCCCTGGCCGAGAAGGTCCTCGCTCTCAAGACCAAGGAAGAGGTCAAGGCTGCGCTCGAGGCCGCCCAGAAGTAGTTGGGCGTTTTCTGGTGGCTGCCGGGAGCGTGCTGGGAGCTGCTGGGCGTCATGCGTATCGCGTGATATGGAAGCGGTCGTCATCGCTGCGTGCGGTGGCGGCCGCTTTTTGTGTGCTTTGGGGGATGTGATTGCGGCGTCATGGCGTGCAGAGACGTGCGCATGACAGCTGGGCGGACCCGTGCTGTTTCTCATCAATCGTTACGTCGAGTACGGAAAACAAAACAGCCCAGAGGCTTGAATACCTCTGGGCTGCTGTTTTGCATGGAGCGGGTGACGGGAGTCGAACCCGCGTCATCAGCTTGGAAGGCTGAGGTTCTACCGTTGAACCACACCCGCATGCGTTGGTCGGGGCGACTGGATTCGAACCAGCGACCCTCTGCTCCCAAAGCAGATGCGCTACCAAACTGCGCCACGCCCCGGAACGCCGGTTAAGTATAGGCGAGCAGCCCGATTGGGGCAAACGAAAAGTTCTGCGATTGGAAAATGGTGGGCAAACGATGACCAAACAACGGGTCTGGCCATCTTGCGATGTGGCTCATGCCGCGCCGACTTTGCGCTCGCGCCATTTTTGAGCGGCAACCGGGCGGGCACACAAGTTCGAGCGACTGGTGGATGGCGCGCTAGTCTGAACGATTGACAGACGGTGCGCAAGTTTACCCGCGGCGTCGCTGCTCGAACACCCAGGCTCGGCGCGAGTCTATATTGGGGGATACAATGGAGCGCAGCGCCGGCGCAGGGCCGGCTGGATCCTCGGAGGGACCATGGCGTTCTCGCTCGGCCACACGCTCGTCATCGCAAACCCGGCATCGCAGAGTGGCGCTGGAGCCGAAGGCGCGGAGTTCGTTCGTCGCACGCTCGCGGCGTACGAGTCCGCGACGGACGGGTTCGACGTTCGCCTCACCTCCGGTCCCAAGGCGGCCATCGACATGGCCGCGGCGGCCTCCTCGTTCGAAACGGTCCTCGCCCTTGGTGGCGACGGTGTGATTCACGAGGTCGTGAACGGCCTGATGAAGATTGACGACGACCACCGCCCACGCCTGGGGGTCATTCCCCTGGGCTCGGGAAACGATTACGCCCGCACTCTCGGCATGGTGCCGAACGACCCGGACAAGTCCCTCGCGCAGATCCTCCGAGGTACCACGCGCCGCGTGGACCTCGGCCTCGTAAATGGCACGTATTTCGATGAGACGCTGTCGTTTGGCGTCGACGCTGCCATCGCGATCGATACCATGGAGCGCCGCCTCGCGACCGGTGCCCACGGTACGCGTCTGTTCGCGGCGTCCGGCATCGACGTCATCCGCCGGGAGATGCGCCGCTGGCCCTTCCGTGCCACGATCGACGGCGAGCCGATCGAAGGCAGCTCCGTTATCTTCACAATCCAGGTTGGCCCCACGTACGGCGGCGGGTTCCGCATCTGCCCGGACGCCGTGTGCGATGACGGCCTGCTCAACATCTGCTATTCCGAGGGCTCGCCCTCGACCATCGAGGCGCTCGGCATTCTCGCGCGCGCCTGCGTGGCGCTCCACACCGGATCTCGCTATCTGCGCTTCCGCACGGCGTCGAGCATCGTGATCGACTTCGACGGCGAGCCGCCCTGCCAGACCGACGGCGAGCGTTGCGAGGGCTCCCACTTCGAGATCTCTTGCGCCCACCGCGCGATCGAGGTCATCCATCCCATGCGTCGCGCGTAGGGGAGGGGTCGTGCACCCTGCCGGCCGCCGCCG
>UQWE01000032.1 GCA_900544655.1 uncultured Coriobacteriaceae bacterium
CGAAGATTGAAGGGGGGTTTCCAAGAAAAAACCCCCCAGCCGATACGGTAGCCCGCGATCATGTGGCTCTTCGAAAGGCCGGAGAAGGTCACGCACGGCAGGTCCGGAGCAAGCGACGCGATGGAGATGTGCTCGACGCCGTCCATGCACAGACGGTCATAGATCTCGTCCGAGAAGATCATGAGCTGGTGACGGCGAGCGACATCGACGATTTCCTCGAGCACCTCGCGTGAATAGACGGCGCCGGTGGGGTTGTTCGGGTTAATGATGACGATGGCCTTGGTGCGGCCCGTGACCTTGGACTCCATGTCGGCGATGTCCGGCATCCACTCGGCCTGCTCGTCGCAGATATAGTGAACGGGATTGCCGCCAGCAAGCGTGGCGCAGGCGGTCCACAGTGGATAGTCGGGGCTGGGGATGAGGACCTCGTCGCCGTCATCAAGCAGGGCGTGCATGGACAGTTGGATGAGCTCGGAAACGCCATTGCCGGTGTAGATGTGCTCCATGTCCACGTTGGGCAGGTGCTTGAGCTGCGCATACTGCATGATCGCCTTGCGAGCGGAGAACAGGCCGCGCGAGTCAGAGTAGCCCTCGCACTCGGTGAGCTGCTGACGCATGTCCTTCACGACCTCGTCGGGCGTGCGGAAGCCGAACGGCGCCGGGTTGCCGATGTTGAGCTTGAGAATTCGCTCACCCTCCGCCTCCATGCGAGCCGCCTCGTCAACGACCGGGCCACGGACGTCATAGAGCACGTTGTCGAGCTTGTTGGACTTCTTGAACTGGCGCATGAGGATGCTCCCTTTATTTGAAATCTGCTGGTCAGATGTAGCGTTCGAGGTATAGGCGGCCGCATGCCGCACGGTAGCTCGTGCAGTCGCCGCGTCAGAAGCGCCCGAGGGGCCACCAACGGCAGAAGTGCCGTCGAGCCAAGCCGGGCTCACGCCGAGAAGGTCAGCGACAAGGGTAAGAGTGGCGAGGCGCGGAGTGACCTTACCGGAGACATATTGGCTGACCTGGCTCTTTCCCAGCTTCGAGCCGCGCTCGTCAGCAAGGCGCACGAGGTCCGCCTGCTTGAGTCCGGCCACGTCCATCGCCTGCCTAAGGCGTTCCGAGAATTTCTCCCGACCCATGATCCTCCAAGCCTCCTTGCCGCCAGACCTTGCTCCCGGGCCTCGGCTTGCCGCCGAGCCTTGCGCCCAGACCTCAGCTTGCCGCGGGCCTAACCTGCTTTCGAACGCATAAGTTCAATTTTGTATTCGCTATAGCACTGAAATTGAACTATGTGCATCATTAGTTCAATTTTTCGGTAATACTAGCACATTGAATTGAACTTCCTTCTCCCATTCCGCATGCGCACGGACTTTCGGCAGTCATGCTTGCCTCGACGGGAGCATCGCGCTAGCCAGGCCCACGCGGAGAGCCCCCGCGCGCGACCACCTCACGCCCACGCGCGGCCAGCACCAAGGCCACCTCACGACAGCGCAAATGGTTCCAGACGCTCCGCGTCGCCTCGGGCCACGCCCGCCAAACAGAAAAGGGACGGCCCCAAAGGAACCGTCCCCTCATCATCATCTGCGCGATCAGCGCGCCCGATGCCAGACCTACCTACCAGCTAGACCAGCTTGCCAGCACAGTGGTCAACGCCATGCTGGACGACCTCGGCGACCCAGCCGGTGAGCTTGCGCGTGCGGGACTCGAACTTGCCGTCGACCAGGGCATCAAACTGGACGCGAATCAGCTGGAAACGCTGGACCATAGTCTCGCGATCGAGCGAGAGACAGCCCTCGCTGACCTTGTACGGCACCATCGTGGCAACAATCTTGGGGTTATACATAACCTGCGGACCATGGGCACCAAGGAAGGCGATGATTGCCTTGGTCGAGCCAATCTGGTTGGCGGCGAGACCAGCGCAATCCTCATTGGCAGCCATGGTATCAAGCAGGTCCTGGGCAACACTCGCGTCCTCGGGAGTGGCGGGCTCCGCCGGCTTGGAGAGGAACTCCTCGTCCTTCACGATGTCCTTAATCATGTGGTTCCCTTTCATCGAAGCGCGTGGCCCGTCCCCGCGGGCAAGCGCGGCCTTTTCATCCTCACGATGATACGGGATTACCCGCCCGTGCGGCAGCGGCAGCATCTCCCTTCATCCCACGCGCACTAGGTGCGATCGCTCCAGCGCCCTTGGACGCGGCGAAGCAGGCAGCCGCCTCAGGCGCGGCCCCGCGGGAGGTCCAATTCTTCGCAAACAGCACGTCCTCGGGAGGCCCAATTCTTCGCGAACAGCACGTCTATCCCAGGCGCACCAGGTTCAAGCTGTCGAAATACGCCCCGTCAATCCCAATGGTCTCTCGCAGAAGATCGAGGTAAAAGCTACCCGTGACGCAGTCGATGTCCGTCGGCCTCTCCCTGAGGCTCGGGTCCGCATCCGGCGCGCGGTCATAGAACTTCACACCCCCAACTGAGATCCATGAGCCGTTCACCAGCGCAATCCGAGTCCCCAGAAGCCCCCTCTTCCATCTATGACGCGTTACCGCATCCGGGCAGCACAGCTCGAGCTCATCTCCCGTATTCACATCTCGCACGCGAACCGTTCCCTCCCTCGGGTTCTTCTCACCCAAAGCAAACTGGGAGAAGCGCTGCGTTCGCGCCACTTGCTCGATGCGTCCCGATCGACTTTCCGGCACCATGCCTGTCGGCATCCTTGCGTAGAGCTCTATAGGCGTATGTTGGCCGTCAATGGGATACTCGAACAGCAGCCACTCCGTATAGGCGAGACTCGTCTGCTCGAGAAGCGGCTCCGGCGGGCTCTCCAGATACTCCGCCGCGGGCATCACGAGGTACTCGAACAAGAGTCGTGAGGTCTCGAAATACGGGGCGTCCCTATCCGCCCAACGCTCAAACACATCTGCGACGTCCTCCTGGACCAGATCATACGTGTTCATATTCCTCCCTTCGAATGAAGCGGAGGGCGTGCGCGCCACCATGAACGCACGCCCCCCGCTCATCCCGAGAGTACGGGGAAGAGGAGGGCTCGAAGGCCTCCGTGCCAAGAAAGTCCCATGCACTCAAACCCGCATCAAACACGTTCCAAACCGGAAAACGCAAAAACATGCCAAAATGCGTCAAACAAACGCCAACACCGCAGGTACAAGCCTCGCGTCTCGTGTTGAAAACTCTCAAGCACTCGCGGAAAAAGTTGACCGCGCAGAGCAAAATGAGCTGCGGAACGCCATGCAAAGAGCCGCTCGCTCGCGGCGCAAGGTAGAAGCTCGCATCCGATAC
This sequence comes from uncultured Coriobacteriaceae bacterium, assembly GCA_900544655.1. Lineage (GTDB taxonomy): Bacteria > Actinomycetota > Coriobacteriia > Coriobacteriales > Atopobiaceae > Parolsenella. The sequence goes on from UQWE01000032.1 coordinate 3,280, forward strand.
AAAAAAGCGGCCCGCACTCGACGGGCCACCCCATCAACCCGCGGCTACGCTGCGGGCAATCGATGAGAACCTAGCGATCAACAGGCTGGTCGAGAATCCAGTCAAGTTCCCGATCAAGCTCGGCGATGTGCTTGACCTTGAGCTTATCCGCAAGCCTGCCGCGAGCCATCACGTGCAACGGGGCGCGCAGAGCCGAAAGGTCGACGAGCGGGTCACCTGCAACGACGAGAAGATCAGCGTCCTTGCCCACCTCGACGGTGCCCGTCACGTCGCCAAGACCCAAAAGCCCGGCATTGACCTGCGTTGCCGTGTGAAGCGCGAAGGCATTGGAGACGCCGGCATACTTGGCGAAGTAGGCAACCTCGCGCCACATATCGTACTGCGTGACGTATGGGCAGCTCGAATCCGTGCCAAGGCCAACGGGAATGCCGGCCTCCAGCGCCTCGCGAGCGCTGTTGATGATGCCGTTACAAACGATGTCGCCGTTGACCTTCTGCACTTCCGTCGAGTGCGTCTTCTCAGGTGCAAGCAGAACAAAGGGCAGTGCCGGCGAGATCGTGCAAGTGACAGACGCCGGGCGACCCGCCAGCTGCGTCCCGGCAGCCCCCTTATAGAGCTCGCGAATTTCATCATCCATCTCGGCGCCATGCTCGATGGTGTCAACGCCGGCGGCAAGAGCCACACGTACGCCCTCGCTGCTCTCGACGTGTGCCATGACGGGAAGGCCCAGCTCGTGAGCCGCCTTGCAACTCGCCACCGCGATCTCGGGAGACATGCGCAGCACGCCGGGCTCACCCGGTTCGGTGGCGTCAAATACGCCACCCGTCACGAAGAGCTTGATTACGTCGGCGCCATGCGCGGCGATGTCATGCACCTGCCGGGCAGCCTGCTCGGGAGTATCCGCCACCATGGCGAAGAGGCCAGCGCCGTGGCCGCCCGGAACAGTAACGCCCGTACCGGGAGCGACGATGCGAGGGCCAACGTAGCGACCAGCCTCGATAGCGTCGCGAACGGCGATGTCTGCAAAGAGCGGGTCTCCGGCGCCACGCACCGTGGTGACGCCGCTGGCAAGCTGCTGCTGCGCAGAGCCCTTGATGATGCGGCGCAAGATCGCGCGCCCCACCGGATTGTCCAGCTTCGACATCAGACTGCCGGCATCTCCCGAGCTCACGGGCTTACCAGAGCCGCAAAAATGCACATGCATGTTGATGAGACCAGGCAACAAAAACGCACCATCGAGATTAATCGTTTTCGCACCCTCGGCAACACGAGCCACGGCGGACGGCTCGATGCGGGCGATTTTGCCACCCTCGACCGTTACCGCCATACCACGCTGCGGCTCCATATGCTCGGTGCCATCGAGAACCGTCGCATTCAGGAATACCGTTACGTCGGATTTAGCCATTAGCTCCCCTTCTCCCGCTTCCGTGAAGACAAGCCTACATGTTATGTAAAGGGCGCGCGCCGCCCACTCGACAGGAGGCCGCGCGCCCCACGCGAACGGAAGGCCAGCAAACCTGAAAAGGGACAGTCCCCTTTTCAGGTTTTCGCGCTATGCCGGCACGACAGCAAAGGTGACAAAGGGGTTGCCCCCTCCCTTGCGGGTTTCACGGACGCGCGCTATACCGGCACGATGACGTCATACCTAACCGCCTTGCCGGAGATGCTGTGGCTCGGACGAACCCCAGCCAGCACCGGCGCCTTAATCGGCCGCTTGACGACGATCTTTCGCGGGCGCGCGGCCAACGCCGCGCCCATGAGGGAAGCCTCGTCCGCACAGGGAGACTCAAGCCGATGCAAGAGCTGGAACTTCTTCTTCACCGCGGCACTCTTCGTGCGCGCCGGAAACATCGGGTCGAGATAGACCACGTCGGGCGCCTCCACAAGCGATGGGAGGATCTCGACAGAATCGCCCTCAACGAGGCTCATGCGCCCCACGATGCCCGACAACTCGAGATCATCCGCCGCGCGCCTAAGCCCATCGGCAAGGAGCGCGGCGATGATGGGGTCACCCTCGCACATCGTCACGGAAAAGCCGGCAGCAGCGAGCAGCATCGAATCCTCGCCCAGGCCCGCCGTCGCATCAAAGACGCGAATCTCCTCAACGCCGCGCACGCGCACGGCCTTTACGAGAAGTTCGCGACCAAGGCGGTCGGGGCGCAGGCGCGGAAGCATCTCGCGAAAGTCCTCCGCGAGCTCCATCCCGTCCGCCATAAGCGTGAGCCGCCCGCCGACGCGGCGAAGCTCAACCCCCTCGGGAAGCGTCAAGCCCGCCTCGCCCGGCGCCGCGGCGCCCGCCATCTCATTCATCACGGTGTCCACGCTCACTGTCGTCCAAAATAGTCGAGGTCAGAAATGAAGTAGGTGCGAATATACCCCTTCGTCGAAACGACGACGAGCTCACCTGTCTCCTCAAGATAGTAGATATCGTCACCGTCCGCCTTCGCCTCGAGGGGCGCTCATTCCACCGACGCGCTTAGCCATCAATCCTGACAGGATCCGGACACATGAGCTTGTCCACGGGTGCCCCCTCGGCATCCGCGAGGCTCACGCAACGAATCGCGAGGTCCTCGTACGTGTTGTAGTAATAGCAGCCCGTCTCGGCAGAGAAGCAGCTGGTATAGAGGGTCTTCTCCAGGTCACCGTTCGTCATGCGCGTCGAACCCTCGACCATGGCCACACCCTCGAGCGTACGAAACATACGGATGACGTTATCGTGTTCGCTCTCTTTATCGGGATAGTTGGCATTGAGGAAAGCGGCCTTCACGAAGCGCGAGGGAGAATACGAGTCGCCAGGGATTCCACGCATGCCGGCACCGGCACCATAGGGGGCAAGCTCGGCACGACGCCACTTCGCGGGAGCGGGAGCATCGCTCGTCGCGGTGATATAGCTGCGGAGGTTCTCGAGGTGCCACTCAATCGAGGGCTGATTCGCAAGAACGTCAACGGGATCATCGAGCACGTGCATGCCATCCTCACGGCATTCGATGACGAGACTACGAGTCGCGTCTCCCACGATCCAGTGCAGGTAAGAGACGCCGAGCCCCTCGCCCGCAGGCACACCGACGACCGTGGTGCCCTCAAGCGCGGCGACGACCTCATTCACGCTCGAGAAGTTCGCGGCAATCCACATCGGGAGCTCGTAGGCGCAGACGTTCGTCCCCGTCTCCGCAGGACCCTCGGCGTATTCCGCAAAGCCGGGGAAGTTAAGACCGGCAACAGCAAGGCCGGCATCGTTGCCGCAATCAAAGAACATCGGCAGGTTCTGGAAGTCAACGCACATACCAATTACCGCGTGCGCAGAAGGCGCATCGTCAAGGAAGCGATAACGCACAGGAAACCCCTTGGGCATCACGCGCACGCGCTCGCCATAGCCGCAGCTCCAATCGAGATTGCGGCCGAGATACATGGAACCGTTCTTGCTGGTAAACCTAACGCTCGTGCACATAAAAGCTCCCTTCGACGCATATACGCGGAGTTCTACCCGAACACGCCGTCACCCAAGCGCACCACCTCGTTATAGAGCACAGTATGCGCATCGTCCAAGTCGCGATCTCGATGAAAGTGGCCGAAATACCAACGCCTAAACGACAACCGGTCTTCAAGGGTATCGAGATACCCCGTGAAGCGATCACGTTCCGGAGTCTGCCAGGTCTTATCCGGGTAGAGCGCATGTGACAGCATCCGATTCGAACATGTGTGCGTGATTACGTAGTCGACCTTCCAGGCACAACCCGCAAGCACCTCATCCGCATGCGCTAGCTCCTCCTCAGAGGGAAGCTCCTGAGGCCACCAGTCAATACCAGGCGTGCGCCAGTCCATATCCGTACTTGCGGCCCCGCCCAACACGAAGACGCGCGAGCCGCCGAGTTCAAACAGCTCGCCACGACAAAGCCTGCGAATCGGCGAGTCCTCCGAGAGACGCTGCGTAAGGCCACCGCGCCACATCTCAAGCGGACGAGTCTCCCAATGGGCAAACTGCTCGTGGTTGCCGTCAACAAACAGCACGTTGTAGGAGCGCGCCTCGAGCCAGGCGATTTCATCGCACTCGCCACGAGAGTAATCCCACGGATATCCGAAGTCCCCGGCGACAATGAGGTAATCGTCCGCATCGAGGGACTCATCCACCGCCGAATCCCAGTCATAGAGCTTCTGCATGTCGCATCCACCGTGGATATCGCCCGTTACAAAGACGGCCATGCCGCTCCTTTCCCGTTCGCCGGATGCCTATCCGGCTCCCTCTCCAGCTCATCGACGAGCAGAGACCGCGCGATGTCTCGCGCAGGCCCCGGATTGGGCGCAACCCAACTTTGCCAACGAGCTATGCCCGCGTTCTCGACGCCGGCAAACCATTCTTCGATCTCCTCAATCGAAACCGGTCTAAGCCCGTTCGCGTCCATGCCCACGTCATAGCGATAGATGCCCTGCATGCGATTTAACTCGTTGTAGTCTGAGCCCCGGCTGTGAATGTGTCCGTGCAGCATCATCGAGCCGCACTCCATAGCCTCCCAATCCACCAACGGATAGTGCGAAAGGATGTATTTATGGCCATTCGCCTTGAGGCGCGAGATTGGCGCCATCACGTCAAACGCGCCCGCCAGCCCCTTTGAGGCCCAATCCTTGTCATGATTGCCCGGGATAAGATGGACGTGCTCGCACCTAATCTGCTCGCGAATTGCCCTAGCGTCCTCAGCCGTAATCCGAAACGAAAAATCCCCCAGGATATACAACTCATCCCTAGGTTGAACTCGTGCGTTAATGTTTGCCACGAGCGCATGGTTCATCTGCGCAACCGTCTCATACGGACGGCCGGCAAACCTAATAACGTTTTCATGGCCGAAGTGCGTATCCGAGGTGAAGTAGATCATATGGCCTCCTTTTGGCCATTATCCTCTCCCATGCGGACACTTAACCATGCCACGGCCCCGTGGCGAGACAAGCAACTGGAATCCCATATCACGGAATCCCATATCCCCGTAGACTCGCTCGCCCGCTCCAGACGGCAAAACGAATGCGGACCGGCGCTAGAACGATAGCTGATGTCGGGCCGCTCATCTATTCCGAGGAGATCATGCGCAGAAGCGAAGAGGCTCTGGCTCGTCCGGACCATCGAGGTCAATGCCCGTCTCTGCCTTGAACGCTAACTTGTACTTCTCAATAGCAAGCGGAAGGCTCGAGTCAAGCGAGAACAGGCCTGAGTTGCCCACGATGAGGATGTCGGCGCCGGCCTGCTGGAACGTCTTGAAAGTGGCCTGCTTAACTCCGCCGTCAACTTGAATCTTAAAGTGGCAGCCTCGATTCTCGCGAAGCTTGCGGGCCGCCTCGATCTTGGCGAGCGTCTCCGGAATGACCTTCTGCCCCGCAAAGCCCGTGTCGATGGTCATGATCGTAAGGATATCGATGCGTTCGCAAATCGTCTCGATCGCAGAAAGCGGGGTCATCGGGCTGAGCACGATTCCAAACTTCACGCCAAGCTGACGAGTGCGTTCATACAGGCGGAAGGCATTGCGTTCGACGGTCTCCGCCTGATATGACAGGCAATCATCGGGACCAAGCTCAAACATCTCCGTGAACATCACAGGGTTCTCGACCATGAGGTGAACATCCATGGGAAGCGAACTGTGCTTGCGCAGCGTGTTGGCAAACTGCGGCGTCAATGCCATGTTGGGACAGAAGTGAGAGTCCATAACGTCAACGTGATAGAGGTCAAAGTGCTCGTCCATGACGCTGATATCGCGAGCGACGTTCATCGGGTCCATGCACATAAGGGACGGAGCCATAAGGGGCCTGTTCATTCTTCTCTCTTTCTCGCGCACGTTCCGTCGAAGGCTCATCGGCATCGCTTCGCTCGTTTACAGCAAATCATTAAGTAAACGTTTACTCTTGGCAGCCAAGCTCGAGGACTTTCTGACTGCTTATAGCGTAATCGTTTACTCAATTCAGGCCAACACACCTGTGTCCCCCACCGAGATCGCTCGGCTAGCGGTTCATTATTTGTGGGTAACCGTTTGGGTAAACGTTTGCGCTCATACGGTTTCACTCATGCCTTCGCCACACTTATGAGCACCTGGTGCCACAATCCAACCCACTCATGTTCATGCGCTCGGCACCAAAGCCGCGCCAGTCCACACCCACACGCGCCAAGCACTACGGCAACGTTAGCCCGCGCTTACGCGCACCCGATGCCATAGTCGCGGCAACCCACACCTATGTTTACACGCGATTGATGCCAAAGCCGCGCCAGTGCGCACCTATGCCCGCTGAGTCGATTCCCTCCGAACGATCTCGACCGGAACATACGTAACCGGCTGGTCCGGCGTCTCGTCATTCATCAGCCCGAGAAGAGCATCCGCCGCCTTCTCCCCAAGAATATGCGGCTCCTGGCGAATCGTCGTCAGAGGAGGTCGCCCAAAGCGAGCGATCGAGATATCGTCATGCCCAACTACACAGACATCATCGGGAACGCTCGCGCCCCGCCCATGCAGCGCCTCAAGGGCACCCATCGCCAGCCAGTCCGCCTGGCAGAACACGCCATCGAATTTGTGCCCGGATTTAATGAGGTCACACGTAAGCTCGTAGCCTCGCTCAAACGAAGTCACGGCGGACGATCGCACTAGCTCGGGCTTCAGCTTCACACCAGCCGCTCGCAGCTCATCAACAAAGCCCTGCGTACGAATCTTGGTGATGGGAGAGTCCTCGCGCGCCTGAATCAAAGCTGGACTGACGCATCCGCCGCTCAGCAGCTCGCGCGCTGCGAGTCGTCCGCTTCGCTCGTTATCGGACGAAATGCAAGCGACCTTGCCGGCATCCGCCTCCTCGCTCACGAAGCGATCTACGTAGACCGTAGGCACGGATCTCTTGAGAGCCGCGCGCACATCATCCAGACTGTTTACGGCAATAACGCCTGAAACACCTTGAGCCGCGAGTAGCGCCTGACACTGCCGCTCAAGATCAAGGGAAGCGTTCGTGTTGTAAATCATGCTGGCATAGCCACTCTCGAACAGCTTCGTTTGCATCGCAAGAATCATTGACGAGAAGAACTCGTTGGCGATGTTAGGAACGATGATGCCAACAGCAGAGTTATGCCTCTGACGAAGGCCCTTGGCTAGCTGATTAGGCTGGTAATCATACTCTTCGATAATCTTGCGCACGCGACGCTCGGTCTCAGCAGAGAACCTACCATTTTGGTTGATTACACGAGACACCGTCGCAACCGAAACGCCGGCCATTTGCGCGATGTCCTTTACGGTGATCCTCGTGCCTGCCATGCGTCCTCCAAACCCGCGAACACGCACCCCGACGCACGGCCTCTGCCGTCGAGGACCCCAAGAGCGTTCAACCTAAACTAGCAGAATTAGTATCAATTCATACCAAAGCTTAGCGACCAACATTTCGTTAGCTGTTCATTAATTTCGGCATCCGGAGCCATCAAGCATGCTGGCGGGCCGTTTAAAGTCCCTCGAAGCGTCAAATCTCGAGAGATCATGCCAAAACGCAAGCGCAAATCGAGAAACCGAAAGCGCAGCAAGAGAAATAAAAGCACGGTCGCAACCGCATTTGAAGCCGCATGACCACTCATACTGTCCTAAGCCACCGTTGGTATGGCCTCGCCCAGCCATACGCAAGAGGGCCCCGCCACCACGCGGGTGACGGGGCCCTCGGCACGCAAATGCCCCTCGTTGGTCAGCGACGTCCTGCTCTCCCACGGACTACTCCGCAG
>UQWE01000033.1 GCA_900544655.1 uncultured Coriobacteriaceae bacterium
GGCTCCTCGCCGCGGAGGTCCCGTGCACGTCTGGCCCGCAGGCGCAAGTCCCTCGCGCGCCGCATCTTCGTCTCGCTTGCCGCCGTGTCCGCCATTGCTGCCGTCGCGGTTCTCGTCTTCGCCTCGCTCGTCTACCAGAAGAGCGGCGTACGCGACGCCGGCCATATGCTCGAGACCGAGTGTGCCCTCGTCAAGACGAGTATGCGCGGTACGGAGTCTGACATCATCCGCCTCATCAACCTTGACCTCGGGGAGGCGCGCGTGACCGTCGTCGGCCCTGACGGCGCCGTGCTTTATGACAACCAAAACAGCGTCGGTGACATGCCCAACCACGCTGACCGCCCCGAGATCGCCGCTGCGCTCGAGACGGGCAAGGGCTCTGCGGAACGTGACTCGGCCACGTCTGGCAGGGTCGAAATCTATCGTGCCGTTCGCCTCGATAACGGCAACGTACTGCGCCTTGCCGTCGACCGCGATGGCATCAAGGCGGCTCTTGGACACGATGTGCTTCTCTCCGTTGCCGTAGTCACTGCGGTGGTCCTCGTATGCTGGGCCGTGTCGCGCCTGATCGTCGACCGGCTTGTGGAGCCCATCCTCGACATCGACCCTTCGGACCCTGACCCGGAGGACTCCTACGTGGAGCTCGAGCCCCTGGTCGATCGTATTGGCGAGCAGATGGGGGAGCTCCGCGGCGCAGACCTCATGCGTCGCGAGTTCACCTCGAACGTGACGCACGAGCTCAAGACGCCGCTCTCCACCATCTCTGGCGCCGCGGAGCTCATTCGCGACGGCATCGCGAGACCCGAGGACGTGCCGGAGTTCGCCGGTCGCATCGTGGACGAGGCGCACCACATGACGGACCTCGTGAACGACATCCTCACCCTCTCCAAGCTCGATGAGTCCGAGCGCGCCGGTGACACCTCGCTGCTTGGCAAGGCCGAACCCGTCGATATCGCCCATGCGCTCCGCGAGGTCGGCCACCGTCTCGCGCCCGTGGCCGATGCCGCCGGCGTGAAGCTCACTTGTGGCGGAGACCCCGTCATCGTGCGTGGCATCCCGTCGCTTCTCGACGAACTCGCCTACAACCTGTGTGACAACGCGATCCGCTACAACCGTCCCGGCGGTACGGTCGATGCCTGCATCGATGTCGTCGACGGCTGCCCACGCCTCGTCGTGGCCGATACCGGCCTGGGTATCCCCGAGGCGGCGCAGGCCAAAGTCTTCGAGCGCTTCTATCGCGTTGACTCGAGTCGCTCGCGCGAGCGCGGCGGCACGGGCCTGGGTCTCGCCATCGTTAAGCATGCCGCCGCCTATCACGGTGCCAAGCTCGCGCTCGAGTCGAAGGAGGGCGTCGGCACCACCGTGACCGTTACCTTCCCGGAGTCCTCGCTCGTGAGGATTCCTGACTAGTTGAGGGTGCGTCTCCCGCCATTCCCGGACGTGCAAAAGTGCGATAATCAGCAGGTTGACTGACTATCGAGAAGGGCACCCATGGCTTCCGAGAACACGAATCGCCCCAAATTCCCGGCGCGCGCCGTCGTCACGGCCGGCATGCCGTATGGCAACAAGGACCTGCACTTTGGCCACATCGGTGGCGTCTTCGTGCCGGCGGATTTCTTCGCCCGCTTCCTGCGTGACCGCATCGGTGCCGAGAACGTGCTGTTCGTCTCCGGCACGGACTGCTATGGCTCGCCGATCATGGAGGGCTATCGCAAGCTCTCGGAGGCCGGCGAGTTCTCCGGCACCATCACTGACTACGTCCGTGGCCACCACGACAACCAGAAGGCCGCCCTTGACGCCTACGGCATCTCGCTTGACATCTTTGCCGGCAGCGGCCTCGAGCCAGCCAAGCCCTTCCACGCCACGCTCTCTGACGCGTGGATTCGCCGCCTGTACGAGGTGGGTGCCCTCAAGAAGCGCTCCACGCTGCAGTTCTATGACACCGAGGCGCAGACCTTCCTGAACGGGCGTCAGGTCATCGGCCGTTGTCCGGTTCGTGGCTGCAAGTCCGAGAAGGCCTATGCGGACGAGTGCGACCTGGGGCACCAGTTCGACCCGGAGGAGCTCATCAACCCGGTCTCGCAGCTCACGGGTACCAAGCCCGAGCTTCGTCCGTGTGACAACTGGTACTTCGACCTGCCCGCGTTCTCCGCCGCCCTCGAGACCCTCATGGACGAGTGGGACGCTGACCCGCAGGTCCGCGATATCGTGACCAAGACCGTGCGCGAGAGCCTCGTCGCCCCCGTCATCTACATCAAGAACGAGCTCCGTGAGGACTTTGCCGCCGTCGCGGGCGACCTTCCGGCCCACACCGTGCACGAGTCGCAGGGCAACCAGGCCAGCTTCTCCGTCGAGTTTGCCGATTGGGAGGCCCGCGACAAGGCGCGCGAGGTGCTCGAGGGCGCGCACGTGCGCTTCCGCACGGGCAAGTGCCTGCTGCCGTTCCGCATCACCGGCAACATCGACTGGGGCGTTGCCGCTCCGCAGATCGACGGCGTGAGCGGTCTCACCGTTTGGTGCTGGCCCGAGAGCCTGTGGGCGCCGATCAGCTTCGTCCAGACCGCGCTTGCCGAGAGCGCGGACGGCCGTTACTCGAGCCGTGACTGGCATGACTGGTGGTGCGCGGATGACTCTCGCGTCTTCCAGTTCATCGGCCAGGACAACATCTACTTCTACTGCGTGGCGCAGCCCGCGATGTGGGAGGCGATGGGCTGGGGCCTCAAGCAGACCACGCCCGTGGCCAACTACCACATCCTATTCATGAACAAGAAGGCCTCGAGCTCGGGCGCCATCAAGCCGCCGATGGCCGCGGAGCTTCTCGACCACTACACTGCCGAGCAGCTGCGTGCCCACTGGCTGTCGCTCGCGCTCGACGCCAAGGCCGTGAGCTTCTCGCCCAAGGTCTATGACACGAGTGTCTCCTACAAGGACAAGAAGACTGGCGAGGAGGTCCTCGTGTGCGACGATCCCCGCGTTGTCGACCCCGCCCTCAAGGAGAGCGCGTTCCTCACGAACATCTTCAACCGCCTTGCCCGCAGCTGCTTCTACGGTGCCGCGAAGGCGTGCGGCTGCAAGCTGCCGGCAGTCGAGGCGAGCGCCGAGGTCATCGAGGGGTGCCGCGAGGCGACGCTCGCGTTCGAGCGCACGGTTCACGGGATGGACTTCCATGGCGCGCTTGCCTCGGTTGAGGGGTTCGCTCGCGCGGCCAACAAGCGTTGGGACGCGGCGAGCAAGGCCGCCGGCGATGATACTGACGCTTACGTGGCCGCCCTCGCGGACGCTTTCGCCGCCCTTCGCACGACGGCCCTGCTCATGCACCCCGCCGTGCCTGCCGGTTGCGAGCTCGTCGCCGAGTACATGGGCTTCTCGGAGAAGGACTTCTTCAGCTGGGAACACGCTCTCGCCACGCCGTGCGAGCTCGCCGCCGAGCTTGGCGAGGATGCTTTCGAGCACGCTATCCTCGAGCTCCCCCCGCGCTTCGATTTCTTCCGCAAGCACGAGAGCCAGTACAAGAAGTAGAGACTTACAGCTCATCGCCACGTTGCGCCCATACGTCGTGTTTAGCTCGTGCCGTGTTCGAACTGGCTCCGCGAATTCCTGACCTCTCCGGACATCTGCGCCGGGGAGGTCTTTTACATTCACGTGCCGTCACTTTTTGCGCCGCCGTGTCGTCATGCCATGCTCTCCTGCGCTGACGCGTCTAGTGTGTCGCTGTGCCTTGCGTCGTCGCGGTCTTGCGCCTCCTTACCTCGCTCTTTGATCTTGCGCCATCGCGACCTTGTGCCTACTTGCCACGTCTGGCTGCGCTGGGAGGCTCTGGGCCTGTCATGGAAGCCCCTTTTGTCCCTCCGCGCCGTTTCGCGTGCAACGAATTTGAGGTTCTGCGGCTCGAATTGGGGCTTTGAGGCTCTAAAAACAATATGAGAGCAAAGAGCTAGCAAATAAAACCCCAGTTGCTCGTTATTCGGATGAGGGATAATACCATTTTTCAGCCGCAGAATCTCATTTTTGTTGCACGGTGCCTTTGTTTTTGGCTCTAGAGAGCCTTCTGAACGCGCTCGCGCACCGTTAGAGGACGTTTCAAGTGCTGCGGCAGTGGCGTTTGTCGCGTGCGCTCTTTGTGCCGTGTCGTATTCGTCGGGCACCCCCCCATTCTTACCTTTACCGGGGCCTTTCATTCTTGTCTTTACCGGGCTCTCCATCCCTATTTTCTCGTGCATCCGTTCCCACCTTCTCGTGCATCCGTTCCTACCTTCTCGGTCGCCCCATTCCAGCCTTTACCGGAGCTTTTCATTCCTGACGAAAAGATGCGCGAACGGCTTCATACGCTGTCCGATACCTGACAGAACCGAAGTCTCGCCATGACGGCAGGCCGGGACAATCTCTCTTGTGCCCAGATGAATGAAAGAGAAAGGAAAGGCCCGCGTGTCGAGTATCGAATTGCGTCACGTATCGAAGTCGTATGACGGGAAGCCTCCGGTAATCCCCGATCTTTCGCTCACGATTCCCGATGGAAGCTTCACCGTGCTGGTTGGCCCCTCCGGCTGCGGAAAGTCGACGACCTTGCGCATGATTGCGGGACTCGAGGATGTGACCTCGGGTGATTTGTTCATTGACGGGGAGAGAGTAAACGAGGTGGGGCCCTCGGATCGCGACATCGCGATGGTCTTCCAGAACTACGCCCTCTATCCCACGATGACGGTGAGGGGCAACATCGAGTTTGGCCTCATCAACATGAAGGTGCCCGAGGACGAGCGCCGACGTCGAAGCGACGAGATATCTCGCATCGTCGGCCTGGAGGGTTACCTCGACCGTAAGCCCTCACAGCTCTCCGGTGGCCAGCGCCAGCGCGTCGCCCTGGCGAGGGCCATGGTGAAGAAGCCCAAGGTCTTCCTCATGGACGAGCCCCTCTCCAACCTCGACGCGAAGCTGCGCACGCAGATGCGCACCGAGCTCATCGCCCTCCACCAGCGCCTCGGGACGACCTTCGTCTATGTCACGCATGACCAGACCGAGGCCATGAGCATGGCTACCAAGATCGTCCTCATGCGCGACGGCGTTATCCAGCAGGCAGACGTCCCCGAAGAGGTCTATGGTCACCCCAAGAACCGCTTCGCCGCGCAGTTCATCGGTACCCCTTCCATGAACGTGTTCCCCTGCGCGGGCCTGGCCCTTCCCGAGCCCCCTGCCGCCGCGGCGCTCTTCGGCTTCCGTCCGTCGCGTGCGATCATCGCCGGCGATGGCGGCGCTCCCTCTGACAGCTTCGCCTTCGAAGCGAAGGTAAACATTCACGAGGTTATGGGTTCGGAGATCATCTACCAGGCCGAGGCTCCCTTCGGAATCCTCTCCTTCAAGACATTCAACCAGCCTCTCGTCGAGGTGGGGCAGGTCGTTCAGCTGTTCGTTGAGAAGGACTCCATCCACTACTTCGATGACCAGGAGAGGCGGGTCGAGGCCTGATGGAGGCAAGCGTTACCGCTACCCCGGGGAAGACGACGGGGCGTCCGAGCGTTGGGAAGGCGAGTGGTGGCTCGAGCGAGAGCAAGAGGAGCGAGCGCCTGAACGCGAAGAGAGTGCTCCGCGCGCTTCGCCCCTACGCCGCCATCGCCCCTTCAATCGTGATCCTTGCGGTCTTCTGGATCTACCCGATATTCGAAATGGGTGGCCTCTCGCTCTATGAGTGGAACCTCGTCAATCCGGAGAAGGTCTTCGTTGGCCTTCAGAACTACATCACACTGTTCCAGGACGTGCAGTTCCGCCAGACGCTCGTCAGCACGCTGATTTACATGGTCTTTACGGTTGGACTCTCGGTTGTCCTCGGTATGCTCTGTGCCCTTCACCTCAAGCGCGTGAGCCGCAGGAACCGATTCCTCCAGGCGGTCATCTTCTCGCCCTACGTGATCTCGCTCGCCTCAATCTCCCTCCTGTGGCTCTGGATCATGAACAGGGATTATGGCCTGCTGAACCAGATTCTGTCCGTCTTCGGGGTGTCTCCCGTCGACTGGCTCGGAGACTCTCGCGTGGCGCTCGCCTCGCTCATCGCTATCTCCGTCTGGAAGTCCGTCGGGTATGACGCGCTGATCCTCACCTCGGCGTTGCAATCCGTCCCGGAGAACCTCTACGAGGCGGCGGAGCTCGACCACGCGAAGCCCTGGGCCACTTTTTGGAAGATTACCCTGCCCATCGTGTCGCCGACCCTCTTCTTCCTGGTGATCGTCGAGGTCATCTCCTCGCTCAAAGTCTTCGAGACGATCCAGATCATGACGCAGGGAGGGCCCCAGAACGCCACGAACACCATCGTGTTTTCCCTCTACCAATACGCGTTCAAGTTCTACAAGGTGGGCTATGCCGCAGCCATCGGCATGGTGCTCCTGGTCCTCGTCGCCATCTTCGCAGTCGTCTACTTCAAGGTGCTCGAAAAGCGAGTCCACTACCGTTAGGAGCTATCCTATGCAACCCATGACCAAGCACGGGATGCCAGCGCGCCGTGCCGTCCGCTCGGCGGGGAGGTTCGCGATTGACATCCTTCTCGTGCTCGTCTTCTTCTTCCCGTTCTTCTGGATGGTCTCGAGCTCGCTCAAGACGCTTGGCGAAACCATGCAGTTCCCGCCTTCGATCCTGCCGGCAAATCCGCAGTGGCAGAACTACGCCGACGCGCTGGAGTCCGGCCCATTTGGGGTCTACCTGAGGAACTCGGTCATCGTCACCCTGGCGACGCTCGTGTGCCAGACGCTCACCGTGATCCCCGCGGCCTACGCCTTCTCGCAGTATCGCTTCCGTGGCAAGAAGGTCCTGTTTGGCATCACGCTCGTCACGATGATGGTGCCGGTCCAGCTCGTGTTCCTGCCCATCTTCATCATGTTCTCTCGTTGGCACATGATCAACTCCTATGCCTCCCTGGTGCTGCCGTTCGCCACGAGCGCCTTCAATATCTTCATGCTGCGCCAGACGTTCAACAAGATGCCGCCGGAGCTCATCGAGGCCGCCAAGCTCGACCATGCGAGCGAGTTGACGATCATCTTCAAGCTGTTCCTGCCGATGGCAATGCCGACTCTTGTAACCCTGGCGCTGCTGACCTTCATCGGGACCTGGAACGACTACTTCTGGCCCCTCGTCCTCACCACCAAGGACCTCGCTCGCACACTGCCCGTTGGCGTCGCCGCACTCAAGGCGTCCGAGTCTGGCGTGAACTTCCACCTGCTGATGGCGGCGAACGTCGTGCTGACGGCCCCGATCATGGTGGTCTACCTCTTCGCGAACAAGCACATCGTGAAGGCGTTCTCGTACCTGGGCGACAAGTAGCGAAGTCACGGGCATCGCACGCGGCGCCCGTGCCCGCGCGAGTCGTCCGCGCGCCCGTGCCCGCCCATGCCTGGCCTGTCAGTGCCGCGCGTGCCCAGCGCTGGCCGGGCCTCTGCCTGACGCATCGCACGTGATCCAAAACAACAGGCTTCTCTCTTGCGCCCCTCCGCGGAGGTGGGGGAGTCCTGTGCCGATAACGAAAACCAAGCCATTACGCACGTGAAATCGAAAGGACATACCTCATGAAGGACCTCTCTCGTCGTCAGTTCGTCAAGCTCGGAGCCACCGCCACGGGCGCCGCCGCGCTCGCTGGTCTTTCCGCCTGCTCGGGCGACGGCGGCGTGGCCAGCCCTGCTGCCAGCACCTCCTCTGACGGCACCATCGAGCTCACCTACTGGTACTGCTGGACCGACAAGATCAAGGAGAACAACGAGGAGCGTATCCAAGAGTTCAACGATACGATCGGCAAGGAGAGGGGCATCCACGTCACCGCAGAGTCTCAGGGCTCCTACGATGACCTCAACTCCAAGCTCAAGAGCGCTTTCGTCGCTGGCGAGGCGCCTGACGTCTGCGTCATGGTCATCAACTCGACCAAGGTCTTCGCCGACGGCGGCATGATCCAGCCGATCGACGAGTTCATCGCCGATGACGACCTCAACGACTTCTGGCCTGGCCTCATGGAGAACTGCAAGGTCGACGGCAAGCTCTACGGCGTGCCGTACCTGAGGTCGACGCCGATTCTCTACTACAACAAGACGCTCTTCGAGAAGGCCGCCCTCGACGCCTCGGCCGCTCCCGCCACCTGGGACGATATGGTCAAGGCTTCCGACGCTCTCGCCAAGGTCGGTGTCAAGGGCTTTGGCTTCTGCGCTGACACCTGGCTGCTCGAGGCCTTCTCCTTCTGCAACGGTGGCTCTCTCTGGGGAGACGGCATCCTCGGCACGAAGGCGACCTTTGCTGATGACCCCGCGGTCGACATGGTCCGCTGGTTCCAGGACAACGTCGCAAACCACAACTACTCGTTCGTCGCGGGCACTAACGCCTCTGACACACTCGACTCCAACGCCGCCAACCAGCAGATCGCCATGTGGACCTCCTCGACCGCCGGCCTCACCAACTATATGAGCGTGGCCGAACAGGGTGGCTATGAGGTGAGCGTTGGCTTCATCCCCAAGAACGCGCAGAACAAGGTCCCGACCGGCGGCTGCAACCTCGTGATGTGCGGCAGCCTCGAGGGCGAGCGCCGCGAGGCCGCGGCCGAGCTCATCAACTTCATGACGAGCAAGGACTCGAGCGTGAAGAACCACCTCAAGACCGGCTACCTCTTGACCCGCAAGTCCGCCTCCGACGACGACCGTATCAAGGACGCCTACGCCGAGACGCCCGAGTACCAGGTCGCCTTCGACCAGCTCGAGTACGCGGTTGGTGACTGCATGAACTCCGGCTTCGACGAGGCCGCCAAGATCTACATCGACGCGTTCGAGGGCGTCATGAGCACCGGCGAGGACCCCGAGGACAAGCTGAAGGCCGCGGCGGAGCAGGCGACCTCCGTCCTCGCCCAGAACGCCTAGGGAGGTATGGCCAATGCATAGACTTCTTGTCATTTGTGTGGACGCCCTCTTCACGACCGACCTGCCCGACACACGCCATCTCCCCGGATTCTCGAGGCTCCTCGAGAACGCGGCGGTCTTCGAGCACGTCGAGAGCGTCTATCCGACGCTCACCTACGTCTGCCATGCGAGCATCGGATCTGGTTGCTGGCCCGAGCGCACGGGCGTTCCCCACAACCAGAAGCTCGATCCTGCCAGCAGGAACGAGGAGTGGTACTGGGACTACTCTGCGATCAGGGTCCCGACGGTCTTTGACTGGGCGTCCGAGGCTGGGATGACGACGGCGTCCGTCGGGTGGCCGGTGAGCGCCAACGCCCCCGTCACTTATGACATCCCGGAGATCTGGAAGTGGAGCGCGTATCCCACCGTGGAGGCGGTCTACCGTGACGGTTGCAACGACGCCGGCTGGGAGTATGCGTCCCGCTACCTCGACGAGTATGACGTCGCCAACGCGACCCACCCCTCGTATGACGAGTTCGAGGTACGTTGCCTCGAGGACCTGATTCGCGAACGAGCGCCCCAGGTCATCCTCGACCACCAGGCTCACCTCGACCACGTGAGGCACGTCGCGGGCAACCACGCCCCTGAGGTGCAGGAGGCGCTCCGCCTGCACGACGGGTGGCTCACGCGCACCTTTGACGCCCTCGAGGATACGAACGTGCTCGACGACACCGTGATCTGCGTCCTTGGCGACCACGGCCACCTTGAGGTGGATTACAAGCTCTCCGCCAACGTGCTCCTCGCCAAGGCCGGCCTTCTCGAGGTCGACGAGGCGGGGGGAGGTCAGCTCCTGGAACGCCTACGTGCAGTCCGGCGGCATCTCCGCCGAGCTCTTCGTGAGAGACGAGATGTACCTGGGGCCCGCAATGAAGGCCCTCGCGCCGCTGTTTGACGAGGACTACGTGACTGACGCCCTCACGAACGACGAGGCGAGGCAGCGCTTCCACACCGCCGGGGACTTCTCCTACATCTTCGAGGCTGCCCCGAACTACGCCTTTGGCGACGACGCGGAGGGCCCGCTCGTGACTCCCGCCGGTGGCGATGACTACAAGTACAGCCTTGCCACGCACGGTCACATGCCCTTCAGGGGAGAGAAGCCGTGCTTCATTATGGCTGGCCCTGGCGTCAAGCCGGGTCGCTACCAGGGCCTGCGCCTGATCGACGAGGCACCGACCATGATGAAGGCCGCAGGGATTCCCTTCGACGAGGCGGCGCTTGATGGAAAGAGCTTCTTCTAGGAGAGACTCTGAGAGTGCGCCGGTAGGGACGTCTGTCGGAAGGTGGACGTCCCTTTTCGTGCTGGTGGGGCGGTTGCTCGGGACGCACCTGGTTACGGCGCACATGGAAGTTCGAGGACTGCGGCGATTCAGTGGGTAGAATGAAGGCTCACGCAAAACAAAAGGAGCTAGCATGATAAAAGCCGTCCTCTTTGACATGGACGACACGCTGCTCGACATCAACCTCACGGCGTTCATGAGCGCCTACGTAGCTGACACGTCGCGCATCCTCTCGAGCATCTCCGGGGCGCCCACGCTCTCGTTTGGCATGGCGTACGCTCGCGGCTACCTCGCCGTGAGCAATGACGCGCGTTCCGATGGCCTCACCAACCAAGAGGTCTTCAATGCCGAGTTCGAGCGCGTGAGCGGCGTTCCTGTGGGAGACCCCGCCATCGCGGACGCCATCGGCTACTACGAGCGCGAGATCCTGCCGCGCCGTAGCGCCGGCCTGGTCGCTGCACGCCCGATGCCGGGCGGCCTCGACGCCATCGAGCGTGCCGGTGATCTCGGCCTTTCCGTGGCGTTGGCGACGAACCCGAGCTTCTCTGCGGACTGCATTCACGCGCGCATGGGCTGGGCTGGCATCGAGGACGCGCCGTTTCTCCGCGTGAGCCACTCCGGCAATTCGACGCGCCTCAAGCAGAAGACGCGCTACTAC
>UQWE01000034.1 GCA_900544655.1 uncultured Coriobacteriaceae bacterium
CATATGCACGCGCGGGGGGGGGGGCACGGGGGAGGTGGGGGGGAGCCACTAGCGCGCTAGCACTTGGCGAGGGCCTGATCCAGGTCGGCAATCAGGTCAGCCGTATCCTCGAGGCCGCAGGAGAGACGCACCATATCGGCGGAGATGCCGCAGGCGAGGAGCTCCTCGTCATTCATCTGGCGATGCGTGGCGTTCGCCGGGTGCAGGCAGCAGGTGCGGGCGTCAGCCACGTGCGTGGCGATCTGGCACATCTCGAGGCTCTTCATAAATGTCTCCGCCGCCGCACGGCCGCCGTTAAAGCCAAAGCTCACGACACCGCACGTGCCATTGGGCATGTACTTCTGAGCGAGGTCATAGTACTTGTCGCCCTCGAGACCGGGGTAGCTCACGAAGCGCACCTTGGAATGGTTCGCGAGGTACTTGGCCACGGCCATGCCGTTCTCGCAGTGGCGCGGCATGCGTACGTGCAGACTCTCGAGCGAGCTGTTGAGGAAGAAGGCCGCCTGCGGGTTCTGCATGGGACCAAGGTCGCGCATGAGTTGCGCGGTCGCCTTGGTGATGAAGGCCCCGCCCATACCAAACTTCTCCGCGTACGTGACGCCGTGATAGCTCTCGTCCGGCGTGGTGAGGCCCGGGAACTTGTCGGCGTGGGCCATCCAATCAAACTGACCATGGTCGACGATGACACCGCCGAGATATGCCGCGTGACCATCCATGTACTTGGTGGTGGAGTGGGTCACGATATCCGCGCCCCACTCGAACGGACGACACATCACCGGCGTCGGGAAGGTATTGTCGACGATCAGGGGCACGCCGTGGGCGTGTGCCGCGGAAGCGAAGCGCTCGATGTCGAGCACGGCGAGCGCCGGGTTGGCGATGGTCTCGCCGAAGACGAGCTTGGTGTTGGGGCGAAACGCTGCCTCGAGCTCCTCATCCGTGCAGTCAGGTGCCACAAAGGTGCAAGTGAGGCCCATACGACCCATGGTGTGGGCGAGAAGGTTGTAGGTGCCGCCGTAGATGGCGGAGCTCGCCACCACGTGATCGCCCGCGGCAGCCAGGTTGAAGATGGCGAGGAAATTCGCCGCCATACCGGAGCTCGTCAGCATGGCCGCGGTGCCACCCTCGAGCTCGGCGATCTTCGCCGCGACGAGATCGCAGGTGGGGTTCTGGAGGCGGCTGTAGAAGTAGCCGGACTCCTCGAGGTCGAAGAGCTTGCCCATGTGCTCGGATGTGTCGTACTTCCAGGTGGTGGACTGCCAGATCGGCACCTGGCGCGGTTCGGCGTCGCCGGGGCGATAGCCACCCTGCACGCACACGGTCCCGACGGTCTTGGCGGCGCTGTTGTTGGTGGGCTGCTCGCTCATATGTGACTCCCTCGGTTTGGCGCTGTTTGCATGTCCATGAGAATAGGCGTGCAAATGCCCAGGTACAACCTAGTATTTTGGTGGGATTTGCGCCTCGGCGGCCAGCGCAGCTTTACCCCCAGCACGCGTGCACGGGCTGCCGCAAAGGCGCTCCCTCATCGTGTACGCCCGAGCTGCCACAGAGGCGCCCCATCGCGCGTGCACGAGCTGCCGCAGAGGCGCTCCCCCGTTATCATCGCGTTCCATCTTGACGCATGCGAAGCTCCGCAAGCGCGAGCGTGTTACCCTCGATTGGTGATTAGACCTGAGAGACGGGGAGATGCACATGGCACAAGGGGTGGATATCGAACGCGAGGCACGCGCTGCAAGCATGATCATCGCGAGGCGGGCGGAGACGAGCGACTATGTCATCGACCGTCGTCGCTGGTACCACGCCCATCCTGAGATCGCCTATCGCGAGGTTGCCACCACCGAGCAGATCTGCGCAGACCTCGAAGCCCTCAACATCCCCTACGAGCGCCCAACGGCAACCGGCGTCGTGGCGACCATCCGCGGCACCGCCCAGAGCGCCTATGGCATAGCCGGATCGGCGCGCCGACGCATCATGCTCCGCGCCGATATCGACGGCCTCCCCGTGACGGAAAGGACCGGCGAGCCCTTCTCGTCAGAAAACGACGGGTTCATGCACGCCTGTGGCCACGACTGCCACATCGCGATGCTCCTGGGCGCCGCCCGTCTCCTCGCCGGCATGACCGACGAGCTCAACGGCGAAGTCCGCCTCGTCTTCCAACCGGCCGAGGAGGGCGGCAACGGCTCCAAGACCATGATTTCCGCAGGCGTCCTCGAAGGTGTCGATGGAGTCTTTGGCATGCACATCTGGAGCGATGTTCCCGCAGGCAAAGTCTCCGTGGAAGCCGGTCCCCGCATGGCAGCGACTGACTGGTGGCGCATCGATGTCACCGGCCGCAGCGCCCACGGTGCCATGCCCAACCAGGGCGCCGACGCGGTGCTCGCCGGCGCCGCCATCGTGGAGAGCCTGCAGGCGATCGTGAGCCGCAACATGAGTCCCTTCGAACCCGCCGTGGTGACGGTGGGGCAATTCCATGGCGGCACGGCACGCAATGTCATGGCCGGCAGCTCTTGGATGGAGGGAACCGTACGCACCTTCCACGAGGATGCCCACGAGCTGATCCCCAACCTCATGGAACGCATGGCAAACGACGTCGCCGCGGCGTTTGGCTGCACGGCGAAGCTCACGTATGAGAACGCCCACTCCACCGTCGTGAATGAGACAGCCGCGAGCGAGCGCGCCATGCGCGCGGCCAACGAGGTGCTTGGCGAAGACGCGCTCGTTCGCTACCGGGGCTCCATGCCCGGAGAGGACTTCTCCGAGTACCTAAAGAGGGTTCCGGGCGCATTCGCGTTTCTCGGCAGCGGCACAGCAGACCCCAACGGCAAGGTCTGGCCGCAGCACAGCTGCTTCTATGACCCCGACGAGTCCGTCCTCGTGCGTGGCTCCATGCTCGCCGCCCAGTACGCGGTCGACTTCCTCGCGGAGTAAGGCAAGCTAGACGACGCAGGCGCAACGAGCCCGAGCTCGTGCAAGGCTGGACGACGCAGGCGCAACGAGCCCGAGCTCGCGCAAGGTCGCGCACACAGGCCCAACAACAGACGAAGCGCCGCATGCCAACACGACATGCGGCGCTTCGGCGTTTTCTAGGGCTCGCGCGAACGGCGTTATTCCTTCTCCTCGCCGGAGATGAGGCGCTGGTACATCGTCTCGTTCGCAGCGAGCTCCGCAGTATCATCGAGCGGCTCGAGGGAGCCGTCGCCGTACTTGCGCTCGAGCGCGCGTGAGATGAGGTAATCCGCCACGCCGGGGTTCTTGGGCAGCAGCGGGCCATGGATGTAGGTGCCCACGACGTTCTTGTAAAGGCACCCCTCGTACCCAGTCTTTCCGTCGTTGCCATGGCCATGAATCACACGGCCCAGAGGCTCAACACCGGCACCCAGATGCGTGCGACCGCCGTGATTCTCGTACCCGACGATGGGACGGTCCACGATGCGACTCTCGATGGCAATGTTGCCGATGAGGCGCGGCGCTCCGCGATCCGTATAAAGGTCGACGAGCGACAGTCCCTCGACTTCCTCGTCACCCATGAGGTAGGAATGGCCAAGAAGCTGGTAGCCGCCGCAGACGGCACCAAGGACGCCGCCGTCTTCGACAAAGGAGACGAGCTCTTCGCGCTCCGCCAAAAGATGCTCGCAGACGATCCTCTGCTCACGGTCCGAGCCGCCGCCGATGAATGCGATATCCACGTCCGAGAAGCTCGGGCGGTCATCGATGTGGACCTCCTCCACCTCGCAGCGAATGCCACGCCACTCGAGGCGCTTGCGCAGCACAAGGATATTGCCGCCGTCGCCGTAGAGGTTCAGGAGCTCAGGATAGAGATGCGCGATACGCAGGGATTTTTCGCTCACAGTCGCTCCCCCATCTGCTCGAGCTCCGCCTTCGCGGGCCACAGGGCCGAGTAGTTCGTCAGGACATACAGTGGGCGATCCTGCGGCAGGTCTGCCACGGCATCGAGCGCCTCGCGCACGGTCAGCGCGATAGGCGCCAAGATCCCCGCGTACTTCAGGCGAACGCGAACGTCATCCGCACGGTGGCCGCCAGCAACAACGGTGAGGTCATCGGGCTCGACAACGCCGCCACACTCGCGGGGACTCCCCACAGCGAGACGCTCGAAGTCGACGTCCCAGATCCAGGAGATGTCCTTACCATCGTTGGGGTTGTCGTTGATGACGAAGAAGGCCGCCTTCTTGCGGTCATCCGCCAACATGAGCGATATGTTCTGGTTGAAACCCGTGGGGTTCTTCGCCAGGTTGAGAATCACATCGCGCCCGTCAATGCGGAAGTGTTGGAGGCGACCGTTCTCCGGATGATATGCGTCAAGAGCGGTCTGGAACTGCTCGGGCGTAGTGCCGGCAAGAGTCGCGCCCACAAAGGCGGCGAGCAGGTTATAGACCATGTATACGCCACCAAAGCTCGCGCTCACGCGCACGGGCTTATCAAGACCCACACCGCTCACGTCGAAGGAGACGCCCCCGCGACCGACTTTGACGCCAGTGGCACGCCAGTCAAGCTCGGGACGGCAGAAGTCTCCCTTGGGGCAACGGAAGGCGCC
This sequence comes from uncultured Coriobacteriaceae bacterium, assembly GCA_900544655.1. GTDB lineage: Bacteria > Actinomycetota > Coriobacteriia > Coriobacteriales > Atopobiaceae > Parolsenella. The sequence goes on from UQWE01000034.1 coordinate 4,550, forward strand.
CAGCTGGGCGTAGGCGCGGTAGTCATAGGCGAGCTCCGTGCCGCAAACCTGGCAGAAGCGCGCCTCGGGCACGCGGTCCGCCGGCAGGTGGAGGTCCTCGCCGATGCCAAACGCCAGCACCTTGGTGCCGGCCTCACGCGCGCGACGCGCGACGCCCATAACGAGGGGATCGTCGCCACAGGCCACGAGCGTGGTCTCAGGCGAGACAGAAAGCGCGGAGACGATGACGTCCTGGACGCGCTCGATCTCGCCGGCGCGGTCGAGCTGATCGCGGAAGAGGTTCAGGAGCACGAGGTAGCGTGGGTGGAGCTCGGGCAAGATGTTGATCGTGGAGAGCTCATCCGCCTCCATGATGGCCCAGTCGGCAGAGCGGCCGGAAAGGAGGGCCGCCGCGACGCCAGGAGCCATGTTGGCGCCAACGCGGTTGCACAGAACGCGGGCGCCACTTGCCTCGACAGCACTCGCGAGCACGTTGTTCGTGGTCGTCTTGCCGTTGGTTCCACACACGACGATGGCACCCTGCGTGAGCTTTTTGGCGGAGTGTGAGATTGAGGCAGGATCGATGGCGAGCACGATGCGGCCAGGCAGCTGCGAGGCGGAACGGCCCGCCATGTGTAGTGCGCCGGCGCAGGCGCGGCCGAGGCCCTGCGCGAGAGAGGCTCTGAGACCCACGGCCTACTCCGCCTCTTCCTCGTCGTGGCTACCGCCCTGCATGTTCTCGTACTCCTCGGGGGTGAGAACGTCCTCGATGCGCAGGTTGACGCCGCCAACCTCAAGGCCCGTCATCCCGACGACCTGCTTGACAACGACCTTCTTGACGTCCTCGAAGACCTGCGGGGCGAACGCACCATATTCGATGAGCACGGAGATGTTCACGCGGACAGAGCTGTCCGGCATGACCTCGACGGAGACGCCCTTCGTGGGGTCCGCCGCGCCAAAGGTCTCCTGGACGCGGTTGATGAAGCCGCCCTTCATGCCAAGGACGCCCGGGACGTCACGCACGGCAATGGCGACGATCTTCTCGATGACACCGTTGGAGAAGGTGAGCGAGTCTTCAGAATCAAGATCCTCATCGGCATCGGAGAAGGTAAGGTCACCCTCCTCGGAGGCGGCAAGCGACGTAGCGCTGGCCTCCTCGGCGGGAGTCTCGGCTGTCTCCTCGACGGTTTCCTCGGTGAGCGGGGCCTCGACCTCAGGCTCCTGCGCGATGATGGGCTTCGTGCTCATGTTGGCTCCTATCCACCGGAGTTTCCCGGCAATCACGGGCGTGACCCTTAGCGGGCGCCCTAGCGCTTCTTCATCAGGTTCTGGATAAAGCGAACGATTTTGGGGTCGCCGTCAAGGTGCTGGCCACAGGCGATGCCGACAACCACGAGGAAGGCGATGACCAGGGTCTTCAGGACGCCAATCGTAAAGAGAAGAAGCGCCACGACAAGACCGGTCACGCCGCCAAGGACCGCATTGCGGCTATTGGGGAACGTCTCGTCAAGCCAGCGCGAGGCACGCGCAAAGGCTCCAGGCTGCGTCGTGGGCTCGGGGCCACTCGCAGGCCCCGCCGCATCGCCCGAGGGCTGCGCGGCAGCGGCCTGGGCGCCAGCGGCATCTGCTGCAAACGAACCGTTGGTTGGCGCCTTACCTGACGAGGCAGAAACAGGAGCATCCGCTGGCTCGATGCGACAAGTGAGCTTCTCGGACATGTCTTACGCCTCCTTCTCGACGCTCATGGGAATCGTGATGTCACCCGTGGACTCTGCGGGTGCAGCCGCAGGCGCGGCCGCGGCGGACTGGTGCTCGGAAGCGCCCTCGCCCTCGTCACCGTCCTCAACGGGAACGACGAGGGACGTACCACGCTGCGGCTCGAGGAACTCAACGTTGATATCCCCCAGGCATTCGCCACACATAGCCGAGAGCCCAGTGACGAGCGCCTCGTGGAGCACCGGCGCCTCGCTCGTGATATCGACGGACTCATACGGCATCACATGCACGTCAACGGTGACGACGCCGTGCTTTGAGGCGCGAACCTCCACGTCCTTGGCAATGCCCAGGCCGAGGGCCTCCACGATGTGGCCCGCCTGCGAGGCAACGGCGTTGCGAGTCACCGTGATGGCACCGCCTTCGATATTCATGACGGAGATGGCGTCCTTGGGGCGGCGCGAGAAGATCGAGCGCAGCAGGTTGAAGACGAGCCACGCCGCCGTCATGCCAAGACAGACCTCGAGCGCCACATAAGCCGCGTCATACGACAGAAACGCGGAGATTTCCGCCTCGCCGATGCCAAACGCAGGCAGGGCGAGCATGGCGAGGGCAAAGAGCCCCGCCAGCGAGAACAGGAAGAGAATGATGCGCTTGAAGCCACCCATGGACACCCTTTCTAACAAAAAGCGCCCCGGCCTCCCGACCAGGGCGCGTCTTGCTCTAGAATACCCCGAACCTCTGACACGATACATGCCGGGCGGAGATTAGAACCGCTTGGGCGAGGTTTACTCGTCCTCCTCCAGGGCGGCGGCGATCTCGTCGGTCACGTCCATGGTGTGGTAGACGTTCTGGACGTCCTCGAGCTCCTCGAGGCGGTCAACGAGGCGCTGGACCTTCTTGGCGTCAGCGACGGTGACGGTCGTCGGGGTGGTGGGGACCATGGTCAGCTCGGAGCCCTTGACCTCGATGCCCTGGGCCTCGAGGGCCTTCTGGACATCCTGCATCTTGTCATAGGCGGTCCAGACGACCCACTCCTCGCCGGCGTCCTCGTAATCGTCTCCGCCAGCCTCGGCGACGGCCATCATGAACTCGTCCTCGTCGACGGCGTTCTCCTTGTCGGCGACCTTCTTGTCATCGAACTTGATGATCTTGTCGACAGCGATGGAGCCCTTGCGCTCGAACTGGAAGGCAACGGAGCCGGTGGTGCCCAGAGAGCCGCCGGAGTGCGTGAAGGCGGAACGGACGTCAGCAGCGGTGCGGTTCTTATTGTCAGTCAGGCAGTCAACGTAGACGGCAACGCCAGCGGGGCCATAGCCCTCGTAGGTGACCTCAGAGTAGACCGCGGCGTCAGCGCCAGCGCCAAAGGCCTTGTCGATGGCGGCCTTGATGCGGTCCTTCGGCATGGAGGACATGCGGGCCTTAGCCACGGCAGCAGCCAGGGAGGCGTTGTTCTCCGGGAGCGGGTCGCCGCCGAGCTTGGCCGCAACGGTGATGTTGCGGGAGAGCTTCGAGAACAGCGCGGAGCGCTTGGCGTCCTGCGCGCCCTTACGATGCTTGGTGGTTGCCCACTTAGAGTGTCCGGACATTCACGTCTCCTTCTCGTACACAGCGCCGGTCCCTCTGGCCAACGCCCATACTGCAAGCTAGCGTGCGCACGGCCTAAGGAACATGCACACAACTAGTGAACTTTATCACTTTTGCAGTGTCGCATACGTCATCTGCGGACATATCTTTGATCGGCTTGATTACGTCACAAAATCGAGCGCGAACGTGAGCAGCCCCTACCCCACGTGCCCAATCTGCGGACGCTTGGTCCGTGCCGCCCACGCAAGCACGACGATGCCCAGCAGCACAAGCGGCAGGCTCAGGAGTTGGCCCATCGTGATTGGCCCAAGCAGGTAGCCAAGCTGTGCGTCAGGCACGCGGACGAACTCGATAAGGAAGCGGAAAACGCCGTAGAGCACGAGGAACGTCCCCATGAAGGTACCCTGTGGGCGAGCGGGCCTGCGTCGGCTCATCATCCACAGCACGCAGAAGATGACGAGACCCTCGAGAACAGCCTCGTACAGCTGACTGGGATGGCGCGCGACGTTGCCGCCCGTCTCGAAGACCACGCCCCAAGGGAGATCCGTGGGCTTGCCCCAAAGCTCGCCATTCACGAAGTTGGCGCAACGACCGAAGAACAGGCCCAAAGGCGCGCCGATAACGCCGAGGTCGCAGACTGTCGGAACGGAGAGGTGGCAGGAGCGGCACATGAGCGAGCCACCAACGATGGCCCCCACGAGGCCGCCGTGGAAGCTCATGCCGCCCTCGTTCAGGGCGAAGATCTTCAGCGGGTTGGCGAAGTAGTAGCCATCGCCGTAAAAGAGCACGTAGAACAGGCGCGCGCCGATAATGATGCCCCACGCCATCGCAACGATGATATTCGCGACCTCATCCCCGGTGATATCCAGGTCCCAGCGGCGCGAGACGCGGTAGATCACGATACCCGCCAGGACAAAGCCCGCAAGGTAGGCAAGCGCGTACCAGTAAATGTGGACCGGCCCAATCGAAATCGCAACGGGATTGAGGCTGTGGTAAAGCTCGTTGAGCATGTAACTCCTCGAAACGATATTTGAGCGCCGGGCCGACAGAGCGCATGCGGATGCGGCGCACGCAGACACGGCGCACGAGGCACCATCGGGAACGTGCCTCAGCGCGGGGCGATACGGCCGTCTTTAGCGCGCGAGTGTATGGGCGGCGGCGGCGCCGCGCTGACCCTGGTAGTGGCTCCCAAGACCGGCAGAGCCATACGGACGCTCGGCCGGGCTCGACATGCGCTCGAAAGACATCTGCCCGACACGCATGCCCGGATGAAGCACGATGGGCAGCGTGGCGACGTTGGAGAGCTCAAGCGTGATCTCTCCGTCCCAGCCCGGATCGACATAGCCGGCGGTGGAGTGGATCATGAGGCCGAGGCGGCCCAGCGTCGACTTGCCCTCGAGTTTGCCGAGGATGTCATCGGGCACAGCGATGCGCTCGAGCGTTGTGCCGAGCACGAACTGCCCGGGATGCAGCACGAACTGCCCGCCCTCGGGGACCACAACCTCCTCGGTGAGGTCCGGCTGGGGCAGCGTCGGGTCGATGTAGGCGTGCGTGGAGTTGCGGAAGACCCTGAAGCTCGAGCCAAGACGCACGTCTACCGAAGCCGGCTGGACATCCTTCATGTCAAGCGGCTCGATGACGATGCGGCCGGCGGTCATCTCGGCCTTGATGTCGCGGTCTGAGAGGACCACCTACATCACCGCCCTCACGCCAGTGACGCCGGGGACGTTGTCCTTAAGCACGCGCTCGATACCCTGAGAGATCGTGACCTCGGAGAGCGAGCAGCCCGCGCAGGCGCCCGTCATCTCGATGGTGACGACGCCAGTCTCGTCATCGACGCCAACGAGGGCGCAGTCGCCGCCGTCCGCCTGAAGACTCGGACGCACCGCGTCGAGCACCACCTCGAGAAGGTCCTTGTCAATCGCCATGTCTCCTCCTTGCCGTTCGCACGAGGCGAGCAGGCGCGAGCGCGGCCCGATTGAGCCGCGGGCACGCGCCGCCCGATCGAGTGCTAGTACATTACGGGGCGCACCGCGGTTACGCCGGGGACGTGCTCCTTGATGATGGTGTCGATGCCCTCGGAGATGTCCGAAGAAGCGAACATGCAGGCGGCGCAGGCACCCGTCATCTCGATGGTGACGACGCCGGTCTCGTCATCGACACCGATAAGCTCGATGTCGCCGCCGTCCGCCTGGAAGCTCGGTCGAATCGCGTCAAGGACGTCCTCGAGCAGACGGTGGTCGATCTTGGCCGTCTTGTCCTTCTCCGACGCGCTTTCCGTGGTGTTCTCGTTGTCAGTCATGTCTATCCTCTCCCCCGCAAGGCGGGCGTGTTCTCAAATCACTCTTGGATGCTACCCGACTCACGCCTATCCGATGCCCCAGAACAGATGTCCACTTGAGGAATGGCGCTCGCGCGAGGCGGGCTTGCGGCCCTCTCGAACGGCGGCGAGCGCGTTGAGGAGGCGCTCGACGGCAGCCCTGGTCTCCGCCTCATTGAGAAGCGTCGCGTCGACCGCGAAGCGCGTCACGCCCGCCTCGATGAGCTCGCCTACCTGCGGCGTCAGGTCGAGGGGCACTGCGTCATAGATGCGCGAGCGGCCATTGAGATCCGTTCTGACGGGCAGGAGACGGCCATCTCGGTCGCGAAGCGCGATCATGCGCCGGCGTAGCGCACACCGCGCGCAATCGTGGATGCAACGATTCGCCACCTTCAGGACGCAGTGTTCGCTCGTCATAACGCGCGGACGGCCCGAGACGATGATGCCCACGGGCACGTTGGCATGCGGGGCGAGAGACTGGATCTCCGCGAGCGTGAGCTCGGGCGAAAGCCAGACGCCAGCCGCGCCGGCGCGCTCGAGCTTGTCGAGGGCAAAGGCGTTGTGAATGGGGATGCAACCACGAATCTCCGCCTTCGCGCCGCAGCTCGCAGCAAGCGCGAGCTCGGAGACGTTACCCACGGCAACGGAAGCGCCAGCC
>UQWE01000035.1 GCA_900544655.1 uncultured Coriobacteriaceae bacterium
TAGGGGCTCCCGCTTTGCGGACGCAACCCGCGCGACTGCCTCTTCCCATCAGTTCGCCCACCTCGGGGGCACTACGGACCTTGGCGTTGCCGCCGGCCAGGTTCCCGTTACTGCGTCTGATGACGGGGCTGGCTCCTATTCGGGCGACGACGCGCCTCGTCCCATTAACGTCGACCCCGTGGCAACGGGTTCCTTTAATACGATTCGTCGCGGTCAGGGTGCCGTTATCTCTACGCGCGAGACCGCAGGTCGTGCTGCCGCTGCCGCTCGCAGGTCTCTTCCCAAGGAAGCGCGTCGCGGTCAGGGCACGCGCCAGCGCCCGGCAAAGGCCCCGCTTCCGGTTCTCGTTGGCATTGGCGTCGCCGCGCTCGTAGTGGTCGTACTTCTTGTCGTGCTTGTCACGTCGCTCCTGGGTGGCTCCTCCGAGCAGGCTCCTGGTGCTTCCCCGACCGCTCCCGCCGAGACGGTCGTCTCTGCGCAGGAGGGCATCCAGCTTGGGAGTTACACCTATTCCACGAGCCAAGGTGATCAGGGCTGGGAGCTTGTCCGCCGCTCGAGTAGTGGGGAGACTGCGGTGGTAGCGGCGCTTTCGGGCACCCCCGTCTCCGTCTGCCTACACCAGGGCACGCTCTATATTCCGGAGAACCTGCCCGACGGTACGTGGGACATCATCTGCTATCTTCCCGCTGATGGCTCGACCGCTTCCCAGCTGCTTGGCGACGACGGCCAGCCCGTCGTTGGCTCGGGTACGGTGACAAGTGCCGTGGTTCAGGGTGGGTCGCTTGCGCTTTCCGGCGATGGGGTCTCGCAGTCCGTGTCTCTTGACTAGAGGAAGCGAGCAATATCCCTGGTAGATGGCTTGCACCAAGGCACGTTGTCTCTTTGTCAAAAAATGGCAAAGAAATTTGAAAAAGCTACTAGACAGGGTTAGAGAGTTTCTTGTACGATAGCTCTCGCACCTGACACGGGGTATTAGCTCAGCTGGTTAGAGCGCCGGCCTGTCACGTCGGAGGTCGCGGGTTCGAGCCCCGCATATCCCGCCATTGGATGTTCGAAGGGTCCTGGTTCACGCCAGGGCCCTTTTTGTTTTGGCGAACGGGCCTTCTTGCGTGGCGAATCTATCAGGCCGCGTGCCTCTTTGCCGGGCTGCGCGTCTCTTTCTTGGGCGAGTGGTCCTCCTCGTGTGGTGAGTCGCTCGAACCGCGCGTCTCTTTGCCCGGACGATCCCGTGCTATTCCGTCTCTGTCGCCGGGGGTTGGGCTGCCTGCTAAATCCGGGCGTTCCCTTGAGGGCGAGGCCGCTCCTGTAGTTGCGGCGCCATTACCAAGAGCCTACAAAACGCCATGCGACTGGTCGCATTTGCTAATATTGTCACGTCGCACTCACATTTCACGGGGGTGATTAATGGTGACTGCGCCGACGCAAACAATGGTTCCAGCTCGCCTCGCCGTCTTCGACTATGATGGGACGATCCTGAGCGGTCAGTCGGGCTCTCTCTTTTCGCGCTATCTGCTTTCGAACGGGCTTGTGACGAAACGCACCGCGTTGCGCCTGTTCTGGTGGGGAGTGCGCTATAAGCTTCATCTGCCATTCCGTCAGGATGAGGCTCGCGAGCTGATCTTCCGCGACCTCGGGGCCCATGGCTACGATTATGCCACGCAGGTCATGCGGGATTTCTCGTATGAGGTTCTCGAGCCGCGCGAGCGGGCTGCCGCCAAGGCGGAGATCCGCCGTCGCGCCAATGAGGGCTGCACCACCGTGCTCGTCTCCGCGACGTTCTTCGAAATCGCCCGTCTTGCGGCGGAACGCCTGGGTATTGACGGCGTTGCCGCCACGCGCATGGAGCGCGACGCCAATGGCGCTTATACCGGCAAGGTTGATGGCGAGGTCGTCGCCGGCGAGGGGAAGGTCCGGGCCGTTGTCGCTTGGGCCGAGGAGCGCTTCGGCCATGACTGGTCAATCGTCTATGCCTATGGCGACCACTTCACTGACGAGCCTCTGCTTGAGCGGGCGGACACGCCTTACGCGGTCTGCCCGGGAACCACGCTCTCGCGTATCGCGAAGAAGCGTGGCTGGCAGAGCCTGAACTGGAGGTAGCCTTGGATATCTCGAGAAAGACGGATTACGCCCTGCGTATGCTCGCCGAGCTCGTCCGCGAGCCTTCCGGGGTCGTTTCCGTTCGTTCCGCGGCAGAGCAGAACAACGTGCCTTACTCCTTCGCGCGCTCGATTCAACGCGACCTCGTTCAGGCCGGCGTCATAGAGAGCATCCGCGGTTCTCGCGGCGGCATGCTTCTCGTCGCTGACCCGGCGAACGTCACCCTGCTCGATGTCGTTGAGGCCGTGCAGGGCCCGCTTGCGATTTCCGGTTGTGCTGTGGCCGGTCCGGATGGGGGAGAGTGCCCCCGCGCCATCGCCTGCGGATACAATCCCATTTGGAGGGGTGCTCAGGAACTGCTCGATAGCTATCTTTCCTCGGTGACGCTTGCCGAAGCGGTTTCCGGTCGCGCACGTCCCGTCGTGGACGCCCGCTTCACCCATCCTGGCGAGTCCGGGGTGGCGCATCGATGAGCGAGGGTATCGAGGCCTTTCGCGAGCGCGTCTATCTTGCGGGTCGCGAGCTGTATCGCGACCTACTCTGGCGCCGCACACGCGACCCCTATGCGATTTGGGTCTCCGAGGCGATGCTCCAGCAGACGCAGGTCTCTCGCGTTGACGGGAGATGGCAGTCCTGGCTCGACCGATTCCCCTCGGTCGATGCCCTTGCCGCCGCTACCTCGGCAGACGTGCTTGCCGAGTGGCAGGGTCTGGGCTATAACCGTCGTGCCCTCGCACTCTGGCGCGCCGCGCAGGAGATTTGCGAGCACCACTCGGGCGTTATGCCCCAGGATGAGGTCGCCCTCAAGGCGCTTCCGGGGATTGGTCCCGCGACGGCTGCCGGCATTCGCGCCTTCGCATTCGACTTGTCCGGCGTCTACCTTGAGACAAACGTGCGCGCGGTCTTTCTCCACGAGCTCTTTCCCGGCGCCGAGGGCGTGCCGGATTCTGCCCTTCGGCCGCTTGTGGCCGCGGCGTGCCCCGACGGCTCGCTGGCGATCGCCGGTGCTGACGCACCGTGCTCGCCGCGTACCTGGTATTACGCGTTGCTTGACTATGGTGCGCACCTCAAGCGAACCTTACCCAACCCATCCCGACGCTCCCGCGAGAACGTGAGGCAGTCGCGTTTTGAGGGGTCACATCGCCAGAAGCGCGCTGTCCTCGTGAGGTTGTTGCTTGCTGCGGGCATTGAGGGGGTCTCTGTCGCCGACGCCGCTCTCGAACTCACGGAATTCGAGGCCAAGGCGGGGCGTGCCGCCGTTACTGAGGCTGCCGCCTCCGGCATTCTCGAGGAGCTTGCCGCCGAGGGCTTCTGCCGTGAGGTGGCTTCAGGGCGTTGGGTCGTTTAGCTGCGATCTTGCCGTCGCAAACGGGGATCTTATCGCTTGTGGTGCGTCTCTGTGCCGCACTGCCCCGGTGGTGTGCGGGCGTTTGCGATTCCGCATGCGAGCGCCAGCCGCCTGCGTGCCAGCCGGCTGGCGCTTCCGCGCAATGCACATGACGTGTTGATTGTTCGGCCGTGCGTATTGCTCCCCCGCCTGGGGTAGAAGAGCTATGGTTCGATTGGGGCGTCGCCTGGGATTGCGGCGCGCAAGAGAGAGGAAGTCGCCATGGCTACCAACTTTGCCGATTCGAAGACCAAGAAGAACCTCGAGGCCGCTTTTGCTGGCGAGTCTCAGGCGTCGATGAAGTACGGCTACTATGCCAAGGCCGCCAAGAAGGAGGGCTACGTCCAGATCGGTCAGATCTTCTCCGAGACGGCCGGCAACGAGGCCGAGCATGCCAAGCTTTGGTTCAAGTACCTGCACGATGGCGATGTGCCCGACACGCTCACTAACCTGAAGGATGCCGCCGAGGGCGAGAACGGCGAGTGGACGAGTATGTATCCCGAGTTTGCGAAGGTCGCTCGCGAGGAGGGCTTCGACGAGATTGCCGATCGCTTCGAAAGCGTCGCTGGTATCGAGCGCACGCATGAGGAGCGCTATCGCAAACTCGCCGACCGCGTCGAGAGCGGCGAGGTGTTCAAGCGCAAGGGCGTTAAGGTCTGGAAGTGCTCCAACTGCGGTTATCTGTATGAAGGTGACGCCGCGCCCAAGGTCTGCCCGGTTTGCAAGCATCCACAGGCTTACTTCGAGGAGCAGGCGACCAACTACTAGGCGCGCGACCAAGGTCAAGAAAAATGCGAGCGGCCCGAGCGGTGTCACGAAAACATGCGAGTGAAATCGAGGCGTGGCCGGCATATCCGCTCGCGATTAACAAAGAAACGCGCGCAAAGTCGGGATTCGCATAACTCGATCGCACAGAAGAGCGCCCTAATTGGGGCGCTCCTCTTTTTTATGCGCCAAGTAGGGGGCTAATCGGCTTCCTGCCGAGTAGACGCCTTTTTTGTCCCACAAAAGCCGAGGTCGCTGAGAGCTCCTGAGTGGGTCTACTCGAGCCCGGGCGATTTAGCCCCCTACTTAGCGACTTTTTCGCGTCGCGGCCTTTTCGAGAGTGTCCGCGTCTCTCTTCCGAAAGCAGGAGTAATTTGTTTAGGTCTAAAACAAAGCAAAACTAATTTCATATAACGGCAGTTCGCAGGCCTGCTTTGTGCTACGCCTTAAAAATGTGCACGAAATGTGAACCGCCCATCATTGAACCACGCCCGCTTACCGAAGCGTTTCATTCGCCGGCGCTCCTAGGGATGCGGGCGGGCATAAAGTGGAGGTGTCCCATCGAACCCGTGGCCATACGTTCGCGAATCAACCGGTTTTGCTCCGGGGTCGCACTTGCGATATCTCCTGGCTTCGCTGGCGCGTGGGAGAGGGCTGAAGAAGGGGGATTCGAATGAAGGCAACCAAAGCCGTCGTTGGTCCGGCGGCTGGCGCAAGTCTCGACATAACGTCTGACGACCTGTATTTGATGGCTACCGGTACCTGGTATCGCAGCTATGACAAGATGGGCGCCCACCCTACTTGCGAGAATGGAGCCTCTGGCTACCGCTTTGCCGTTTGGGCCCCCGGCGTGCGATCGGTCCACGTCGTGGGTGAATTCAATGGCTGGGATACCTCGGCAAATCCGCTTTCGCCCTTGCCCACGGGTGGTGTATGGTGCGGTTTCGTGCCTGGTGTCAGCGAGGGAGAGCTATACAAGTTCGTTCTCGAGACGATGTCTGGCGAGCTGCTCTATAAGGCCGATCCCTACGCCTTCGCCGCGGAGCTCGCGCCGGGCACCGCCTCGATCACGGCGGCGGATCCCACATATGCCTGGGGCGACGAGGAGTGGCTCGCCCACCGCTCCCAGAACGGCCACATGCATGAGCCCCTCAACATCTATGAGGTGCATCTCGGTAGCTGGAAGCGCCATGGCGACGAACCCCAGGGCGAGCCCCGCGAAGACGGTACCTGGCCTGGCCCTATGGACGAGTTCCCCGCCCAGCGCGGCACCTACTACTCCTATGACGACATGGCCGCCGAACTCGTGCCCTACGTCAAGGAGATGGGCTACTCCCACGTCGAGCTCCTCCCCGTGATGGAACATCCCTTCGACGGCTCATGGGGCTATCAGGTCACCGGTTACTATGCCCCCACCTCGCGTTTCGGTTCCCCAGAGGGCTTCATGCACCTCGTCGACGCCTTCCATCAGGCGGGCATCGGCGTGATCCTCGACTGGGTGCCCGGCGGCTTCTGCGCGGACGCCCATGGCCTCGCGATGTTCAACGGCGGGATGCTCTACGAGCGCGAGATCCATCCCAACTGGGGCACGCACAAGTTCGACTTCGCTCGTGGCGAGGTGCGCAGCTTCCTCGTCTCCAACGCACTCTTCTGGCTGGAGCGCTTCCACGCGGACGGCATCCGCATGGATGGTGTCTCCAGCATGCTCTACCTCAACTTCGGCATCGACAATCCCGCGGAGAAGCGCCTAAACGAGAAGGGCACGGAGGAGGACATCGAGGCCTCTGCCTTCATTCGCCAGGTCAACACCACGGTGGGCGACTACTTCCCCGGCACGATGATGATGGCGGAGGAGTCCACCGCGTGGCCTCTCGTGACCTATCCGCCCGAGGACGGCGGCCTGGGCTTCCACTACAAGTGGGACATGGGCTGGATGAACGACACCCTGAGCTATATGCAGACGGACTTCCCCTGGCGTCCCGGCGCCCACGGCAAGCTGACGTTCTCCCTCATGTATGCCTTCAACGAGAACTTCATCTGCCCGCTCTCGCATGACGAGGTCGTCCACGGCAAGTGCTCACTGATCACGCGTCAGCCGGGCGACCAGTGGAGGCAGTTCGCCGGTCTGAGGACGCTCGCGTTCTACCAGATGACTCATCCCGGCGCGAAACTAAACTTCATGGGCAACGAGATCGGCCAGTACATCGAGTGGCGCTACTACGAGTCTATCCAATGGTTTCTCGCCAAGGAGTATGAGCCCCACGCGAAGCACCAGCATTTCATTGCCGCCCTCAACAAGCTCTACCTCGAGCAACCAGCGCTCTGGCGCGAGGCATACGAGTGGCAGGGCTTCGAGTGGCTCTCGGCGGATGACGCCGAGCACTCGATCATTTCCTTCGTCCGTCGTGGCAACGAGGGCGAGGAACTCGTCGTCGTCATCAACTTCGACGTCAATTTCCGTCCGAGTTGGCGTGTTCCCGTGCCGCGTGAAGGCGATTATGTCGAGCTCTTCAACTCGGACGCCGAGGAATTCGGCGGATCGGGCCAGCTCAACGGCGGTACCATTCAGAGCCGCCCGGAGGACTGCGACGGACGTCCGGATTCCGTGATCGTGAACGTGCCCCCGCTGGGCGGCATGATCTTGCGTCGCATCGGGCCGAGCACCTTCGCGCCGGAGCCCAAGGAGGTCGTCGAGGCCAAGCCAACCGCCAAGCGCGTCCGTCGCGCCAGTGGCCCTCTGCCCGCCAAGGGCAAGCGCGCGGCCACGCAGAAGAGCGCCAAGAAAAAGAAGCGCGCAGCCGTCCCGAAGGCGTCAAGTAAGGGGAAGGGCAAGTCTGTGAAAGCAAATAAGACTGACGTCCCCGCCAGGTCCGCAAAGGGCGTTACCATCAAATAAACGCCTGCTAATGAGCGTCAGTCGAGGCCAAGCCGGGTTGGCGGGCGCCCAACAGCACCAAAGAAGAGTCAGATCGCTAGGAGCACGTACATGACCGACCGCATCTTCGAGAATTCCGAGGTTTTTGCCACCGAGTATCGTTCCACGCTCGAGTCCCTCGTGGGCAAGGACTTCAAGGACTGCACCACGCTTGAGCAGTACCAGGCCCTGGCCCAGCTCATCGCGATGAAGGCGAACATCGAGTTCGCCGCCTCGGATTCCGAGAACAAGAAGAGCAACAAGAAGAAGGTCTACTACTTCTGCCTTGAGTTCCTGCTTGGCCCCCTGCTCGACAACTACCTACTCAACTATGGCGTCCGCGACCTAGTCAAGGACGGTCTCGCCAACATGGGCATCGACCTCGATGAGCTCATTGCCCAGGAGGTCGACCCGGGCCTCGGCAACGGTGGCCTCGGCCGCCTCGCCGCGTGCTTCCTCGATTCCATGGCAGCCGAGGGCATCCTGGGCTTTGGCAACGGCATGCGCTACCACTACGGCCTCTTCCGCCAGAAGATCGTCGACGGCCGCCAGGTCGAGGTGACGGACAACTGGCTTGACAAGGGCTATCCGTGGGAGACGAAGCACCCGGAGAGCGCCGTGCTCGTACGCTTCGGCGGCGAGGTCGTCCGCCACGAGGACGAGAACGGCAAGTTCTGGTTCACGCAGGAGGGTGGCGAGCTCATCAAGGCCGTCCCGTATGATGTGCCGGTCATCGGCTATGGCGGCAAGACCGTGAACCGTCTCCGCCTCTGGAGTGCCGAGCCCGCGCACGAGGACTTCGACCTCGACGCCTTCAATGCCGGCGACTATGCCAAGGCCGCGAAGTTCCGCACGGACGCCGAGGCCATCTCCGAGATCCTCTATCCCAATGATGCCGGCGAGCACGGCCGCATCCTGCGCCTCAAGCAGGAGTACCTGTTCGTAGCCGCGGGCCTCGCCTCGATTCTGCGTAACTACAAGTACGACCACGCGGATGCCGGCTGGGAGCGCTTCCCGGACTTCGTCGCCATCCACACGAACGACACCCACCCCGCCATGTGCGGCGCCGAGCTCATGCGCCTGCTCGTTGACGAGGAGGGACTCGACTGGGATACCGCGTGGGACATCACCACGCGCTCCATCTCCTACACCAACCACACCGTGCTTCCCGAGGCCCTCGAGAAGTGGCCGATCGACACCTTCCAGCGCCTGCTCCCGCGCCTCTACATGTACGTTGACGAGATCAACCGCCGCTACATGGAGAGCTTCCCGCGCGACATCGATAACTGGCAGGAGAAGCTGCGCAACACCGCCATCCTTTGGGACGGCCAGGTCCGCATGGCGAACCTCTCGGTGATCTGCAGCCACAGCGTCAACGGCGTGGCCGCGCTCCACACGGAGATCCTCAAGCGCGAGACCCTGCATGACTTCTACGAGCTCATGCCCGAGAAGTTCAACAACAAGACCAACGGCATCTCGCCGCGTCGCTTCCTCGGCAACGCCAACCCGAGCCTCTCCGCCCTCATCACCTCGAAGATCGGTGACGGCTGGCTGGCGGACGCCGCCGAGCTCTCGAAGCTCTCCGCCTACTATGACGACGTCGACTTCCTCGACGCCATGAGCGCGAGCAAGCGCGAGAACAAGGTCCGTCTCGCCAAGTATGTCCTCGAGCAGACCGGCGTCAAGATTGACCCGGATTCCATCTACGACGTCCAGGTCAAGCGCTTCCATGCCTACAAGCGCCAGCTGCTCAACATCTTCAAGGTCATGAGCATCTACAACCACATGCTCGACGACCCGAGCTACAAGCCGCACAAGACGACCTTCATCATCTCCGGCAAGGCGGCGAGTGCCTACACCTTCGCCAAGGAGGTCATCCGCCTGATCAACTCGGTCGCAGACGTCATCAACAACGATGACCGCGTCAACGAGTACATCAAGGTCGCCTTCATCCCCAACTTCGCGGTCTCGAACGCTCAGCTCATCTACCCCGCGGCCGACATCTCCGAGCAGATCAGCACCGCCGGCAAGGAGGCCTCGGGCACCTCGAACATGAAGCTCATGATGAACGGCGCCCTGACGCTTGGCACCCTCGATGGCGCCAACGTCGAGATCGCCGAGCTCGCAGGCATGGAGAACGAGAAGATCTTCGGCATGAAGGTCGAGGAGGTCGAGGCCCTGCGCGCAAGCGGCAGCTACTTCGCACAGGACGTCCTCAACGCGGACCCGAACGGCATCGGCCGCTGCGTGCGCCAGCTGACAGACGGCACGTTCGCCCGCCTCTCGGGCAATTTCGAGCAGATTAGCTCCGAGCTCATGGGCAACAACGACTACGACTTCGTGATCGCGGACTTCGCGAGCTACGTTCAGGCTTGGGAGGAGCTGACCGCCACCTACGACGACCAGCGCTCCTGGCAGCGTAGGGCCCTCCACAACATCGCGAACTCCGGTCAGTTCTCGAGTGATCGCACCATCAGGGAATACGCCTCTGAAATCTGGGGGCTCTAGGGATAACGGCCCCAACCGCCCGCACAACCTTCTGCGGGCGAAGGGCCAGTCATACCAATTACGGCGTGAAGGGGGAGGACACATGGGCAAGAAGGAAAGCATTGCGATGCTGCTTGCCGGTGGACAGGGAAGCAGGCTTCTTGCGCTCACGCGCAACATCGCCAAGCCCGCGGTTTCGTTCGGAGGCAAGTACCGCATCATTGACTTCGCGCTCTCCAACTGCGCGAACTCGGGAATCGACACGGTGGGCGTGCTGACGCAGTATCGTCCTTATCTGTTGCACTCCTACATCGGCACGGGTGCCGCGTGGAACCTCGACGCGCGTGACGGCGGCGTCTCGATCCTGCCGCCCTACGCCACCGAGACGGGTGGCAACTGGTATGCCGGTACGGCTGACGCCATCTACCAGAACCTCGGCTACATCGAGAGCTATGACCCCGAGTACGTCGTGATCCTGTCCGGCGACCACCTGTATCGCATGGACTACAGCAAGATGATCGAGAGCCACAAGACCAACAACGCCGACCTCACAATCTCCGTCATGCCGGTCGATTGGGCGGAGGCGTCGCGCTTCGGCATCATCACCAAGAACGAGGACGACTCGGTCGCCAAGTTCACCGAGAAGCCCAAGAAGCCGGACTCCAACCTCGCCTCGATGGGCATCTACGTCTTCAGCACGGACGTCCTGCTCCGCTCGCTCCGTGAGGACGCTCAGGATCCGCAGTCCGAACACGACTTCGGCAACAACATCATCCCGAAGCTCCTCGCCGAGCAGGCTCGCATCTTCTGCTATGAGTTCCATGGCTTCTGGCGCGACGTCGGCACCATCTCGAGCTATCACGAGACGTCGATGGAGCTCCTTGGCCCGAACCCGGCGTTCGACCTGTATGGCAAGGAGTTCCCGTTCATGACGAACGCCCCGGTGCGCCCACCGCACTACGTGGGCCCGGATGCCGTCATCGACGATGCGATCGTCGCCAACGGCTGCCGCGTCGAGGGTACCGCCCCCCCCCCCGTCTCCGACCGCG
>UQWE01000036.1 GCA_900544655.1 uncultured Coriobacteriaceae bacterium
CGCGCCTGGGCGGCTACCTCGTAATATCCTGTTGCACTCGGAGTGCGGATTCGCCTACGAAAACCCGTTAAAAGCACAGTAGCTTGTTAGCTTGTCCCTAGACATGTTTCTTCAATAATATTAAGCTATCTACCTGCGATTATGCAGGAGTTGTGATGGTAACATCGAATGCTTCGATGTTACCATCACGAAACAAATACCATTTGCGGGTCATTTGATACCGCTCGCATCGAGCGGACTCCCGGGCTTCTTTTGCCCCTTCGTCTCCTTGACCAGAATCAAAGCCAACAGGAGAAACTGCTAAAGACGAAGGGAGACAAGTTATGGCAGGACAGGAGGCCAACGCCGGAGCGATGAAGAAGGAGCTTACGCTCTTCAACTTCTTCACCATCGGCTTTGGCGCAATCATCGGCACCGGATGGGTGCTTCTCGTTGGCGATTGGATGGTGCTCGGCGGCGGTCCTCTCCCCGCAATGATCGCCTTCGCCCTCGGCTCCGTCCTTCTCGTGCCCATCGGAATGGTCTTCGGCGAGCTTACCGCCGCCATTCCTATTTCCGGCGGCATCATCGAGTACGTCGAGCGTACGTACGGCCGCAAGCTGGGCTTCATCACCGGCTGGATGCTTCTTCTCGGCAACGCGCCCCTCTGCCCCTGGGAGGCCATCGCCATCTCGAAGCTTCTGACCACCCGCTTCGCAAAGTTCGAGATCCTTTCGTGGCTTACGAGCGTCAAGCTCTATACGATCCTCGGCGCTGACGTGTACCTCTGGCCGACGGTCATCGCTCTTGGCTTCGCCATGCTCGTCATCTTCATGAACCTCAAGGGCGCTGGCGCCGCTGCTAAGCTCTCCAGCTTCCTCACCAAGGCGCTCCTGACCGGTATGGTCCTCGCCATGGTCATCAGCTTCATGACCGGTTCCCCGAGCAACGCCATGCCTGTGTTCTCCCAGGTGGCTGACGCTGCGGGTGGTACCTCCACGTCCGCCACGAGCCTCATGGGCGGCATCGTTGCAGTTCTTGTCATGACCCCGTTCTTCTACGCGGGCTTCGACACCATTCCTCAGCAGGCTGAGGAGGCCTCTGAGAACATCGACTGGAAGAAGTTCGGCCTCATCCCGGCCCTTGCTCTTCTCGCCTCTGGCGCCTTCTACCTGATTTGCATCTACAGCTTCGGCACCATCATCGACTGGCACGAGTTCGTTATGGCTCCGGTCCCCGCCCTGGCTGTGCTTGAGCGCATCAATCTCTTCTTCTACATCGCGATGCTCATCATCGCCACGCTTGGACCTCTGGGCCCGATGAACTCCTTCTTCGGCGCTTCCACCCGCCTCATGCTGGCCCTCGGCCGCAAGGGCATGCTCCCCGCTGACTTCGCCGTCATCGACGAGGGGTCCGGTGTCCCCAAGAAGGCCGTCGCTGTCATGGGCGCCCTGACCCTCGTTGGTCCGTTCCTCGGCAACAACATGCTCGTTCCGCTGACGAACGTCGCCGCCCTCGGCTTCGTGTTCGCATGCACCATGGCCGGCTTCGCCTGCATGAAGCTTCGCAAGACCGAGCCCGACCTTCCGCGTCCGTACAAGGTCAACGGTGGCATGTTCGGCATCTACTGTGCCATCGGCGCCGGCCTGCTGATCATCGGCCTCATGGTCGTCCCGTTCTCGCCGGCCGCCCTTAAGCCGATCGAGTGGGCTCTGACCCTCGGCTGGCTCGCCATCGGCTTCATCATCCTTGCCGTCTTCGGCAAGCAGAAGGCCATGGCCTAGTTCCCCCGCACTCTCTAGTTCGACCTGCACCAAGTACTTAGGCTCCAAGCGCGTAAGAAACGCGCGAGTAATACAAGCAAGTAGTTTGGTTGGAATCTCGTATTGGAGGAAAGAAATGGGCAAGTTCGCATTTGCTGGTGGTAGGCTCGTCGACGGCACCGGTGCTGCTCCGGTTGACAACTCCCTCGTCCTCGTCGACGACGACAAGATCACCTACGCTGGCGCTCGCACCGAGGTGCCCGCTGGCTATGAGGTCGAGGACTGCACCGGCAAGACCATCATGCCGGGCCTCATCGACACCCACCTGCACTTCTCCGGCAACCTGACCGACGATGACAACGACTGGGTTATCGAGTCCGTCGCCCAGAAGCAGGCTTGCGCCGTCAAGCAGTCCTACGACTGCCTCACCCACGGCCTGACCACCGTCTGCGAGATCGGCCGCAACGGCATCGCCATCCGTGACCTCGTCAACATGGGCGTCATGAAGGGTCCCCGCATCTACGCCACCGGCCTTGGCTTCTGCCGCACCGCTGGTCACGGCGACTCGCATCACCTGCCGCTGCAGGTCTCCAAGGACTCTCACCCCTGGGGTGACCAGGTCGACGGTCCGTGGGAGCTCCGTCACGCCGTCCGTTTGCGTCTTCGTGAGAACCCCGACGCCATCAAGATCTGGGCGACCGGTGGTGGCATCTGGCGTTGGGACTCCGGTTGCAAGCAGCTCATGAGCACCGAGGAGATCAAGGCCGTTGCTGACGAGTGCAAGATCACCGGCATTCCTCTGTGGTCTCACTCCTACAACTCCGTGAGCGCCGCTTACGACTCCGTCCGCTTCGGCGCCGAGCAGCTCATCCACGGCTTCGAACTCGACGACAAGACCATGGAGCTCATGGCCGAGCAGGGCACCTTCTTCACCCCGACCATCGGCTTCCTGCCGACCTGGTACGCCACCTACCCGCCCGAGGAGACCGCGGCCAACGCTTGCTACCCCGGCGACACCGTCGTCGAGCGTGAGCTCCAGCGAACCTACGCCAACCTCCGTCGCGCCAACGAGATGGGCGTCACGCTCACCATCGGCTCCGACTCCTTCTCCTTCGTCACCCCGTACGGTTACGTCACCATCGACGAGATGTATGACTTCGTCGACAAGGCCGGCGTCACCGTTCTCGACACCATCAAGGCCGCTACCCTCAACGGCGCCAAGATGGTCCACCACGAGGATGAGTTCGGCTCCCTCGAGGCTGGTAAGCTCGCTGATCTTCTCGTCGTCAACGGCGACGTTGCCCGTGACATCCACGACCTCAAGCCTGAGAACATGGACGTCATCATGAAGGAGGGCGAGAAGGTCATCAAGGGCGCTCTGTAGGATCGCCATGGCTAATTAGATGCCCTCTGGACGGCGGGCGAGATACCCCCCCAACTATTGTTGTCGCCCGCCGTCCGCCCCCTCTTCTAATTGGCCACTTGTATGTCTCCCAGCTCCCCCTCGCGGAATTCTCCGCGAGGGGGAGCTTGTTTTTTGTTATAAAGCCGTGTCATACGAAAACTTGGGCTCGCATGAGTGGCCAAGCTGTTCCTGGGGGAGGAACACTGTGGAATCTAGCGTTCACAATATTCGAGCGTTTGTTGAGGCTGCCAATCTAGGTAGCATCTCGCGCGCGGCAGAGAAGCTTGGATCCGCGCAGTCCACGGTGAGTCGCTCTGTGGCGAGCCTTGAGGACGAGTGGGGAGTTCGTCTGTTCGAGCGCCATGGGCCCGTTCTCGCGCTTACCGATGACGGCGAGCGCCTTCTGGGGGATGCTCGCAATGCCTGCGAGGCATACGATCTTCTCGGCAGACACGTCTCCAATATGGGGTCGCTCGAAGACGGCAGCCTTGCCATCGCTGCCCCCTCGAGTGTCGTGTCCCTTCGCCTCCCCAAACCGCTTGGTAGGTTCGTCGAGGATCATCCTGGCATTGAGATCGGCATTAACGAATGCACCTACGGCGAGGCGGCGCGCCTTCTTATTGCCGGCGAGGTCGATATGGCCTTCATTCCCAGCAAGCTAGAAGGGGAGGGCTTCATTTCCTCCGCATACGATAAGGATGAGATCGTGGCGGTGACGCCTCCGGGGTATTTCCCTCAGGTTCCCATCGAGATTCCCGTAGACGCGCTTCTCGGCGAACGCTTTATTGCTGACACGGAAACCGCTCCGCTTCTCCAGCGCGAGCTCAAGGGTCCGTGTATCAGCTGCAAGACGAGTAACATCTCCGCGATTCTCGCGATGGTCGAGGCCGGTCTTGGCGTTTCACTGCTCCCGAGCCTTGCTCTCGAGCGTACCAACTACGACATCGAAGTACGACACCTCTCGCATCCCGCGAGTCGCGTGCTCTATCTTGTGCGCCGCCGTACCACCGAGATGAGCCTCGCTGCTCAGGCCTTCTTGGACTATCTGTAGGCGCTCTGCCGGGTTTCTCGTCTGGGTGCGGGCGGATGCTGGTGATTGGTCGCTTCTCAACCAATCGAGCGGGCTCGGTGAGTCCTGCTCGCCGGACAAGCTGGCTGTTCTGAGCCGATGCTGGACTGCTGAGCTCTGATGACCGAGCGGCGTCGTTCCTAGCATATTAGTGATACCAAAAGAGGGAGCCCGTCTGAGACGGACTCCCTCTGCTTTGTGCGGGCGCCTAAGCGCCTAGGAGGCTGACGTATGCGCCGTCAGCGGATTCGCTGGCATTCTGCCGCGGCTTGCCTCTAGAGGCGCTCGTGGCAGGTACGGGCGATGACGTCGAGCTGCTGCTCACGCGTGAGGTCGATGAACTTCACGGCGTAGCCGGAGACGCGGATGGTGAAGTTGGCGTACTCGGGCTTCTCGGGGTGCTCCATGGCGTCCCTGAGCTTCTCGACGCCAAAGACGTTGACGTTGAGGTGGTGGGCACCGTTGGCGAAGTAGCCGTCGAGAACGTTCACGAGGTTGGCGATGCGCTGGTCGTCATCGTTGCCAAGCGCGGACGGGTTGATCGTCTGCGTGTTGGAGATGCCGTCGAGGGCGTACTCGTAGGGGAGCTTGGCGACGGAGTTGAGCGAGGCGAGCAGACCGTTCTGCTCGGCGCCGTAGGCCGGGTTGGCGCCCGGGGCGAACGGGGTGAACGCCTTGCGGCCGTCGGGGGTGCCGCCGGTGGCCTTGCCGTAGACCACGTTGGAGGTGATCGTCAGGATCGAGGTCGTGGGCTCGGAGTTGCGGTAGGTGTGGTGCTTGGCGATCTTGGCCATGAAGGTCTTGAGCAGCCAGACCGCGATGTCGTCGGCACGCTTGTCGTCGTTGCCGTACTTCGGGAAATCGCCCTCGACCTCGTAGTCGACAACGATGCCCTGCTCGTCACGGATGGTCTTGACCTTGGCGAACTTGATGGCGCAGAGGGAGTCGACAACGTGGGAGAAGCCGGCGATGCCCGTGGCGAAGGTGCGACGGACGTTGGTATCGATGAGGGCCATCTCCTCGGCCTCATAGAAGTACTTGTCGTGCATGTACTGGATGAGGTTGAGGATGTTGACGTAGAGGTCGGCCAGCCAGTCCATCATGAGGTCGAACTTGTGCATGACCTCGTCGTAGTCGAGGTACTCGCTCGTGATGGGCGAGTACTCCGGGCCAACCTGCATGTGGTTGCCCTGCTTGTCCAGGAACTTCTCGTCCTTGCCGCCGTTGATGGCGTAGTTGAGGCACTTGGCGAGGTTGGCGCGGGCGCCGAAGAACTGCATCTCCTTTCCGGTCTCAGTGGCGGAAACGCAGCAGCAGATGCTGTAGTCGTCGCCCCAGACCGGACGCATGACGTCGTCGTTCTCGTACTGGATGGAGGAGGTGGTGACGGAGATCTTGGCAGCGTACTTGCGGAAGTTCTCCTGCAGGCGCTTGCTGTAGAGAACCGTCAGGTTCGGCTCGGGGGCCGGACCCATGTTCTCGAGGGTGTGGAGGAAGCGGTAGTCCGTCTTGGTGACGAGGCTACGGCCGTCCTGGCCGAGGCCGGCGACCTCGAGGGTGGCCCAGACCGGGTCACCGGAGAAGAGGGCCTGGTAGGACGGGATGCGGGCGAACTTGACGATGCGGAGCTTCAGGACGAGGTGGTCGATGAGCTCCTGGGCCTCGGACTCGGTGATGGTGCCGGCCTCGAGGTCACGCTGGATGAAGATGTCGAGGAACGTGGAGACGCGGCCCACGGACATGGCGGCGCCGTTCTGGGTCTTGATGGCACCGAGGTAGCCGAAGTAGAGCCACTGGACGGCCTCGCGGGCGTTGGTGGCGGGCTTGGAGATGTCGAAGCCGTAGATGGCGGCCATCTCCTTGAGGCCCTTGAGGGCGCGGATCTGCTCGGCGATCTCCTCGCGGTTGCGTACGACGTCGTCGGTCATGGTGCGGCCACCGCAGTTGGCGAGGTCGTACTGCTTGCCGGCGATGAGGCGGTCGATGCCGTAGAGGGCGACGCGACGGTAGTCGCCGACGATGCGGCCACGGCCGTAGGTGTCGGGGAGACCGGTGATGACGTGAGAGTGACGAGCGGCGCGCATCTCGGGGGTGTAAGCATCGAAGACGCCCTGGTTGTGGGTCTTGCGATACTCGTTGAAGATCTGGTTGTACTTGTCGTTGACGTGGAAGCCGTAGTTCTCGGCAGCCTGCTGGGCCATCTTGATGCCGCCGTAGGGCATGAAGGCGCGCTTGAGGGGCTTGTCGGTCTGGAGGCCGACGATCTTCTCAAGCTCCTTGTGGTCGGCGTCGATGTAGCCGGGGCCGTAGGCGGTCAGGCCGGAGACGATCTCGGTCTCGCACTCGAGGACGCCGTTGTTGGCGCGCTCGGCTGCCTGGAGCTCCTGGACCTTGCCCCAGAGCTCGTCGGTGGCCTCGGTGGGACCGGCGAGGAACGACTCGTCGCCGTCATAGACGGTGTAGTTGTTCTGGATGAAGTCGCGGACGTTGATGTCGTCGACCCAGTGGCCTCCCTTGAAGCCCTTCCACTCTTCGCGAAGCTGCATGCTTCCTCCTTCTGCGCCGCCGCCCATCAGGCTCGACGCTCGTTACGTTCTCCGACGCGTCCCCGCGCCGAAGAGGTTTACCTAGTTGAGTCCCCTGAGAATCTGCTCTGCGTGGACGACGTCCTCGTGGGAGGGCGGCTTCACGTCGGAGAGGGTGTAGGGGATGCCGAGCTCTTCCCACTTGAAGACGCCCAGCGTGTGATACGGGAGCACTTCGACACGCTTGACGGCATCACCGAGAGAGGTGATGAAGTTGCGAGTCTGGTGCAGGGAGGCCTCGCCGTCAGTGATGCCCGGTACGAGGACCTGACGAATCCACATAGCCTTGCCCTGCTCGGAGAGCCAGGTGAGGCAGTCAAGGATGTTGGCGTTGTCGCGGCCGGTGAGCCAGCGGTGACGCTCGGGATCAATGTGCTTGATGTCTGCCATCACGAGGTCGCAGGAATCGAAGACGCGGCGAAGCGTCGAGAAGGCAGGCTCCTCGCGGGTGAACGGAGCGAGGGAGGTGTCGAGGCAGGTGTTGATGCCACGGGCATGCGCGGCCTCGAAAAGCTCGGCCACGAATTCGGCCTGGGCGAGAGCCTCGCCGCCGGAGACGGTGATGCCGCCCTCGGGGCCCCAGTAGCTCCTGTAACGCTCGGCGCGGTCAAGAAGCTCGTCAACGCCCATGAGGGTGCCACCCTCGGTGCGCCAGGTATCCGGGTTGTGGCAGAAGCGGCAGCGCATGGGGCAGCCCTGAAGGAAGATGAGGAAACGAACGCCGGGGCCGTCAGCCGAGCCGAAAGACTCCGTCGAGTGAACCCTGCCTTGCATGACGCCTCCTCGTTATTCTTGCCGTGGCAAGTTGCCATGGCATGAGCGGACGGGCATTTGGCCCATCACCCAATCAACGAGAAGAATGTAATTCGCCGGATTGAGGTCTTCCTTGACTGAAATCAAGGAGCGAAGAAATGTAATGGCAACACTAGCGGCATGTCTGTGAACGGCGTATTTTTTCGGGCGAATGGCACGATTCCAATACCGGTTCGTGAGACAAATCGCGAGCGTAGCGTCTGTAACGGCGAGCGGATGTCGGTTTATGGACAACTCGTGGAGGAAGATGCGGGACGATAGAGCGAGCCCGGGTGCGGACGTGGCTCCCCGGGGCTATTCTTCGCTGGCAATCGCTTCGAGGCCGTCGTGATCCGTGACGAGCAGACGACCCCTGCCCACGCGCTCGACGAGGCCCTCGCGCACGAAGCGGGCGACGTTGCGTGAGACGGTCTCCGGGCGCAGGCCGATGGAGCTTGCGATGTCATCCAACTTGAGGTGAATCTCGGGACCGACGCAGCTCTGGTCGCGGACGAGCAGGTATTGGGCGAGGCGGCGGCGTGGGTCGCGGATGGAGAGCATCATGATGCGCTGCTCGGCGTCATCGAGCTCCGTGCAGACCATACGGATAAGGCCGAGCGCCACATCAGGGTGACGGGCGAGGAGGGACTCGAAATCCGCGCGATGGATGCGGCAGAGGCGGGCGGGCGTGAGACACTCGACCGAGTAGTGATAGACGTGGTCTTCGAGGAACATGCCGTGCCAGAGCGCCTGGCCATCATGAAGGACGCTGAGCACGTACTCCTCGCCATCGGCGCCCGTTCGGAAGGTCTTGATGCGACCGGAGCGCACGACGATGATGCTCTCGATGGGATCGCCCTCGTGGACGATGATGGAGCCCTCCTCGTGGACAGAACGGCGCGAGCAAGAAAGAAGCTCGCGTTTGGCGTCTGCGGGGAGGTCTGCGAAAAGGCGGATGTTGTCCATGCAGGAGCTACCCGCGCGGCTGAAGGCGCAATCGTGGCCCTCGCCCGCACAGACACGGCTGCTATTGGCACTCGATTCTTCGATCGTCATCGTGACACACTCCGTTACCAAACAGGCTGTCTCTTCCGAGTGTATCCAAAGTGTCGCCATGCCAATGGCATATGCTATTGGCTGCGCAACAAATACAGAATAAAGTCCTGCTTGCGGGGCATGCGGGGTCCTGATGCCGGATGCTTGCGAAGGTGCCACGGGAATGACGAGATGCCACTTCGGGCGCGTTTGGCGAATGCGGGCGCGAGGGAGCCGCGTCGCTGCGATATCCTGGTGTTTACTCATCCTTTGCCCACGGGGAGGCTGTCATGGCGCTCATTGATGACGTTTTCGCGTTCGTACCGGAATGCGATCAGGAGGTTGCGGATAGGGCGCTCATGCTGGATTGCCTCGAGCACGATCCCGAGGTTGCCCTCCGCGGCTCGCTCGCGCATCTCACGGCGTCTGCTTGGACGGTCGACGCCGCCGGCGAGCGGACGCTCCTGTGCTATCACAACATATATAACTCCTGGAGCTGGGTCGGCGGCCATGCGGATGGTGACTTTGACCTCGCGGCGGTCGCGGCGCGCGAGCTCGAGGAGGAGACCGGGGTCGCGGGCGCTCGCCTTGTCAGCGAGGGTTTGGGCGAGGGCGCGATCCTATCCGTCGAGGCCCTGCCCGTGGCGGGGCACGTCAAGCGCGGGAGCTACGTGAGCTCCCATGTGCACCTGAACGCGACCTACCTTTTCGTTGCCGACCCGTCCGAGCCGCTTCGCGAGAAGCCGGACGAGAACAGCGGCCTCAGGTGGGTTTCGATTGATGACGTCTGCAAGCTCTCGAACGAGCCTTGGATGTGTGAGCGTGTCTACGCGAAGCTCGTCGGGCGTACGAAGGCGCTGCTCGGGGTAAAGTGACGGGACCTAATGCGCGGAGCCTCCCGGCGAGTTCGTCGGGAGGCTCCGTCGTTTGTGCGCGCCGTGCGTTGCGGCAGAGCCGGGGCGGCGATGGGCCCTGGCTGCGGTGCCGCGCGCCGCGGGACCCGTTGCCCGTTGCCGCTGCCGCCTCGGTCCCGGGGTGTGACCTACTCGTAGCTGTAGAAGCCCTCGCCCGAACTCATTCCGAGCTTGCCCTCGTCAATCATGGACTTGAGGAGACGTGCCACCTCCTTGTAGTTGTACGGCAGCATCATCTTCTTGAAGAGCGGGTTGAGCAGACCCGGAACGCTCTGGAACTGAAGCACGATGTTGTAGGCGGTGCTGAGACCCACGGTGTCGATGACGCGGAAGGGGCCCTTGGGGGCGCCGGTGCCGTGCTCCCAGGCGATGTCGATGCTCTTCGGGTCAGACATGCCGCTCGCCCACAGGTCGAGGCCGGAAAGCAGCCACGGTACGAGCATGGAGTTCAGTAGGTAGCCGTTCTTCTCCTTGCGAACCGGCAGCGCGATCATACGGATCTGGTTGGCGAACTCGAGCATCTCGTCAAAGTGGGTCGGGTCAGTCGACGCCTGCCCCATGACCTCGGCGGTGTTGTTCCTCCAGATGGAGTTGGCGAAGTGAAGTGCCAGGTACCTGTCGGGCCTGCCGGTGTGCTTGACGAACTGGCTTGGCAGGAGGGTGGAGGAGTTCGTGGCGATGACGGTCTTGGCGGGCAGGAGCGGGGCGAGCTTCTCGTAGAACTCGACCTTCGCCTTGGCGTCCTCCGCCATCGACTCGATCACGAGGTCGGCGTCGGCGACGGCGGCCGCCATGTCGAGTTCGAGCTTGATGCCATCGTGGGCCGCCTGTGCGC
>UQWE01000037.1 GCA_900544655.1 uncultured Coriobacteriaceae bacterium
GCGCCCGCACGAGCTGAGCGGTGGCGAGCTCATGCGCCTCGCCATGGTGCGCGCGCTGTCCGTGCGGCCTCGCTACCTCATCGCTGACGAGTCCACGGCCATGCTCGACGCCGTGACGCAGGCCGAGCTGTGGCATGTGCTGATGGGCCTACAGGAGCGCGATGGCTGGGGCCTCGTGCTCGTCTCGCACTCCCCAGCGCTTGTTGGCCGTGTGGCCACGAGGCGTGTGGAGCTGCGGTAACAAAGGCGATCCTGCCCCATCGTGCCACCCTGCTGCGCGATGACAAACGACCCCGCCACCATTGCTATGGTGCCGGGGTCGTTGCATTGGGCTTTGTTGTGAGATGTTAAGCTGCGAGTGCGGGGTCGTTCTCGGCGGGCTCTCGACGGGCCGTGGCCTGCTCCCAGTCGCGCGTGCCCTTGAAGACGTCGCTCTTGTAGGGATTCACGCCGAGCTTCTTGGCGCGATAGACGATGTAGATGATGGCTGCCACGTTTGCCACGAGCGCGAGTACGGAGACCACGAGCGCGGAGGTGGGGTTGAGCGTGGAGTGCGTCACGAAGACGGACTGCTCCTGGAAGTAGGGGAACACTTGCGCGAACATGCACCAGATGGCAAGCGTGTAAGCGCGGTTCTGGATCCAGCCGCCCTTGTTCCAGAAGAAGTTTGCCACGGTGGGGGCCAGCAGCAACGCAAAGCCGCAGAACCAGGAGTGCGTGGGCAGGCAGTTGTACGTGTAGCAGAAGTTCCAGATGTCATAGGCGATGATATAGACCCACGTCATGTCGGGCCAGAGCATATCCGCCTCGTCCTTGGACGCGTAGACGCTCCACCAGCCGGTCATGCAGAAGATGTTGATGATGCCGGCGATGCCGTTGAACACGTTATTCCATCCGGCGAGCTGCGTGGCGCCCTCGGACGTGACCCAGGTGGTCTCGCCGAGCGCGAAGAAGTGGTAGGCACTCTCGAAATCGGAGCACACCGCGATCAGGATGTTGATGGCCACGATGACGAACGGCCAGGCGCGGAACCAGTGGGCGCGGCCGAGTCCGCCCCACTTGTACTTGATGACCATGAAGCCCAGGCAGCCGGCGAGCGCCGCGTAGACCTTGGCGTAGTGGAACCAGCTGTTCTGGTAGACGTGCGTGGGGTTGTTGAGCGCCCATTCGGCTCCCTGTGTCACGCCGATGCCGATGGCCACGCAGTAGACGGTCATGGCGATGGGGAGGGCGCCGAACATGATGAGTCCGCCAACCTTGGAACGACGCGCGAACTCATTGGCAAGGATGAGGCCAACGAACACGAGAACCCAGCCAAGCCACTGGAATGGTGCGTTGGTGCCGTAGACGTCGAAGAGCATCGTTTCCTCCCTCTTTTGTCGTGCCGTGGGCGGGCACCGTGCATCGCTCGCGGTGCATGAAAAACGGGTCACGGCAAAACTCCCCATGCCGTGACCCGTCCATCTTATGTGAAATGTGCAGTTGCTGGGCTCATGGCTCGGTGAGGGGCCCGTATGGCGCGCCGGGCGAGTCCTTAGCGGTCGAGTTCCTTGACGACCTTGCCGGAGGTGATGAAGCCGGCGATGGCGAGGACGAGCGCGGCGATGGTCGAGACGCCAGCGCCGCCGATGATGTTCTCGGGGTGCGAGGCAACGGCGACGGCAACGTTGAGCATGCCAAACGCGAGCACGATTACGGTGTAGACGCGGAACGGGCCAATCTTGCGCGGAGAGTTGGCGCCGCGGATGCCGAGGACGACGTAGATGATGAAGGCGATGGCGTCGATAAAGCAGAGGACGCCAAGCTGACGGAGGACCTCGGGGTCATCGCTGGAGATGATCGGGAAGCCGGCGAGGCAGAGCGCGCCGAGGACGATGAAGGCCACGGCAATCGCCATGGCGATAAAGCTGAAGATTTTAACGGTCTTCTGGGCAGAGGACATGCGGGCCCCTTTCATTGCGATACGGAAGTCTTAACTATATCAACAGCGTGCTTCCAGTGTGAAGATAGAGATACAGACATATTGCCCTTTGGTTTACGAATGCTTATGCTACCTGGTCTGAAAACCCTCAGCAGTATTGAGAGCGCCATAGACAGGAGACACGAAATGTCCAACATCGGTAAAAAGGTCAAGGTCAACTACCGTGGCACGCTCGACGACGGCACGCAGTTCGACAGCAGCTACGATCGAGGCACGCCACTTGAGTTCACGTGCGGCGCCAAGCAGATGATTCCCGGGTTTGACTTTGCCGTTGCGGATATGCAGGTTGGCGAGAAGAAGAACGTCCACCTTGCCCCCAGCGAGGCATATGGCGAGCACGACGATCAACTCGTCTTTACGTTCCGTCGCGAGGAGGCCCTTGGCATGGAGCGCATGTCCGTGGGCGACCAGGTTGGTCTTCGCGGGCCGAATAACCAGGTCATTCCCGCGCGCGTGGTCGAGGTGACCCCGGCGCAGATCAAGGTCGACGCCAACCACGAGTTTGCGGGCAAGCCGCTCAACTTCGAGATCGAGCTTCTCGAGGTCGAGGAGTAGGGTTGCCAAAGCGTGGCCGTGGCTATGCCGCGACTTCGGAACGGCGGCTTTGGGGCTGAGTCTCCGGGGCCGAGAATTCAGACGGTTTGGTAAGAAAAGCGGCGCCCCTTCGCCCGGCGAAAGCCGAAGGCGAAGGGGCGCCGTCTCATTTATGGCGGTGATGTGTCGCGGACGTGGTGACGGTGTGGCGCGAACGTGACGGAGACGTGAAGCTCGTGCAGCGACGCTATAACGCCTGGTGGAGGGGTAAGTACTAAGTACCTTCCTTCCTTTGGCCCCCGTCGCGCCCCCTCGCGGCGGGGGCATTGTTATGCGGCACCGAAAGTTGACAAAGGGACAGTCCCTTTGTCAACTTTTTCGTTAGCTGTCGACGTGCATGGCGCGCATGGCGTTGAGGATCGCGATGATCGCGACGCCCACGTCTCCAAAGACGGCGAGCCACATGTTGGCGATGCCAAACGCGGCCAGCACCAGAATCAGGAGCTTTACTGCAAGCGCGAAGACGATGTTCTGCCAGACGATTCCCATCGTCTTGCGGGCAATGCGGATGGCTCGCGAGATGTTCGAGGGCTTGTCGTCCATAAGGACGACGTCGGCCGCCTCGATGGCGGCGTCGGAGCCCATCGCGCCCATGGCAATGCCCACGTCTGCGCGGGTGAGGACTGGGGCGTCGTTGATGCCGTCGCCAACGAAGGCAAGCTTGTGCTTGGCATCCTCGCTCGAGAGCAGCGTCTCGACTCGTTCGACCTTGTCCGCGGGCAGGAGCTGTGCGTGGAACTCATCGATGCCGAGCTGCTCCGCCACGGCCTTCGCAACCTCCTCGCGGTCGCCCGTGAGCATGACGCAGCGGCGGACGCCGCAGGCGTGGAGGTCGCGGATGGTCTGCGCGGCGTCGTCCTTCACGACGTCCGCAATCACGATGTGGCCCACGTAGCGGCCATCGACCGAGACGTGCAGGATGGTGCCGGTGAGCGAGCAGTCGTGCCAGGTCTCGCCGTGCGCGCGCATGAGCTTGTCGTTGCCCACGAGGACCACGTGCTCGGCCGCCTGGGTCTCCTCGACCACGCGAGCCACGACGCCGTGGCCACTCTCCTCCTGGACGTCACGAATGCGATTGCGGTCGATCTCACCCGTATACGCGGCCTTGACGGAGAGCGCGATGGGATGATCCGAGAATGCCTCCGCATAGGCGGCGTGGCTGAGGACGTAATCCGGGTCGATGCCGGACTCTGGGTGAATGGCGACGACGTTGAAGGTGCCGTTAGTGAGGGTGCCCGTCTTGTCGAAGACAACGGTGTCGACCTCCGCCAGGGACTCGAGGTAGTTCGATCCCTTTACGAGAACGCCGATGCGCGATGCCCCGCCGATGCCGCCGAAGAAGCTGAGCGGCACGCTGATGACGAGGGCACACGGGCAGGAGACGACGAGGAACGTGAGGCCGCGCAGGATCCAGTCGCTCCAGGCGCCGGTGATGAGGCCGCCGCCAAGGGCGAGGAGGGCCGCGGTGCCGGTGACCGCCGGGGTGTAGACGCGGGCGAAGCGGGTGATGAAGTTCTCGGTCTTGGCCTTCTTCTCGCTGGCGTTCTCGACGAGCTCGAGGATGCGCGAGACGGTCGACTCCCCAAAGGGCTTGGTGGTCCTGACTTTGATGAGACCGGTCATGTTGATACAGCCCGAGATCACGTCCGCACCCGTCTCGGCATGGCGCGGGACGGACTCGCCCGTGAGCGCAGCGGTGTTGAGCTGGGTCGCACCTTCGATGATGGTGCCGTCGATAGGGACGCGCTCGCCCGGTTTGACCACGATGGTGGATCCCACGGCGACCTCGTCGGGGTCAACCTGTTCGAGTTCGCCGTTCTCACCCTCGACGTTTGCATAGTCGGGGGCGATATCCATCATGGCGGCGATGGACTTGCGGCTCTTGCCAACGGCGTATGCCTGGAACAGCTCGCCTACCTGGTAGAAGAGCATGACCGCCGCACCCTCAGCCATGTGCGGGTCAGTGTCGGGGAAGAGGACCATTGCGAACGCGCCGAGCGTGGCGACGGCCATGAGGAACGACTCGTCAAAGGCCTTGCCGCGACGGATGTTGCTGTAGGCCTTCCTGAGAACATCGTGGCCAGCGATGATGAAGGGCACGAGATACAGCGCGAAGCTTGCATAAACGCATCCCGTGTCGCCAAAGGCGGCCTTGAGTGCGCCAAACTCGTCCATCGCGAAGACGACGGCAAAGATGGCGAGCGCGATGAGGATGCGACGGAGCTTCTGCTCCTGTGTCTCCTTCTTGCGACGCTTCTTTTTCTTCTGATCTGCCATGGCGCCCCTTCTCCAAAATCGATGAACGTATGCGCGGCCGTTCATATATTAACATTTAAAAGACCCCCGCCGCAAAAGGTGGGGCCAGCGGCGGGGGATGGCTTGCTAGCGGATGATCTCGCAGTCGGGCTCCGCGTCGGCGGTGAAGTCGACGACGCGCTCGAGGACCTCGTCGAACTCCGCGTCGTCAGCCTCGAGGGTGAGCTTCTGGGTCATGAAATTGACGGAGACGGACTTGACACCCTCGAGCTTGGAGAGCTCGTCCTGCAGCTCGCGGGCGCAGTTGGCACAATCAATCTCGTCGAGCAAGAACGCCTTCTTCATGATGGGACCTTTCTCTCAAGGGCGAAGCCCCCGCTTGTATACATGCGTTAGCTGGAACATCTGAACAACCATTCATATTTCCGGCTAGGGCTAATTATATGAGTAGGCATTCATATGTCAACGAGAAATAGGCGAAAGGCTGGCTTGCATGAAACAGTGGATGCGCGACGTATGCCGCTCTCCTGGAATGCCGGGGTAGAAACTGTCCGTTAATAGCATTCGTCTGCGCTGGTGGTCAAAATACCCATCTTGGCGTACACCCGGTAACCCGAAATTTGCTTCGAGGCGTCTCCATTTGTCCGTCAGGGAGCACAACGCATGTCCACTAATAGTAATCCGTCCTGAATGAGGACCAAATTGCTGTGTTGTTCGGCTAGTTGCTTGATTGCAGTCAATTAATTAGTCCCATGCGGCGGTCAACCCGTACGCCAAGATGGGTATTTTGACCGCTCGCGCCAGGATATGTCCTCGAGCGCCGAAGCCGGGGCGTCTAAACGCCGCTTCAGGCGCGGACGCTACTCGCAGATGTGGTTGAGGCCGACGTTGAGCATCGTATAGACGTGGTCGTCCGCGAGGGAATAGACGATGTTGCGTCCGTCGCGCACGAACTTCACGAGATGCGCCTGCTTAAGCGTGCGCAGCTGGTGAGAGACGGCACTCTGCGTGGTGTCCGTCTCGTCCGCGATGTCCGCCACGCACAGCTCGCGCCCCATGAGGGTGAACAGGATCTTGATACGCGTCGTGTCCGAGAAGACCTTAAAGAGGTCCGCGAGGTCATAGAGAAGCTCCTCGTCCGGCTCGCACTCAGGCGCCTTGCCAACGGGAATGAGGCTGCTCTTGGGCTCGTTGCTGCTCGCAGGGACCGTTTCCTTGTTCGTTTCCGTCATGGGTGTGCCTCCTTGGGGCTAGTCAGAGAGCGTGATCTGGCGATAGCCAATGCCGCATCGATCGAGGATGCGCTTGGAGACGAGGTTGTCCATCGTGCCCTTGTACTTGTCGCCCAGGTAGACGACCTCGCCAATGCCTGCTTGCACGAGGGTCTTGGCGCACTCGTGGCAGGGGAAGAGGGTCACGTAGACGCTGGCGCCGTCGAGGTCCTTGAGCGAGCCGCGGTAGTTGAGGATCGCGTTCGCCTCGGCATGGATCACGTAGTTGTGCTTGTCGAGCAAGGGGTCGGCGTCCGTCTCCCAGGGGAAGTCGTCGTCGTTGAGGCCAGTAGGGGTGCCGTTGTAGCCCACGGACAGGATGCGATGATTGGTGTCTGCGATGCAGGCGCCCACCTGGGTGTTTGGGTCTTTGCTGCGAAGGCTCGCCGCAACGGCGACACGCATGAAGAACTCGTCCCAACTGATGACATCGGTGCGCTTACCCGGCATGCTGGCTCCTTGGTCTCGTTTCCTTCGTGAATCTTACCCCACGGGCGGCTTGCGCATCCGGGCACGAACCTCGGCCTCGTTGGGGATGGCGCGAGCGACGATCGCGTGGAATCGGGCGTTGTGGGTTGGTTCGAGCAGGTGCGCAAGCTCATGCGCGACAACGTAGGAGAGGCATACGGGCGGGTATGCGGCGAGGCGCGCATTGATGCGGATGGCACCGGTCTTAGGCGTGCACGATCCCCAGCGCGTCGCCATGGCGCGAATCTTTCAGGAGCTCGCGTGGGCTCCCACCTGCGATTCCATCCACATCACGGTCTCTGGCAGGTGGCGGGTGAGCTCTTCTCGGTAGATCTCGTCGACCTCGTCCAGCGTGAGCTTCCCGCCGTCCGGAACCTCAACGGACTCACCCCAGAGAGGATAGGTGGAGGCACCCTGACCCGCCAGGAGATCTTGCACCGCGGCGTGCTTGAGGTGCGAGTCGACGTTCTTGCGAATCCACGCCGCGTGCCCGTCGAGGAACTCCTGGGCGCGACCTGCCGGCGTGCCCATCGGCACGCTCAGCACGACCGAACCGTCACGGTGGATACGCAGGTTGAGGTTGCGCACGTGCTTGCGCGTCACGGAAACGGGGATGGCGTCGCCGGCGCGTACGCCATCCCCGTCGTTCACATAAAGGATGAAGCTGCTCACGGATTTACGCTGAGCCTAGGCGAACTCGATCTCGCCGGTGGTGGCGTTCATCGACTGGACGATGGCGAGACTCTCCACCTGGTAGCCACGCTCGCGCAGGCTCTTGCCACCGGGCTGGAAGCCCTTCTCGATGGCGATGCCGATGCCCTCGACCACGACACCCGCATTCTCGCAGATCTCGAGGAGGCCGTTGAGGGCGCAACCCATGGCCAGGAAGTCGTCGAGGATGATGACGTGCTCGCCACGCTCGAGGAAGCGCTTGGCGACGATGACCTCGTAGGTGCGGCTCTTGGTGTAGCTCCTGATTTGGGTGCGGTACTGCTCGCCGTCGAGGTTCTTGGACTCGGTCTTGCGGGCGAAGACCACGGGCACGTTGTTGAAGTGGGTGGCGGCGACGCAGGCGATGCCGATGCCCGAGCTCTCGATCGTCAGGATCTTGTCGACGTGCTTGCCGGCGAACAGGCGGGCCCACTCGGCACCCATCTGGTTATAGAGTGCGACGTCGCACTTGTGGTTGAGGAAGCTGTCCACCTTCAGGACGTTGCCCTCGCGAACGATGCCGTCCTGGCGAATGCGATCCTCGAGTTCCTTCATGCGGCGCTGCCTCCTGAACTAGTGGGATGGGCGCGGCGTTTGGGTGGGACCGCGCAAACTTATCTGACCATTATGCCGCGTATTCGCCTATTTGTCGTGCGATATCGAGCAACGCATCCGAGATGCGTAAACTCGAGAAACGAAACGGCAACCTATGGCGCGTATCGTGGCTCCCTACAAACTGGCAGCGCGAAAGAGGTTCGCATGGTGCAAGTCAGGCCCTTTACCTCGGAATACGAGGAATACGTTCGCGATGAGTCGCGCAGCGCGGGAGAGGCGGAGAGCATTTCCTTTCCCGTGAGTGAGGACGAGATTCGCGCCGTCTTGCGCGAGGCGTCCGTCGCGGGAGGCCCCGTGACCGTCCAGGGCGCGAGGACCGGTCTTGCCGCCGGCGCCGTCCCGCACGGCGGCCATGTCATGAGCCTCGCGCGCATGGATGGCTATCTTGGGCTTCGGCGTGACGAGGATGGCAGGTTCTACCTGCGCGTCCAGCCGGGCGTCGTCCTCGCCAACCTGCGCAAGGCCCTTGCGAACAAGACCATTCCCACGGCGGGCGGGGACAAGGAGAGCCTGGCGGCGCTTGAGGAGCTCTATGCCGGTCCCGAGCAGTTCTTTCCCACGGACCCAACGGAGACGAGCGCCTGTATCGGCGGCATGGTGGCCTGCAACGCCTCTGGAGCCCGCAGCTACGGCTACGGTCCCGTGCGTCCTCACGTGAGCGCCCTGCGCGTCGTTCTCGCGGATGGCGACGTCGTTGCGCTGCGTCGCGGCGAGGTGCGTGCGAGCGGCCGAGCGCTCACGCTCGTGACGGAGGGCGGCCGCGAGATCGCACTCGACCTTCCTACGTATGAGATGCCCAAGACCAAGAACGCCTCCGGCTACTTCGTGCGGGATGACATGGACGCCGTTGACCTGTTCGTGGGGTCTGACGGCACGCTTGGTGTGGTGAGCGAGGTTGAGCTCGCCCTAACGCCGGCGCCGGCGGTCGTGTGGGGCGTGAGCTGCTTCTTCGAGACCGAGACGGCGGCGCTCGACTTCACCTGCGCGGTGCGCCCGCGTCTCTCGTGCGCGAAGGCTATCGAGTACTTTGACGATGGTGCCCTCTCGATCCTGCGTTCCCAGCGCGAGAACAGCGCCGCCTTCTCGAGCCTGCCTCCGGTGGAGGAGCGCTTTGCGTGCTGCGTCTATGTCGAGCTCGATTGCGACGACGAGGCGGAGGCGGCCTCCGAGCTCTACGCGATCGGCGACGCCATGGCCGAGGTGGGGACGAGCGAGATTGACACCTGGGTCGCACGCACGGACGTGGACCGCGAGTGCCAGCGTTTCTTCCGCCACGCCGTTCCGGAGAGCGTGAACATGCTCATCGATGAGCGTCGCAGGACCGACCCCTCCATCACGAAGCTGGGGAGCGACATGTCCGTGCCGGACGAGCGCCTTCATGACGTTGTGTCGCTCTACCGTCGCACGCTTGCCGAGGCGGGCCTCGAGAGCGCCGCGTGGGGGCACATTGGCGACAATCACCTGCACGTGAACGTGCTGCCTCGCGATTCGCGCGATTTTGCCGCCGGCAAGAAGCTCTTCGCTGGCTGGGCGGCTGAGGTCACGCGCATGGGCGGCGCGGTCTCTGCCGAGCATGGCGTGGGCAAGATCAAGCGTGGCTTCCTCAAGACGATGTATGGCCCCGCGCACATCAGCGAGATGGCGCGGCTCAAGTGCCAGCTCGATCCCAAGGGCCAGCTCGGACGAGGCAACCTCTTTGGTGAAGAGCTGCTGGACGAGATGGTCGCCGCAGAGGCGGCGCGAGCCAATGCGCGCGAGCGCGGGGGCGTTGGAGCAGATGCCTCGCCTGCCGATGCCGAGAAGGGCGGTGAGCGTGCATGAGGATGGTCGTCTGCATGAAGGCCGTGCCCTCCACTACCGAGGTGCGCATGGACCCCAAGACCAACACGATCGTGCGAGATGGGCGTCAGTCCGTCGTGAACCCGTTTGATACGGCGGCGCTCGAGGTTGCGCTCGAACTCAAAGAGCGCCTCGGCGGCACGGTCCGCGCGCTTTCGATGGGCATTCCCGACACGGCGCGCCTTCTGCGCGACGCCATCGCCCGTGGCGCGGACTCGGCGACGCTCCTCTCGGACCGTGCGTTCGCCGGAGCGGATACGCTTGCCACCTCCTATGCCCTCTCGCTTGCGTTGGGGGAGGGTGGCGAGTGCCCTGACCTCGTTCTTTGCGGCAAGATGGCAGTGGATGGCGACACGGCGCAGATTGGCCCCGAGCTTGCGGGCATCATGGGCGTTCCCTGTGTCGCCGGCGTCTCGGAAGTCGTTGACGCCCGCGAGGGCTCGCTTGTCGTGCGTCGCGACACGGATGAGGGTGCCGAGGTCGTCGAGGTGCCGCTCCCTGCGGTCATTACGGTGACGAAGGACATTGCGACCCTGCGCATGCCCAGCATCGCCGGCGTGCGAGCGGGCGATGCGGCGGAGGTCGAGGTCCTTGATGCCGTGGCGGCGGGAGCCGA
>UQWE01000038.1 GCA_900544655.1 uncultured Coriobacteriaceae bacterium
GTCCCGTGGGACCCGCCGGCCGCGGCGCAGGGATGGAATATACGCTCCCCCGGGGACGCCCGCAAGGGGGCGAGGGCGTCTCCACGGGACGCACACAAATCGGGAGGACAGGGTTTTAGAAGCGGAGCGTGGCGGATCCGGTTTGCCGCCTTGTTTTCTCCCTGGTAGTGGTTTGATAGCGAGTCATTTCTCACCTCATTGGCATGAGGTTCAGTTGCTCTCTCCTCTCGCCACCACGCAGCGCGGATAGAGAAGCGGGACATCGGTACATCCGATGCCCCGCTTCTCGCAGATTCTTTTGCCACCCTACTTACTACGGGAGCTTTACTCCTTGCCCAACTCAAGCGGCTCAAGCGCTAGCGCCGCCCCCACGTCTAAAAGAGCGTCACGATCGGCTTTGGTAGGCGCCTCTGCGCACACAAGCGCGGTGGGCGAAGAAGCGCTCGGCCGAACGAGCACCCATGCGTCGCCTTCGAGCTCCACTCGAAGACTTCCCGCGGAGTGCGAAACGGAAACGGCCTTCATCCCCGCCATTTCCGCAGGATTCAATCCGGGGAGATAGTTTCTCAGCATCTGGATGGCTCCTGCGCCCATGCGAACCTCGCGGCGCCCGTAGTACATTCGCCCGAGCTCCTCATCGAGAGCATCAGATATCACGGAGAGCGGCCTGCCATCGCGGGCAATGCAGTCTGCCAGAACGGCGGCCGCAGCAAGAGCATCGCGCTCGAGTCCAAGTGCGGGTATCCCGACCCCGCCCAAGGCATCACCCGCACACGCGACGTTGCCGGCGAGCATCTCCTCGCGCATCCACATATAGCCGGCTGGGGTAACCGTCAACTGAAGACCGAGACGCGCCGCCTGCCTTCGCACGACAGATGAGACGAAAATCGGGACCACCATGCGTCCCGTAATCCCACGCTCTCGCACGAGGTAGCCCATTATGAGTGCGAGCATCTTATGGGGCGTGACATATCGTCCGAGTTCATCAATGAGCGCTATGCGCTCACCCGCACCGTCTATTGCAACGCCCCACGCAGCGCCCCGGTCGCCAACTGCCTGTTCGCACTCGTCAATCCACGGTTCCGCGGCGTCAGGATGGAGGCCGCCGAAATCCTCCTTGTCATCCGCATGAATCTCGATGACACGCGCACCGAGTGAGCCCAGAAGGCGGGCAGCATGTCCGCACATAGAACCGTACATCGGGTCACACACGACGAGAGGGGCCCGCACGGCAATGGCATCACCGTCGATAAAGCCCGAAGTACGCTCAAGATAGCGCGTCATAAGGTCAACAGGCTCGGCCTCGCCTCGCGCAGGGGGCAGCTCTGGCACGACATGGCTCTCGAGAACATCCGTGTCGCCGGACGTGGCAGGCGACCCGTCTGCCATACAGACGCGAATCCCAAAGTAGTCTGCAGGCTTATTCCCCGCCGTAAGCATGATTCCGCCAATGGCCTTGGAGTCCAGCCTCACAGCCTCGGCGAGCACACACGAGGGACAGCAAGCGTCTGAGACATAGCACCTAATACCGTGTCCGGCGACAACCTCAGCCATTTCGGGCGCAAGCGAACGAGACAAAGACCGTGAATCAAAGCCAACGTAGACACGAGCATCGGGATTCAGCTCATGGGCGAGTTCGCCAACAGCGTCCGCGATGCGCAGCGCGTCCTCGTATGGATCTCCGTCACCGACGCGCGCTTCCCACGCATCGCCAGTGAAGTTAATGACGTTCATAGCCGTATATC
The DNA here is from genome assembly GCA_900544655.1 of uncultured Coriobacteriaceae bacterium. Classification (GTDB taxonomy): domain Bacteria; phylum Actinomycetota; class Coriobacteriia; order Coriobacteriales; family Atopobiaceae; genus Parolsenella. The sequence goes on from UQWE01000038.1 coordinate 1,746, forward strand.
CTCCAAGATGACGGCAGGACAGTAAGCGACCCCACGGGCGCAAAGCCGCGCGGGGTCGCATCGATACGCGTGCGGCACAAAGGCCTGGACAGCTAGCGGATGAGATCCGCCGCTGCGCCAAGGGCCTCGAGGAACTCCGCACGAGTCGAGGGATCCTCAAGCGCGGCACGAGCGGCAACACCAGCCCAGGCAGCCGGGGTCCCCGTGTCACGGCCCTCATCAACATCGACCACGATGGCGTACATCTCCTCTTCGTCGAGAAGGCGGAGCATGGCGTCAGTGAGCTGAACCTCGCCGCCGGCACCGGGGCCCTGCGTCGCAAGAAGCTCCATTACGCGGGGAGAAAGCAGGTAGCGACCCACGATGAAGAGATGGCTGGGAGCGTCCTCGGGAGCAGGCTTCTCGACCATATTGCCCACGAGCCAGACGGCACCCGGGGCCTCGGGGTCACCACCGGAAACGCACTTCCCCCCGATAATGCCGTAACGCGAGACCTCGTCAGCCGGAACGACGCCCACCGCGATGACCGAGGCGCCGTCATGGGCATCAGAGACCTCCTTCATGCGACGACACATCTCGTGATCGGGCACGAAATAGTCGCCCAGAAGAATCAGGAAAGGATCGCCGTCCATGGCGGGCGCGGCCCGCAACACCGCGTGACCGAGGCCCAAGGGCTCATCCTGATAGACAAAAGATACAGGCAGCGAAGCAGCGTGCTCGACATCTGCCGCAAGGTCTTCCTTGCCACGCGAACGCAGGAGCTCTTCTAGCTCTCCATTCTTGGCAAAGTGCTCTTCAATGGCGGGCTTATCGTGAGAGTTGACGATGACAACGCCGTCAACCCCTTCAACCGCAAGGGCCTCCTCAACGACATGCTGAATCACGGGCAGACCCTGAACGGGCAGGAGCTCCTTGGGAACCGCCTTGGTGGCAGGAAGAAAGCGAGTGCCAAGACCAGCGGCAGGGATGATTGCCTTCACGATGCTCCATTCTCCGACGCGCAACCCACACGCGCGGGACCGACGCCAAGCGCGCAACGGTCCATGACCTGGTGTGTGGGATGGTACCGCCGCCACGCTGCGGTTGGGCGGTCTTCATACAAAGAGCGGGGTGCGTTCGGTAGACGTGAACGCATCCCGCTCATACGGTTCTAATTTGGGCGTCTGCGCACGCCGGCCTCACACAGCCGCCAGACAGCAGCCTATTCGCTATCGATGGCAACGCCCTGACGCTCTAGATAATCCATGAGGCGCCGAGTCGTGTCCTCGGACAGGGCGTGTTCCATGAGGCACGCCTCTTCGTCCGCAACGTCCTTCTCCACGCCCAGCTCGTGACTTAGGAAGCTCCTAAGCATGCGGTGGCGACGCCAAACGCGCGCGGCATACTCGCGGCCCTCTTCCGTCAGCTCGACACGGCCATAGCGAGTCTGCTCGACGAAACCGCCTTCCTTTAGAGCGGAGAGCGCCTTGTTGACGCTCGCCTTCGAGACGTCAAGTCGCTCCGAAACGTCGACCGAGCGAACGGCATTGTCGCCAGGATGTTCGAGCAGAACGCAGTAGATCGCCTCGAGATAGTCCTCACCGGCGTTCGAAAGCTCATGCCCCTCGTTCTTAGCCCTCATGCCAATACCTCCAGCTTGGAAACGCCCCCTGTAAGCCACGGTAGAACGTACGGCTTACTATGCATACAGATTATTTTACCGAGGATCCACCCGCGACAACGATGCCGCATATGACGGCAAGAACCACCCCAAGGGTAACCGCGACCACGATGATCAAGCGCCTCCTGCTCGTGCGGCGAACCATGCGCTCGTGGTAAGAGGACCCCGAAGTCGTACGGTCGAAGTCGTAGAAGCCAGTCTTGCCCGGATCCCATTCAGAGTGCGCGGGCATGCGTTAGTCCTCGATCTCGACGTCAGGAACCGTATCGCGCCACACCTTCGCGCCGAGCGCGCCAAGCTTGTCTACGAAGTGCTCATAGCCGCGCTCGATGTGATGGATGGCCGAAACTGTGGTCTCCCCCTCCGCCACAAGACCGGCGAGCACAAGCGCTGCTCCGCCGCGCAAATCGGGGGACTCAACCTGGGCTCCGGAAAGGCCCTCGACGCCACGGACGATGGCATGATGGCCCTCTACGCGGATATCAGCTCCCATGCGGGCAATCTCGCCGGCAAACATGAAGCGATTCTCGAAGATATTCTCGGTGATGACGCACTGGCCATCCGAAAGAGCGAGCATGGCCATGGTCTGAGCCTGCATATCCGTTGGGAAGCCGGGGAACGGCAGCGTCTGGATGTCCACCGCCTTAAGGCGCGTATCCGCGGAGGCAATGACGCCATCCTCCTCGCGCTCGATGTGCATGCCCATGGCTTCGTACTTCTTGAGAACGAGACCGAGGTGCTCGGGCTTGAAGCCGGTAACGTGAATGGGGCCGCCGGTCATGCCCGCAGCGGCAATGAAGGTACCGGCCTCGATACGATCGCCCACGACGGCATGCGTGACGGGATGGAGCGCAGCGACGCCCTCGATCTGAATGACGGGGGTACCCGCGCCGGTGATCTTCGCGCCCATCTCGTTAAGCATGTTGGCGAGATCGACAATCTCAGGCTCACGAGCAGCGTTGTCGATAATCGTGGTGCCGCTCGCGTGGACGGAGGCCATGATCAGGTTCTCCGTTGCGCCAACACTCGCGAACTCAAGGGTGACGTTGGCGCCAACGATGCCATTGGGCGCGCTGGCATGCATGTTGCCGTGGGTCGTCTCAAAGTGCACGCCAAGCGCCTCAAGGCCAAGGATATGCATGTCGATCTTGCGAGCTCCGAGGTTGCATCCGCCAGGCATGGCGATAACGGCCTTGCCAAAGCGAGCCAGGAGCGGACCCATAACGGCCGTCGAGGCGCGCATCTTGACGACAAGCTCGTACGGGGCCTCCCACTTGTCCACGTTCGTGGTATCGATGACGAGCGTGTGCTCATCAAGAACGTCAATCTTTGCGCCGAGACGCTTGAGGACCTTACCCATGACATGGACATCAGAGATGTTGGGGACATTCGTGAGCGTGTTCACGCCTGGAGCCATGATGGTCGCCGCCATGAGCTTGAGCGCCGAGTTCTTAGCGCCCTCGACCCTGACCTCACCGGTAATGGGATGCCCACCCTCAATCTTGATGACGTCCATGTTCCTCCAATGTTATGAGCTCACACCAAGATGGACGCCCGTCACCGAACGCCCATCAGGTCTATCCAAAGATCAATTGTAGACGAGCGGCTACTCGGATGCTGCCGTTGCGCCAGCCTTCTCGAGAAGCAGATCGCACCAGGCCATCTTGTTCTCGTAGTAGGCGCGCTGGTGGTCGCCCTCCGGCAGAGCATCGCGCTTGGCCTGCGCCTTGTCGTGCGTGCGGCGCACCGTGTCGACGTCGATGTCGTCCGTGGCACGGGCGTGGTCGGCAATGATGACGACAACGTCGTTGCAAATCTCAGCGTAACCGCCGGAGACCACGACGTCGCGCTCGTCACCGCCGTCCTCCTCGAGGCGCTTGATGCGCACGACGCCATCGCCCAACGCGCAGATCTCCGAAGCATGCCCCGGAAGAACGCCGAGCTCACCCGAGTAGGTGACAAGCGTCATCGAGGCGCACTTGCCCTCGAAGATCTGCTTGTCTGGCCTCACGAACTTGCAGGTTAGATACGCCATCCGTGCCTTCCCTACTCGGCCTTGGCCTCATCGGCAGCCATCTTGGCGGCACGCTGGCGCACGTCGTCGATGGTGCCGGCAAAGCGGAACGCCTGCTCGGGGATGTCGTCACACTCGCCGTCAATGATGGCGGCAAACGAACGGACAGTGTCCTCGATGTGCACGTAGCAGCCGGGATTACCGGTGAATTTCTCGGCCACATGGAACGACTGGGACAGGAACTGCTGGACCTTACGGGCGCGGTCTACAACGAGACGTTGCTCCTCGGAGAGCTCGTCCATACCGAGAATCGCAATGATGTCCTGAAGGTCCGTGTACTCCTGCAGAAGCTCCTGGACAGCCGTGGCGACGCGGTAATGCTCCTCGCCGACGACGCTCGGGTCGAGGGCGTCAGAGGAGCTGGCCAGCGGGTCGACGGCCGGGTAGATGCCGAGCGAGGCGATGTTACGGGACAGGACCGTCGTGGCGTCCAGGTGCGTGAACGTCGTGGCGGGGGCCGGGTCGGTCAGGTCGTCTGCGGGGACATAGACGGCCTGGACGGACGTGATGGAGCCCTCGCGGGTCGAGGTGATGCGCTCCTGGAGGTCACCCATCTCGGTTGCCAGCGTGGGCTGGTAGCCGACGGCAGACGGCATGCGGCCGAGAAGTGCGGAGACCTCAGAGCCAGCCTGGGAGAAGCGGAAGATGTTGTCGATAAATAGCAGCACGTCTTGGCCCTGGTCACGGAAGTACTCGGCCGTGGTAAGGCCGGCCAGGCCAACACGCAGACGTGCTCCAGGCGGCTCGTTCATCTGGCCATAGACCAGGCAGGTCTTGTTGATGACGCCAGACTCGCTCATCTCGAGGTACAGGTCGGTACCCTCACGGGTGCGCTCGCCAACGCCGGTGAACACGGACGTGCCACCGTGCTCCTGGGCGAGGTTGTTGATGAGTTCCTGAATCAGGACCGTCTTGCCGACGCCGGCGCCACCGAACAGGCCGGTCTTGCCGCCGCGGACGTAGGGCTCGAGAAGGTCGATGGCCTTGATGCCGGTCTCGAAGATCTCGGTCTGGGTCGTGATGTCCTGGAACTGGGGCGCAGGACGGTGAATCGGGTAGTACTGCACGCTCTCGGGCACGGGCTTGCCATCAACGGGCTTGCCAGCGACGTTCCAGACGCGGCCGAGCACTGCCTCGCCCACGGGCATCATCATGGGAGCGCCCGTATCGTGCACGCGCAGGCCGCGCTGCAAACCGTCGGTGGACTCCATGGCGACGCAGCGAACGACGTTGCCGGGGAGCTCGCTCTCGACCTCGAGCGTGACGTTGATAGCGCCAATGGGCGTCTCGCCCTTGACGACAAGCGCGTTGTAAATCGCGGGCACGCCCTCGTCGAACTTGACGTCGACGATGGAGCCCACGATGCGGATGACGGTGCCATCGCCGGCGCCGCGCTTCATGTAGTCGAGGGCGGCCTCCTCAAGCACCGTGCGCTTTTCAGTGGTTTCTGCCATCAGTTGTCCTCCAATGCGGACGCGCCGCCGATGATCTCGTTCAGCTCCGTGGTGATGGAGCCCTGCCTCACGCGGTTATACGTGCGACTCAGGTTGGTGATAACGTCCTCAGCGTTCTCAGTCGCCGAGTGCATGGCACGACGGCGTGCGCCGTGCTCGGCAGCCGCAGAGTCAAGCATCGCGTGGAAGATGACGGTGCGGACGTATGCCGGGATGAGGTAGCCCAGGACCTCGGAGGCCGACGGCTCGAACTCGAACGGACTGTTGAGGTCATGCTCGAGGGTCGACATGGCCTCGGGGTTGCGGGGCTTGTTGGGCATCTTGAACGCGTCCGGGTTAATCGGAAGCAGCTGCTCGTTGACGAGCGTCTGCTCAACACGGTTCTTGGCGTGCCAGTAGACGAGCTCGACGCGGTCAATGGAGCCCTTGGCGTAGGAGTCCATCACATATGCGGCGATCTGGTCTGCCTGGTCCATCGTGGGCTCCGAAGAGGTTCCGGTAAACGAGATGACTGGCTCGACGCCGCGGTAAGTGAAGTAGTCCGTGGGTTTGCGACCGCTCGTGATGAGCTTGCACGCAATGCCCTTCGCCTTCAGCGCGTCCATCTTGCGCTGCACGTCTCGCTGGGGCTGCACGTTGAAGCCGCCAGCTAGGCCGCGGTCAGAAGCGATGACGATGAAGAGGACGTTCTTCTCCTCGGCATGCTTCGCGAGCAGCGGCTGGCGCTCGTCGAGGCTCGCGCCTACGACGGCGCCCATCATGCGGCTGATGGCGTCCTTGTACGGCTCGGCCTCCTCGGCACGCTCAAGCGCCTTGCGGATCTTCGCCGTGGAGACCATCTCCATGGTGCGCGTGATCTGCGAGGTCGCCTTGACCGAGGAGATACGCCTCTGTATTTCGCGGAGATTCGACATAAGCCGATGCCTTACGCCTTCCCCTGATCGTCGGCGGAAGCGGTCGCTGCGGCCTCGGCCTCAAGGTCAGCCTTCCTCGGGTGCTGGAGGAGGAACTGCTTCTTGAAGCTGGCGATGTGACCCTTCAGACGCTCAGCGGTGTTGTCAGAAATCTTGCTCGTGCGAACCTCGCGACGCAGTGCCTCGTGGCGCTCCTGCATGTAGACGGCAAGGCCGTCACGGAACGGGCAGATCTGGTTGATGTCAAGATCGTCCAGGAAGCCCTCCTTGCCTGCGAACAGGGCAATGATCTGGTCTGCCACGTCAAGGGCGGAGTAGCGGGACTGCTTGAGCAGCTCAGTCATACGGGCACCGTGCGACAGCTGGTACTGCGTGGAGGCATCGAGGTCGGAGCCGAACTGGGCAAACGCCTGCTTCTCAGCATAGCTGGCGAGGTCCAGACGCAGCGTGCCGGCGACCTGCTTCATGGCCTTGAGCTGAGCGGCACCGCCGACTCGCGACACAGAGATGCCCACGTCGACAGCAGGGCGCTGACCCTGGAAAAACAGGTTGGACTGCAGGTAGATCTGACCGTCGGTGATCGAAATCACGTTCGTCGGGATGTAGGCGGAAACGTCGCCCTCCTGCGTCTCGATGATCGGAAGTGCCGTGAGCGAGCCGCCGCCATTGGCGTCGGAGAGCTTGCACGCACGCTCGAGCAGACGAGAGTGCAAGTAGAAGATGTCGCCAGGATAGGCCTCGCGTCCAGGCGGACGGTGCAGCGTAAGCGACATCTGACGGTAGGCCACGGCCTGCTTGGACAGGTCGTCGTAGATGACGAGTGCGTGGCCGCCGGGATGCTCGGCATCCGCGGGGTTCCCGTTGGCGTCGTTGTACATGAAGTACTCGCCAATGGCAGCGCCGGCCATAGGCGCGATGTACTGCATCGGAGCGGAATCCGCAGCGGTAGCAGCAACGATAATCGTCTTGTCGAGAACGCCGTGGGCCTTCAGCGTGCCCTTGATAGCAGCGACCGTGGAGGCCTTCTGGCCGATGGCAACGTAGACGCAGACCATGTCAGTCTTGGCCTGATTGACGATGGCGTCGATGGCGATAGCCGTCTTGCCCGTCTTGCGGTCGCCAATGATGAGCTCACGCTGGCCGCGACCGATGGGGACCATGGCGTCGACGGCGAGCAAGCCCGTCTGGACGGGCTCGCAGACCGGCTGGCGCTGCATAATGCCAGGGGCCTTGAACTCGATGGGGCGGCGGGCCGTCGTGTTGATGGGACCGCGGCCGTCGATGGGCTGGCCGAGCGGGTTCACAACGCGGCCGAGCATGGCCGGGCCAACGGGGATGTCCATGACGCGGCCCGTGGTGCGAACCTCATCACCCTCCTTGATGGCGTCGACGTCACCGAACAGGACGGCGCCGACCTCGGCCTCGTCGAGGTTCTGGGCCAGGCCGTAGACGCTCTTGCCCGACGTGGAGCTGGTGAACTGGAGCAGCTCGCCGGCCATGGCGGTCTTGAGACCGGAGATGTGCGCGATGCCGTCTCCCACCTCGGTGACGACAGACGCCTCCTGCTCGTCAACCGTGGCGTTGATCTGCGATAGCTGCTCACGCAGCGTTCGCATGATCACCTCGGAGCTGATCTTGTCTGCCATTAATCATCACTTCCAATAAAGGTCGAGGAGAGCGTCTTGCGGATGTTGGCAAGCTGGGCCCTGACCGAGGCGTCATAGCGATTGCCGCGAGCCTCGAGCACGACGCCGCCGATGATGGACGGGTCAACGCGCTCAACCAGATACACCGGGGCGTTCAGGTCCTTCTCGGCCTTGGCAATGACCTTCTCGCGAAGGTCGTCATCCAGGGGAACGGCGGTCGTCACCGTGACGGAGACGGTCTTGTCCTCGCTGTCGAGAATCTCCTTGTACGTGCGCGCGACGTCATCAACGAGGTTCAGATCGTCCTCGCTGCGCATGGCAGCGAGGGTCTCGAGAACCTCAGGTGAGAACTTGAGGGCGTGGTTCCACTGGACCAGGTCCTTGTTAGCCCTGCCCTCCTGACGCGCGGCATCGATGAGCGCGCGAGCATACTTCTCGGACTTCTCCTGATCGCTACGCTTCGTTGTCATGACCGGTGCCCACTTCCGCGAGATACTTCTCGGCCAGCTTACGCTGGTCCGCCTCGCTGAGGTCGTTGCCAATGATCTTGCTGGCGATCTCGACGGACAGGTCGACGACGGAGCTCGAGAGCTCAATCATGGCCTTGCGGCGCTCGGAGCTGACGGCGTCGCGCGCCTTGGCGACCGTGCCGGCCGCGTCCTCCTGTGCCTTGGCGAGGATGCGAGAGCGCTCGGCCTCGGCCTCACGCTTGGCCTTGGCGACGATCTCGTCGGCCTCGTGACGGGCCTCGGCAATCTGCGCCTGGTACTCGCGGTGCTCCTTCTCGGCGGCGGCCCCCTCCATAGGTGGGGGGGCGAGGCTTGGGT
>UQWE01000039.1 GCA_900544655.1 uncultured Coriobacteriaceae bacterium
CGTAGGCGATGACGGCCAGTTCACCGGCTTCGACCTCGACCTCGCTGCAGAGGTGTGCCGCCGCAACAGTTGGGAGGTCGAGTACGAGCCGATCGACTGGGACGCCAAGGACACCCAGCTCAACTCCGGCGTGATCACCTGCATCTGGAACGGCTTCACCATGGAGGGTCGCGAGGATGACTACACCTTCTCCGCCCCCTACATGAAGAACGGCCAGGTCGTCGTCGTGAAGAAGGACTCTGGCATCTCCAGCCTCGCCGACCTCGCGGGCAAGAACGTCATCACCCAGACCGACTCCGCCGCTCTCGAGGTGCTGCAGGGCGACAAGGCAGACCTCGCGGCGACGTTCGCCGGCCTCGAGACCATCGGCGACTACAGCACCGCGTTCATGCAGCTCGAGTCCGGCGCCGTTGACGCCGTTGTCTGCGACCTCTCCATCGCCCAGTACCAGCTCTCCGCAAAGCCCGACGCCTATACCAAGCTTGACGAGGACCTCTCCACCGAGAACTACGCCGTGGGCTTCAAGAAGGGATCCCAGGCCCTCGCCGACAAGGTCACCGAAACCCTCAAGGCCATGGACGCGGACGGCTTCGTCAAGGACCTCTGCGAGAAGTACGCGAGCTACGGCATCTCCTACGAGAACTGGGAGCTCAAGTAGCCAAGGCTCGCCGGCTCGGAGCTCCGCGCGGCAGCGCACAAAACACCCGGCATGCGCCGGCGGCGCCACATCCCAGGCACCGCCGGCGCGAACGGTACAGGAGGCACCATGGACATAGCAACGATGACGGGCATGCTGATACAGGGCTTTGGCGTGTCGCTCAAGCTCTTTATGCTCACGCTCATCGGAGCCATCCCCCTGGGCATACCGGTGGCCCTCGCCCGAATGAGCCGCCTGCGCCCGCTGTCGCTGCTCGCGCGGGCGTTCATCAGCGTGTTGCGCGGAACACCCCTCATGCTGCAGATGTTCGCGATCTACTTCTCCCCTTATTACGTCTTCGGCATTCAACTCACGCCGGACTCCAAATGGCATGCCTGCGTCGTGGCGTTCATCATCAACTACGCCGCGTACTTCGCGGAGATCTACCGCTCGGGCATCCAGTCCATACCGCGTGGCCAGTATGAGGCTGCCGAGGTTCTCGGCTATTCGAGTGGTCAGACGTTCTTCCGCATCGTCCTCCCCCAGGTTGCCAAGCGCATCCTCCCCGCCATGGGAAACGAGGTCATCACCCTCGTGAAGGACACCTCGCTCGCCTTCTCCATCGGAGTCGCCGAGATGTTCTCAACCGCCAAGGCGCTCGTGGCGTCTCAGGTGAGCATGGTGCCGTTTGCCATCGCCGCGCTCTTCTACTGGGTGTTCAACTTCCTGGTAAAGATCGCGCTTGGCGTACTCGAGAAGAAACTCGACTACTACCACGACTAGGAGGCATCGATGCCTGAAGCCATAACAACATGCAACAGCGCGACGAACCAGCGAGTCGTCTCGATTGAGGGCGCGCGCAAGTCATTTGGCGACACCGAGGTGCTCAAGGGGATTACGCTCGAGGTCAAGCGCGGAGAGGTCGTAGCTATCATCGGCGCGTCCGGCGGCGGAAAGTCGACGCTGCTTCGCTGTATGACACTACTCGAGAAGCTCGACGGCGGAAGCCTTTCCTATGGAGACGTGAGGGTCGCCGCGGATGACGGGAGCGGATGCTCGCGCTACGGCGACGTGGGCGTCCTCAAGGCCGCACGCCAGCGCTTTGGCCTGATGTTTCAAGCCTACAACCTCTTCCCGCACATGAGCGTCCTGCACAACGTCACGGACGCTCCCATCCACGCGCAGCACCGCAATAAAGACGAGGTCGAGGCGCAGGCGCGCGAGCTCCTCGCAAAGATGGGCCTCACCGGCAACGAGGACAAGGTTCCCTGTCAGCTCTCCGGAGGCCAGCAGCAGCGCGTGAGCATCGCGCGTGCCCTCGCCATGAATCCCGAGGTGCTCTTCTTCGACGAACCTACAAGCGCGCTTGACCCGGAGCTCACCGCGGAAGTGCTGCGCGTCATCAAGAGCCTCGCCGCCGAACAGATGACCATGGTGGTCGTGACGCACGAGATGAGCTTCGCACGCGAGGTCGCGGACCGCGTCGTCTTCATGGACGGCGGCAGCATCGTCGAGCAGGGCACGCCCCAGCAGGTCTTCGAAAGCCCCCAGCACCCCCGCACCCGCGAGTTCCTCTCCCGCTACACGCAGTAGCCGACTAACCCGGACACGCAAAAAAGGACAGTCCCTTTTGCAGGTCCGTGTTGACAAAGGGACTGTCCCTTTGTCAACTCTTCGCTGGGGCATTTGCTCTATCCTAGGTTTAAATGTGCAAACCACGCCCGAGGGGAGCCCCATGGAGGCATACAAGAGCGAGTTCATCAAGTTCATGGTCGAGTCCGACGTCCTGAAGTTCGGCAGCTTCACGCTCAAGAGCGGCCGTCAGTCCCCCTTCTTCATGAACGCCGGAGCCTACGTCACCGGCTCCCAGCTCAAGCGCCTCGGCGAGTACTACGCCCAGGCCATTCACGACAACTTCGGCGATGACTTCGACGTCCTCTTCGGACCGGCCTATAAGGGCATCCCCCTGGCAGTCGTGACCGCGATTGCCTATCACGAGCTCTACGGCAAGGAGGTCAAGTACTGCTGCGACCGCAAGGAGGCCAAGGACCACGGCGCCGACAAGGGCAACCTCCTCGGCTACGAGCCGAAGGACGGCGACCGTGTGATCATGGTCGAGGACGTCACCACCTCCGGCAAGTCCATCAATGAGACCTACCCCAAGGTCAAGGCTGCCGCAGACGTCGAGATCAAGGGCCTCATCGTCTCTCTCAACCGCATGGAGATCGGCAAGGGCGGCGTGACCACCGCCCAGAAGGAGATCGAGGCCAAGTACGGCTTCCCCGTCGCCAGCATCGTCTCCATGGCCGAGGTCGTCGAGACCCTCTACAACCACGAGATGGAGGGCAAGGTCGTCATCGACGACGCCCTCAAGGCCGACATCGACGCCTACTACGAGCAGTACGGGGTCAAGGAGCAGTAGGGTCTACAAGGCACCCCGCCGCAACCGCCGGCAAACGCTTCGTAGGATGGCGGCCGTCTCGTTTTCGAGGCGGCCACCATCTTCGCTGGTGCCACGCACGCCGAGCGTATGACGAGCTCAATCGCGGGTATAACCGAACATACGCGACAACACAGCAAGCGGCATGTTGCCGCGCTCACGCAAAGCCATCGCGCCCAGCCACGCATCGCACAATCTCGGAGGCATCCATGAGCTACTCCATCGTCTTCTCGAGCAAGACGGGCAACACCGAGCTCATTGCAAAGCGAATCTCTAAGCTGATGGGAGAGGACGGCTGCGTGTATTTCGGCGCGCCCGAGCAGGCTCCCGCAAACGCTGCCGACGCGGACATCGTCTTCGTTGGTTCGTGGACGGATAAGGGCGCCACGACCTCGGAGATGGCGGAGTTCGTCCGCGGACTCTCCCACAAGCGCGTCTTCATCTTTGGCACCTGTGGCTTTGGCGAGTCCACCGAATACTTCAACGGTGTGCTCGCGCGCATGCGTGGGGACCTCGCCGCGAGCTGCGACCTCGTGGGCTCGTTCATGTGCCAGGGCAAGATGCCCGAGACGGTCCTTGGGCGTTACAAGAAGATGCTCGCCGATGCCGATCAGGATAGTCCGGAGGCCAAGCGCGCGGAGATGTTCATCAGGAACTTCGAGGTTGCCCGCACCCACCCGGACAACGATGACCTTCGCGCGCTCGAGGCAAGCCTCCGCGATGCGGGCCTGATCTAGCCCCACGAGTGTCGCGGCGCGAGCGTAGGCAGCACTCCGCAAACGCAAAGCGTCCCAAACGCAACCCAGCCTCGAACGCAAAGCGCTCCGCCTCCAATCCTCTGGAAGCGGAGCGCATCCCGTAAGTTAGGGTTGTCTACTTGGCACCGGCACCAGAAGCTCCGGCCTCGCCAGTGCCGGCGGCTTCGGCCTCCTTCACGCCCATCGCGGCGATCTGGGCGGCAGCGGCGACGCCAGCGACCTTCTCGCGCTCGATGCGACGCTCGGCCCAGACGCGGTTGGGCAGGCCAAAGAGGTCCATGAAGCCCTTGGCGGCAGTGCGGTCGAAGGTATCGCCCTTGTCGTAGGTAGCCAGGCCGAAGTCATACATCGAACTGTCGGCACGAGAGCCGGTGACAGTGCAGTTACCCTTGTAGAGATGCAGACGGACCTCGCCACTGACGGTCTTCTGGGTGCTCGCGAAGAAGGCATCGAGCGCGTCCTTGAGCGGCGAGTACCAAAGGCCGTTGTAGACCTGACGGCTCCAGTCATGCTCGAGCTGAAGCTTGGTGTGGAGCACGTCGCCCGGCAGGCACAGGGATTCGAGCTGCTTGTGGGCCATGATGATGGCCAGGGCGCCCGGCTGCTCATAGCACTCGCGGCTCTTGAGACCGACGAGACGGTCCTCGATCATGTCGATGCGACCAAAGCCGTGGCTACCCACGATCTCATTAAGCGCGGCGATGAGGTCATACAGCTTCATGCGCTGGCCGTCGATGGAGACGGGCAGGCCCGCCTCGAAGCCGATGACGATATCACGTGCCTCGTCGGGGGCGTCCTCGGCGTTGACGGTAAGCGACCAGGCTCCGTCGGGCGCGGAGTTCCACGGATTCTCTAGCACGCCGCACTCGATGGCGCGGCCCCACACATTCTCGTCGATGGAGTACGGATTCTCCTTGGTGGCGTCAACGGGGATGCCGTGAGACTGCGCGTACTCGATCTCGCTCGAGCGCGTGGTGAGCTCCCAGCTGCGGACCGGACCGAGAATCTCGAGCGTCGGGTCGAGGGCCTTGCACTCGAGCTCGAAACGCACCTGGTCGTTACCCTTGCCGGTGCAGCCATGGGCGATGGCGACGGCCCCCTCGGCCTGGGCCACCTTCACGAGGTGGCGGCAGATGGCGGGACGAGACAAGGCGGAGAGCAGCGGATACTTGTTCTCGTACATGCCGTTGGCGAAGATTGCCTTGGCGACGAAGTCCTCGCAGAACTCGTCACGGATGTCGACGTCATAGGCGGCCACGGCGCCGAGCATCTTGGCCTTCTCGTTCACGGCGTCAATGTCCTTGCGCTCCTCGGACGGCTGGCCAAGGGCGGCAATGCAGGAGACCACGTCGTAGCCTTCATCCTGGAGATACTTGAGAAGACACGAGGTGTCGAGGCCACCGGAATACGCGAGAACGACCTTACCCTTTTCGTACATAGAGAAGCTCCTTCGATTGGATGCTTGTTTGAGAGTCGAATAACGGATGCGACGGAACCAAGAGACGCTTAGTCGCTCACGCCTCTGAGCTTGTTCACGAGTTGCTCGAGCGTAACGCCCTGCTCGTTGGTAAGGCAGACGACCATGATCGTGTCATCCCCGGCAATGCAGCCAGCCACGTCGGGAAGGCTCGCGTCGTCAAAAGCCGCGGCGACACCCTGAGCAGCCCCGGCCTGCGTATGGATGACGACGATGTTGTTAGCTCGCACGACATTAGTGACGAGGTCTGACACCATGCGCTGTAGATGCAGGTCCTCGGCGAGGACATACACGCCCTCCGGAAGCTTTCGTAGACCCATGTCCGCAATGTCGCGCGAGATCGTAGCCTGTGTGCAGACGAAACCGAGCTTCTCAAGCTCCTCGACGAGGGCGCGCTGGGTCTTGATGGACTTATCGCGAACGATCTCGCGAATCGCGTCCTGCCGGTTATATCGTTTCTTCACGTCGACACCTTTCGAGCTGCTATGCTTGAGCAACCGCCCAGCAAAGATCGCTGGCGATTTGCGTTCATCCTTGGGTATTTACCCCTTAGATTCGCATCGGGAATGCATATTAGCACGATAAAATACGGGATTTTCGCAATTTTCCGTTTGTTTACACAACATCGTGAATGCTAAATACATCAAAAGGGGCAACTGGCGGCGAGGCGTATCGATTCGACGGCTCTCGCCGGACACATCTCTCGCCGTTCCCGCAGGACGTTTCTGCGACCAATTCATTTATGGATAGCGACAGTGAGCAGCCAAATCGGCCTTCGTCGAGTAGACGGCTCATTCGCGTAAGCAAAACCCTAGGTATAAGAGTCGCCAGTTTCTTCCCTACTTAGGCGGAGTACATTTGGCTGCTCACTTTCGGAATTTCCCCTACGAAACAGACCACGGAGTCTCCACAGGGCCAAAGAACAAACAAGTTGCCCCCGCATAGGTACCGAAAGATGCCACCCGCATAGGCGCCGACCGAATGAATAATAATCGGCCGGATCAAGGCACCCACCCAGGCCTAATCAAGACAACAAGCCAAGCACGAAACAGACGCATCAGCCAAAACAAGTGCACCCGGTACATAATCGCCGGCGCATTCGTCCAAGAATGCGCCGGCGACACAATGCCTCGGCTAGATGGTAGGGGCTAGCCCCCACTCCCTGGGAGGGACTGGCATCGTGACAAGA
The DNA here is from genome assembly GCA_900544655.1 of uncultured Coriobacteriaceae bacterium. Taxonomy (GTDB): domain Bacteria; phylum Actinomycetota; class Coriobacteriia; order Coriobacteriales; family Atopobiaceae; genus Parolsenella. The sequence continues at coordinate 6,502 of UQWE01000039.1, forward strand.
ACCTAAAGGTACTTGCGCCAGTCGTCCTCCGTCTCATCCTCTTTGCGGCTAACGGGCGCGGGCTCCGGGGCGGGAGCGTATGCTTCCTCGTTAACCTCGGGGAACGTGGCAAACACATGCTGGAACATCTCGAGGTTCTCATCGCGACGGCCCTTAGGTACGGCGAAGGTCACCTGACTTGCCACGTGCTTGCCAGTCGCGAGCTCCTCGGCGAAGATCTGGGCGACGCGAAGAGCGTCCCATCCAAAGACGCCACAACCGAAAGCGCCAAGCACGAGCTTGTCATGGCCAAGAACGTCAGCAATGCCAAGCACGAGCCGAATGCGAGAGTGCATCGAACGCGCGAGGTCAGACTCGAGCACGTGATAGTTGGCCTTCGCCCTCTTGAGGTTGGGGGCGGCGGCAACTATGACGTCGGCATACGAGTGGAAGCGCTCGCGCTCGAAACGCACCTTCGGCACGACCAGAGCTCGATCGCGATAGAGCTCGCAGTTGATGTTGCGGCGGCGATTCTCCGCGAACCAGCCCTCAAAGCGCGAGAGGACGTTGTACAGGAAGCTCTCCTGGCAGAGGGCCTCCTCCTGAGCCATGGCACCGCGGATGTAGGCACCTGCGGGATACGTGAACGATGCGAAGTCAAGAACAGCGAGGTCACACATATCGGCACGGCCGCGGCCAAGCTCGAGCACCGCGGAAACGGAATCCGCGTCGACGACGCTCACGCTGGGAACGGAGGTCTCCCTGCCCGCCGGCGCCGAGGGAATCTCGTCATAGAAGCGTGTCTCCCTCACCGAGCGCTCAATCTCCGCACCAAGACGATCATGCATCTCTGCGGTATGGGCGACGGCGGCGTTCGCCCTCTCGCGACAGCGATCGTCGCGCGTACGCTCGCGGGACTGTCTGTTTCCACGTGCGCGATTGTTCGATTCAGCCATAAATATGTCTCCTCGCGTCCTCTGGAAAATTATCTTGTCAGCTATTTGGGGATAGCGTTTCACCTGCGGCGCACTGTCGAATCAACTCTTCAAGCAGCGCGTTTGCAAGAACTGTACGGCCATAAAACGCAAATTGCAAGGTCTAGCAGCAATTTGTCGATAAATGGGGCGGTAATTCAGAAGAGGGAGCGACCAGAGTAAGACGCCCATCAGATGCATAGAGACCCTTACCGAATCGTAACAAGAGATGTCCGGAATTAAGTGGATACTAGTTCTGTTGGAAGCATTCCATGCCGTACGTGACGAGCCGGGAGCGACATATGGGCAAGAACAAAGACACACACAAGGCAGATAAGGCCTCCAAGCGCAATATGGACGAGGCCAAGTCCGTAAAGAGCTCGAAAAAGGCCTCCGCCGTCGAGCTCGAGCACAAGGCTGCCAAATTTGCCGACGTCGTCCCGACGCCCGCCAACGCCAATCGCCCCCAGAAGCGTTCTCGCGACTTCTCCTACACGCAGAATCGCGAGGTCAGCTGGCTTCGCTTCGACAACAGGGTCCTTGACGAGGCCTTCGACGAATCCGTGCCGCTCCTCGAGCGCATCAAGTTCTGCGCCATCTTCCAGTCGAACCTCGACGAGTGGTTCATGATCCGCGTCGGTGGCCTCTCGGACCTCGCGGAGCTCAAGCACCAGCCGGCAGACAACAAGAGCGATGAGACCCCGTCAGAGCAGCTCGCCCAGCTCTTCTCGATCCTCCCGAGCCTGTACGAGCGGCGCGAGCGCTGCTTCACCCAGCTCGAGAGCGCCCTCGAGATGGAGGGCATCAAGCGCCTGACGCCTGAGCAGTACACGGACTCGGACCTCGTCACCGTCTCCCGCTACTTCGAGGGCCACCTGGCTCCCATCCTGTCGCCGCTCATCGTCGACCCGCGCCACCCCTTCCCCAACCTCAAGAACGGCGTCCTGCACGTCGTCTGCTCGCTCGATGGCAACGATGAGCATGGGGTGCTCGGCATGGTCGAGGTCCCGCAGACCGCCAATCGCATCATCTGGCTTCCCTCCAGCGAGGGTCGCATCCGCTACACCCTCGTTGAGGACGTCATCATCTCCATGCTCGGCCGTTGCTTCGGTTCCTACGTCCCCACGAGCTCGGCCGTCGTGCGCGTCACGCGCAACGCCGACATCGACCCTGACGGCGAGGGTGTTGAGGAGGAGGAGGACTACCGTCAGCACATGAAGAAGGTGCTCAAGCGCAGGAGCCGCCTCCAGCCCGTCCGCGCCGAGATTACGGGGGACCTCGACGAATCGCTCGTCACGTTCGTCCGCAAGGAGCTTAAGCTCGAGAAGCGCAGGATGTTCCACCTCTCGACGCCCTCAGACCTCTCGTTCGCCTACCAGCTCGAAGGCAAGGTTCCCGCGAGCCGCAAGGGCGCGCTCACGTTCCCGCCCTTTGCCCCGCAGCCCTCACCCATGGTTCGCGACGGCGAACCCATGCGCGGCCAGGTCGAGAGCCACGACGTCTTGCTCACCTATCCGTATGAGTCGATGAGTCCCCTCCTGCGTCTCATCCACGAGGCGGCGAACGATGACGACTGCATCTCGATCAAGATCACGCTCTACCGCGTGGCACGTCACTCGCGTCTATGCGAGAGCCTCGTGACCGCCGTAGAGAACGGGAAGGACGTCACGGTCCTCATGGAGCTGCGCGCCCGCTTCGACGAGCAGAACAACATCGAGTGGGCAGAGCGCCTCGAGGAGGCGGGATGCACCGTCATCTATGGCTTCGAGGGATTCAAGTGCCACTCGAAGATCTGCCAGATAACCTATCATGACGCGCGCGGCCTCTCCCGCATCACGTGCCTTGGCACCGGCAACTTCAACGAGAAGACCGCCCTGCTGTACAGCGACTTCATGCTGATGACGGCCCACCCCGGCATCGCCGAGGATGGCAATGCCTTCTTCCGCAACCTTTCCCTGGGCAACCTCCGCGGCTCCTATCGCTACCTCGGCGTGGCGCCGCTTTCGCTCAAGCCCCTCATCATGCGCGGCATCGACCGCGAGATCACGCGCGCCAGAACGGGAGCCCCCGCCCGCGTCTTCCTCAAGCTGAACTCCCTGACGGACCGCGACGTCATCGACCGCCTCGCCGAGGCGAGCCAGGCTGGCGTCGAGGTCATTATGGTCGTACGAGGCATCTGCTGCATGCTGCCGGGCATCGAGAACCGCACGACCGGCATCGAGATTCGCCAGATCGTGGGACGCCTGCTCGAGCATGCGCGCATCTACGCCTTTGGCGTCGACGCGGACACCATCTACCTCTCGAGCGCAGACATGATGACGCGCAACACGGAGCGCCGTGTCGAGATCGCCTATCCCGTTCTCGACCCGACCTGCCAGCAAATCGTGAAGAACTTCATGGAGCTTCAGCTCGCGGACAACGTGAAGGCGCGTCGCCTCACGTGCGACGGAACCTGGGCCAGAATCGGGCGCGAGGACGGCGAGCCCTCCGTGAACTGCCAGGAGGTCTTCATCGCAGAGGCGTATGCCCACGCGATGGAGGCTGAGAGCGCTGCCGCAACGAAGGCGACGGCGGAACCAGAGCCCGCCATTGAGACGAAGCCCGTTGCCGCGGTTGAGCAGGCCGCGGTCAAGGATCCCACGGACGACGCAGCCGTTCAGGAGGCAGACGAGACGAAGTGCCCGGTACCTGCGGAAACGCCGCATGAAGAGGCTCCCACGCCAGCTCCGGTGGCCACGCCCACACTCGCGCCGACAGAGATGCCCGCCCAGCCCTCCGAGCCAAAGGCCGCACCTGCTGCGCCCTCACCCGCACCTG
>UQWE01000040.1 GCA_900544655.1 uncultured Coriobacteriaceae bacterium
TGCGCCCGCTCTCGCTACTGGTAGCGCAGCGCCTCTACCGGGTCGAGACGGGCAGCGCGACGCGCCGGGTAGTAGCCAAACACGAGGCCGATGAACACGCATACGCCAGTGGCGAAACCAACGGCGCTGAGCGAGATGGCTGGCACGAGCATCGCGCCACCGGAGCCGCCTAACTCTGCGACAAGCCCGGTTGAGCTGGCAATCCATGCGAGCGCCCATGAGCCCGCGTAGCCCGCAATGATGCCGATGACGCCGCCGGCCAGGCTGATGGCGATGGACTCCGCGAGGAACTGCGCCGTGATGTCCGTGCGCGTGGCGCCGAGGGCGCGGCGAAGGCCGATCTCGCGGATACGCTCGGTTACGTTGGTGAGCATCATGTTCATGATGCCAATGCCGCCTACCAGCAACGATATGCTCGCGATGGAGCCAGCGATGAGCGCGAAGGAGTTCATGAAGTTATCCAGCGCCTCGATGCTCTCCTTCATGGAGTAGACGTAGATTATGTTCTCAATGTCTTCATCGGCGATGTGCTGAATGCGTGCGACCTGCGTTTTCGTCTTCTCGACGAGGGCGTTCATGTCGACACCCTCCTTCGCGAAGCCAACGACCTCGGAAAGCGCGCTCGAGTCTGCGCCTAGGCGCGTCTGTGCGCACTTGAGTGGTACCCATGCGAAACCGCTTCCGTCCCCCATCGAGGTCATCGAGCTCTGACTCGTGACTCCCACGATGGTATAGGAGGAGTTCTGGATCTTGATGGTCTTGCCAGCGAAGTCAGCCTCTGGATTGCCAAAGAGCTGACGCATGACATCGGGTGTGACGATGCAGACCTGAGCGCCGCGACTCTCCTCGTCTGCCGTCCACGTGCGTCCCTTCGCGGGTTTGATGCCGGTGGCGGTTAGATAATCGTTATCACCACCGGATATCTGCATGTATATGGAGCCCTTGTCCGTCGTCACGTCTGCCGCCGTCGAGGCACCGCCGGCGATGAATTCGTACTCGGGGATTGTCTGCTCGAGCGTGTCGATGTTCGATTTCGTGAGGCCGTAGGGCGCGTAGATGGAGACACGCCGGGCGGCGTCGAGGCCGAGTTCTCCAACGAGTGAGTTACGGACTCCTCCGATGAGCGAGGTCATGGCAATGACGGCGGCGATGCCGATCACGATGCCGAGGACCGTGAGGAGACTCCGCCCTCGGTTGGCGTCAAGCGCGCTCGTTGTCTCGGTTGCGAGGTCACGGGGCGTCATCTCTTACACCTCCGGAATGCGGTTGGGGAGCGACGTGGCGCCGCCTGGGCCGGGCGCCGCAGCGCGCTGGAGATGCGTTGCGGCGGCGGCTTCAGCGCTCGCGAGTGTCCCGAGCGTGCCCCCAACGCGTCCCTTGCTGGAGAAGGCGCCGTCTGCAAGGCGCCCGTCGAGGATGTGCAGGGCGCGGTCCGCACGTGCGGCGACGTTTGGGTCGTGCGTGATGAGGACGATGGTCTTGCCGCGGTCACGTAGGCGCTCGAAGGTCTGCATGACCATCTCGCCGGTCGCGGAGTCGGCTCGTCCGCGAGGATGATCGCTGGGTCGCTGACGAGGGCGCGTGCGATGGCGACGCGCTGCATCTGTCCGCCGGAGAGCTCGTTGGTCAGGTGGTCGAAGTGGTCCGGCGCGATGTCAACGGCCGTGAGCGCGCGAATCGCGCGTGGCTCGCGTTCGCGGCGGTCTACCTCGGCATAGGCGAGCGGCAACATGACGTTACGCAGCACCGTGGCGCGCGGCAGGAGGTTGAAGCTCTGGAACACGAAACCGATGCGCCTGCCACGCACGAAGGAGAGGTCGTCGTCAGAGAGGGTCGAGATGTCGACTCCCTCGAGGCGATACGTACCCGTGGTGGGCGTGTCGAGCAGCCCGAGGATGTTCATGAGGGTCGACTTGCCCGAGCCTGAGGGCCCCATGATGGCGACGAATTCGCCCTTGTTGACCGTGAGGGACACTCCGCGGAGAACGTGGTTGAAGCCGGCGCCCGTCTCGAAGATGCGGTGGATGTTCTTGACGTCGATGACGGACATGGTTATCGCGCCACAGTCGTCTCGCCCTCGACGGATGCGTCGGGGGAGCTTCCGGAGGTGTCGTCGGAAGCAACGTCTGCGGCGTTTCCGGCAACGTCGCCCATGGTGCCGGCATCCATATCGTCTATGGTCGCGGCTTCCATGCCAGAGATGATGACGGGGTCGCCGTCGCGGATCGCGCCCTCCGTGGGCTTGACGGCGGTCTCCGAGCCGTTATCACCGAGAATCTCAACGTGGACGGTGTGTGCGGTGTGGGCCTTCTCGTCATCCTCGACGTAGACGACGCCGGTGCCGTCGCCGAAGTCCGTCACGGCAGCGGAGGGGACGACGAGGGCGGAGTCTATGGAGTTCGTGATGATGGAGACGTCTGCCGTCATGCCGGGTTTGAGGCGCTGATCTGGCGTGGGGATGACGAGCTCGACGGCATAGGTGGCACCGCCGCCTCCACCATAGCCGTTACCACTAGCATCGTTGCCGCTGGAGGTTGAGGCGATGGACTTGACGGTCGCGGAGAGTGTGAGGTTTGGAACGGCGGAGAAGGTGACGTTCGCGGTCTGGTCAAGGGAAAGCTTGTTGATATCGACCTCGCTGATCTGGAGCGTCACGTTCATCTGGGAGAGATTGGCGACCAGGCAAAGCGAGCCGGTGCCCTGGGTGCCCGCGCTGGCAACCGCCTGGCCAACGGTAGCGCCGGGTTGGGCGTTGAGCTCGACGATGGTGCCGTCGATGGGGGATTTGACGGTGCGCTGATCGGCACGCTCGACCGCCTGGCTGTATGCGTCGTTGGCCGCCTCGAGCGAGATTTGGGCGGACTCGGGCGCGCGCTGGGCCTCGGCGAGCGCATTGCGGGCGCTCTCGAGCTCGGCCTGCGCGCCTTCGAGGGCTGCCTGCAGATCCGTGTCGTCAGGATTCGCGTTCAGCAGATTCTGTGCCTTGTTGACGGCCTCCTCCGCGGCGTTGACGGCCTGCCTCGCTTGCTCGACCCCTTGGTTTGCCTCGTCAACGCCTTGCTTGGCGGTACGAACGCCACGTCCTGCCTCGTTGATGGCGCGGTCAAGGTCATCGTTCCTGATGGTGAAGAGGACGTCGCCCGCCTTGACCGTCTGGCCGGCAACGACGTTGACGGAGTCAATCGTGCCGTCGATCTGGGGCTGAACCACATACGAGGAGGAGGGCTTGATGGAGCCGGACCCGGTGACCTCAGTCGTGAAAGGGCCGGTGTAGGCAGGGGTGGTGACGACCTGGATGCTGTCATCCGGTTTGTTTGCCGTGACGGCGCGGAAGACGAAGAAACCCACGACGAGTGCGGCGATGATGCCAACGACGACACCCCTTCTGATCAGCTTCTTGCGGCGACGCTCGGCACGCATGCGCTTCAACTGCTCGTAGGCCTCGCGCTCCTCGGGATCGAGGTCTGCCAGGGGGTCATTGGGATCAGGGGCTGCGAGAGGGCTGGGGGAGATGACGTCCAGCTTCTGGGTCTCCTGCTCATGGTTGCCGAGTTGCATGTGGCCTCCGTGGGGGTCGGGGTCATTTTGGGCAGCGTGCAATCCAGGCAAGCATATCGGACAGTGCTTGGCCTGATGCTGAGAACTCAGCAGGTGACAGATATGTAAGGGAAAAGGCTCGAGACCCAATTGGAAAGTGGGTCTCGAGCCTTAATGTCAGCGGTAGAAGAGCTATGTGTGGCAGCAGTGCCTTATCCGCTAGGAAAGTGCCGCGCAGAGCGTGTCGACAAGCGAGACGGCGAGCATCTGGGCGTCGTTGATGGTGAAGGAGCCGTCGAAATTGGGGTCTGCGGGCAGCTCGATACGAACCACGGGAGGCTTCGTGCGCGAGCTCTCGAGAGCCGTGCGCAGGCGCAGGGCGAGGTCGCCGTCGTCTGCCATGGTCACGTTGGCGACGGAGGAGACAGCAGGACGCGGTGTCACGGCAAGGACGATAACGGCGCGGTCGGTCGGGAGGGCGTCGGCGGTCGAATCGACGAGGCGAAGACCGGTGTCATCGGACATGGCGCGAGCGATGTTCCAGATGCGGCCGGCGACATTACGCGAGATCGGGTCTTCGGCGGTGAGTGCCACGGCGACCTCGTCGAGAACGAGCGCGGCACGGGCGAAGCTCATGCCACTCATGGGATGAGGGCCCTGAGCGGGCTTGCCGGCCCAGACGTGGCGAAGGCGTTCGATGGCGTCGAAGGTGTCAGCGAAGGCGATGCCGTCTGCGAGCATGCCGACGTTCTCCTGGAAGAGCTTGACGGCGCCCTCCGTGTGGGGCCCATAGTAGCCATCGGCCTCGCCACAGGAGAAGCCGAGGACGTTGAGCGCGTTCTGCAGGCAGCGGACGTCGTTGCCGTGGAAGTTGGGGAGACGCAGGTAGAGGGTGCGATCACCCATCTGGTAGCACTCGTCGACGAGGACGGACCAGCAGGGCAGGTCAACTTCCGCCGAGATGGACAGGCCGTGTTCGATGCGGAAGCGAGCCACGGCGTTTGCGGTGGACGAGCCAAACTCGGATGCGGAGCGCTCCGTCTCGTCGATCTCGTAGTCAAGCGATGCTAGGCGATCCTGGACGTCCTCGACCATCGAGCCGGTCATGCCCTCGCGAATCGGATCCATCAAAGTACTCCTTGTGTGCCTGCGCGGCCGCCTGGGGGGCGCCGTGCCTCTAAGGTGTTTCATGGGCCTTACGGGCCCCGTTCTTGCTTGCGGCTAAGCCGCGCGCTCTACAAAGAAGTCTGCCATAGAGCAGAGTAGGTCGCGAGCCTCAAACGTAATGTGGCCCTTTTCCGCCGCCTCTGTTGCCAGGCGCTTGGTCTTCTCCGCGCCCCTCTCGGCAAGAGAGCGGCAATGCTCGATACCGCCGCCCGCCTCGATGAGCTCAACGGCGCGCGCGAGGTCATCGGATGCGGTTACGCCTGCGGTCAGGAGCGACACGAGCTCGTCGCGCTCTGCGGTGCCAAGGTTTTCGAGAGCGTGGACCACGGCGAGCGTGCGCTTGCCCTCCGTGATGTCGCTCCTGAAGTCCTTGCCCTGGGCGTCTGCGTCGCCGACGAGGTTCAGCAGGTCATCCTGCAGCTGGAAGGTGACACCCGCCTCGATACCGATCGCGTAGAGTTCGCGTGCGACGTCCTCGCTGGCACCACCGGCGATGGCGCCGAGGTAGAGCGGGTAGGCGGCCGTGTAGTAGGCCGTCTTGCTCGTGACCATGAAGGTGTAGTCCGCGCTCGTGATATCCCAGCGCCCGTCGCGAGCCCAGCCGAGGTCGAGCGCCTGCCCCTCGAGGGTGTGGCGCTCCATCGTGGCGAGGCTGCGCAGAAGCGACAGCTTGGTGGGCGCGTCGAGCGCGGCGTCCTCCATGACGACCTCGAACACCTGCGTGAGGGCGAGGTCTCCCATGTTGATGGCGACGCCCGTTCCCTCCGTGACGTAGAGGCACGGCTCGCCGCGGCGGAGCTCGGACTCGTCCGCGATGTCATCGTGGACGAGCGCGGCGCTCTGGAAGAGTTCGATGGCGATGCCCGCGGAAAGGGCACGCTCTGGCGCGGCGCCTACGGCCTCGGCGCCGAGCAGGCAGAGGACCGGCCTCACGCGTTTGCCTCCGCCCGAGGTGAAGTGGGCAAGGGGCGCGTAGAGGTAGCGGTTGAGGTCTGCCGTCGCGCAGGAGGTGCCGTCAAGTGGGGCTGCCGCGACGCGGGAGAGCGCCTGCTCCACGAGGGGCAGGCGCTCCTTCAGATATCCGGGGAAGGTGTTGCTCACGCGGCCGTCCTAGCCCTCGTAGCCGTTGGGGTTCTTGGACTGCCAGTTCCAGGAGTCGCGGCACATGTCGTCGATGTCGTACTTGGCCTCCCAGCCCATCTCGGCCTTGGCCTTGGAGCAGTCCGCGTAGTTCGAGGTGACGTCGCCGGGGCGGCGCGGGTCGATGACGTAGGGGATGTCCTTGCCGCAGGCGCGGGAGAAGGCCTTGATGATCTCGAGCACGGAGGTTCCCTTGCCGGTGCCGAGGTTGAAGATCTCGACGCCCGTCTTGCCGTTCATCCACGCGAGGGCTGCGGCGTGGCCGGTGGCGAGATCGCAGACGTGGATGTAGTCGCGGACGCCGGTGCCGTCGGGCGTGTCGTAGTCATCGCCGAAGACGTGGACGGCCTCGCGCTTGCCGATGGCGGTCTGCGCGACGTAGGGCACGAGGTTGTTGGGAATGCCCTTGGGATCCTCGCCCATGAGTCCGGAGGGATGGGCTCCGATGGGGTTGAAGTAGCGGAGAAGGACGACGTTCCACTCGGGGTCAGCGGTGTGGAGGTCGGTCAGGATCTGCTCGATCATCCATTTGGTCCAACCATAGGGGTTGGTGGCGTTCTTCTTGGGGCTGGCCTCGGTGAGGGGCAGGGAGTCCGGGTCACCGTATACGGTGGCGGAGCTGGAGAAGATGATGGACTTGCAGCCGTGCTCGCGCATGACGTCGACGAGCGTGAGCGTGTTGCCGAGGTTGTTGGAGTAGTACTCGATCGGCTTGGAGACGGACTCGCCCACGGCCTTGAAGCCGGCGAAGTGGATGACGCGGTCGATCGTGTGGGTGTCGAAGATCTGCTCGAGTGCGGCGCGGTCGTTCACGTCTGCGATGACGAGCTCGAGGTTCTTGGCTGCATCGGGGCCAACGATGGTCTTGATGCGGTCCTCGACCTTCGCGGAGGCGTTGGAGAGGTCATCGACGATGACGACCTTGTAGTCCTTCTGGAGCAGCTCGACCACGGTGTGGCTGCCGATGAAGCCAGCGCCGCCGGTGACGAGAACGCAGGTGTCTTTGGGATCGATCTTCTCGCTCATGGGGTTCCTTTCGCCCAAGCGTTCAGTGACACGTAGACAGGACGGACCTTGTCCACACCAGCTTCTCATTATAGTGCCGATATGCTCGTGCTCGAGACACGAGCGGACAGTTGGCGAATTGCACCAATGCTGCGTCCAGCCGAAAGGAGTGGCGAGCAAACGACTGTAGTGCCGCGCGAATGACGAGAACAGAATACTAATAAAGGCGGGGTCGCTCGAGTTAACCGGGCGACCCCGCTGCTTTAGCGAGCGCATGCTGCAATGGAAGGATTGCCGAGCGATTGCCTAGCCTGCCCAGCCCCAGCGTGGCGTGACGATGTCGCCGTAGGAGGCAATCCAGGAGTCGAGGCTCTGCGTGTTGATGTAGCCCACGTTCTCCATGACCATGCCACCGCCGATGTAGATGCCAACGTGGCCGTAGATGCGGCCGGCTGCGGTGCTGCCGTGCGTCGAGACCGCGACGATCATGCCGGCCCGCAAATCGCCCTTGTTGGAGCTCGTGCAGTAGTTCCAGTACATGTTGTTGGCGTTGCCGCCGGGATAGCCAAGGCCGGCGGCCTGGTAGACGCGGCTTACCCACATGGCGCAGAGGCCCGCGCCCGGAGAGGCGACGCGGTGGCAGGCGGCGACGATGGCGGCGCCCTTGTCAGTCGGGGAGGCGTTGCTAAGGCTGCCGGAGACGCCGCCAGCAGCGCTTGCGGCCGCCTTCGCTGCCTCCGCCTGACGTCGCTCCTCCTCGGCTGCGGCGGCGATCTCCGCATCGCGCTTCGCCATGAGGGCCTTCACGTCATCGGAGAGGCTGTTGACGACGGAGCTAGCCTCGTTCTGCTTGGCCTGAACGGCCTGGAGCTGCTGGGTCTGCTCCTCCTTGAGCTGCTCGAGCTCTGCCTTCTGCTGTTCGAGCTCGGCCTTTGCCTGTTCGAGCTCTGCCTTGGCGGTCTTGACGTCGTTGATCAGCTGCTCGTCGCTGGCATTGATCTTGCCCATGTAAAACAGATTGTTCGAGAACTCCTCAAAGCTCTGGGAGTTGAGGATGAGGGCGAGGATGTCCGAGTTGCCGGTCTTATAGCTGCTCGAGATGCGGCTGGCGAGTTGATCTTGTTTGGCGTCGATTTCCGCCTGCTTGGCGTCGATTTCCGCCTGCTTGGCGTCGATTTGGGCCTGGACTTCCTCGATCTTGCCGATGGTCTCGTTGAGCTTCTGGTTGAGCTCCTGGTACTCCGCGGCGATGGCGTCGAGCTCGGCCTGGGCGGCGTCAAGCTTTGCCTGGGCGGAGTTGAGGGCGTTGGTCGTCTGTTGAGAGGCCTTTGCGGCAAAAGCCGAGGAAGGCGCACCGAGCATACCGGCGGTGATGACGGAAAGGCCAAACATGGCCTTGAGAGCCGTGCGGCGCGTCATGAGCTTCTGCGGACGAGAAAGAGTGTTGAGCTCGTCTTTTTCATATGAGGAAACGCTCTCGGTGGGGCGGAGGTTGCTTCGCGACATGTGTGCTCCAAGTGGTGTACGTTTGCGTGTCGGTGGCTCTGATTAGAAAAGGATAGACCAACCGAGTCTCCGTTGCCCGAATTACACGGCTTTGACGGATGAGGCATCTGGCGAACGGCTCTAGTTACGAGTCCACGCGGCAGGTGAGGCATCTGGCGAACGGCTCTAATTACGAGTCCACGCGGCAGGTCTGTGGCTGAGGGGGCGGGCATCGCGCCTCGTGGGAAACAAGCCATCCAAGTGCTTCCGTGGGGTCGTTGACATATCTACGGAGTCGAAGTCCGCTGATGCCAAGCCATGTAAAAGCCTTCTGCTCGCCCTTCTAATGTCGCCAGAGGATTTTTCCGAGAGGATGGTCAAAATACCCATCTTGGCGTACGCCTGAAGACAATTTGCGGTGTGAAGCGCGGCGCGTGCGACGATAAATTGATCGATTTGGGCCCGTAAGGTGTGGTTGGGCTTGGGTAGAGGCTCCTTACGTACTCAGTTGCTTGACTTCAATCAAGAAACTGACGATGGGGCTGACTTGGACCGTACGTCAAGATGGTGTTTTTGACCATTGGCCGCGGAAATGCTTGCGAGGACTAGATTCCAAGAGCCGAAAGTGCGATGAGGCAGGCGCTCCAGAGGGCACAGGCCGCCGCGAACGCGATGTCACGCGGGCGAATACGCTGCTCATGGTAGTGCGTACGACCCGCGCCGCCTTCATAGCAACGGGCGTCGAGCGCTCGGGAGAGGTTTTCAGCGTGGCGAATCGCTCCGGCGAACATCGGCACGAGGATGGCGCCAATGGCGCGGACGCGGTTGGCGAGGCCACCCTCCTCGAAGGACGCGCCTCGTGCTGCTTGGGCATCCATGATTGACTGAGCCTCGTCCGCAAGCACCGGCACAAAGCGAAGGGCGAGTGAGAGCACCATCGAGATCTCATGGGCGGGAAGGCCCAAACGGCCGAGAGGCGAGAGCAGGGACTCGAGTGCGTCCGTGAGGGCGGTGGGTGTGGTGGTGAGCAGCAGCAGGGCGCCCAGTGCCACGGCCATGAGCAGACGGACCGCGTAGAGCGAGGCAATCCAGATGCCCTCAGTGGTGAGTGTGAGGGGCCCCAGTTGCGCAAGCGTTGTCCCACCGTGTGCCATGAAGAGGTTAAAGACGGCGACGAAGGCCACGAAGGGCACGATGGGGCGAACGCTTGCCCAGATGATCTTGGGCGCAACGTGGCTTGCGGCGACGAGCACGAGGATGCCGGTCGCGGCGAGGGCGAGCTCTGCCGGGGTGGTCACCGTGACCATGAGAATGACGAGGACCATGAGGCAGATCACCTTCACGCGTGCGTCGAGGCGGTGCATGAGGGAGATACCTGGCTGATAACGACCGATCGGGGAGGCTAGCAAGGTCGATCACCTCCTCTGAGCCGGGTGATGTTGGTGACGAGCGCGCTGGTTGTGAGCGGCTGGCCAAGCTCGCCCGGTGCGAAAACGCCGGCGTCCTCGAGGCCGTGGGCAAGCTCGAGAGGAGCGGGCGCGCCGAGGCCAAGCTTGTGAAGGGCTTCCCCATGGGAGAAGACCTCCGCGGGTGTGCCGGCGAGGGCGATGCGCCCGTGGTCAAGCACGATGACGCGATCCGCGAGCTCGGCGACGTCCTCCATCGAGTGGGAGATCATGAGGACGGCAACGCCGCGCGCGTGGAGCGCGCGAACG
>UQWE01000041.1 GCA_900544655.1 uncultured Coriobacteriaceae bacterium
GGGCGGGGCTGGCTGCCACCACGGCAGACCGGCCCCGCCCGTCGCTTGTCGCCCCAAGAAATGCGCTAGGCGAGGCATCCGCCAAACGCGGACACCATACCCTCGGGCGTCACTTGTGACAAAACGTTGGCAGACTTGGCCTCGTCCATGAAGATGCCCATGAGCTTCTGGAGCATCTCCACCTGCCCGCCGTCACGCATGATACCGAGGTTGATGACGAGCTTCGCCTCGACCTCATCGCCCATGCCGCCCATCGGCTGGAACTTGATGGGGCTCTTGGGCTTCACGATGGCGATGTAGGGCCTCTCCAGGTTCACCGGGTCCGTGTGCGGGATGGCAATCTGCGCCGTGGGGCAGGCAAGGCCCGTGGGATAGTTCTTCTCGCGCTCGCCAATGGCGGCACGCCACGTGTCCTTGAGGTAGCCCAGCGGCTTGAGACGGTCCTCGAGGCCGTCAAATAGCTCCTGGGCGTCATTCGCCTCGAGGTCAAAGAACACGAGCTCGGGACGGAGCAGCTCTACGTCAGCTTGAGACATGTTTGTTCCCTTCTCGGAACGGCGCGGCAGGCTCTCGCCCGACACGCGTCTAATAAGAAGGCGCGGCAACCGCTTGGGCGCCGCGCCTGAAAGGCCCCTGCCTCCCCGAGGCCTAGTCCGCAGCGACCAGGCTTTCGGCGAGGGAGAGGAGATAGTCGTACACGGGCTCGGCCTTGTTCCCGTCCACGTCGTACATGTCGCCGCAGACGAGGAAGTAGCGCCCACGCACCGGCGACGAGTCGTTCACGCGGGCGTAGATGCGCAGGCCCTCCGGCGTGGGGTTCACACGAAGACGCGTGATGGAGCCAGCCGGGTACTCGTCCACGTGTCCGAACGACTCGAGGCGCAGCGACTCGCCATCGAACGTCACGACGCGGGGGTACGAATGGGCCACGAACGCGTTCATGAGCGAGTACGCGCACACGACCATGACAAGGAGCATGAGCGGCGGCAGCACGCCGGCAATGAACAGGATGACGGACAACGGCAACCCTGCGCAGGACACGTAGGTGGGAAACAGCGCGTCGATGAGATAGCGGCGCCGATCATACGTATAGGTGACCGCCCCCTCCGCAAGCGCACTTCCCCCGGCAGCCACGCCGCCCAGCTCCTTCTCGGTCATGCGAATCGCCTACGCCTGGGCAGAGGCGCCAGCGTGGAGCTCGGCGGCCTCCTTGACGATGCGCTTGTGGTTCCAGACGACCATGAGGACCGCGACGACGGCCGTCGCGACGAGGCCGACTATCGGGTTGATCGTGGACAGCAGCACGAAGATGCCGGAGAGCGGCGAGCCGCCGTCGGAGAGCACGGTGACGAGGCTGGAGCCAGCAACGCCGGTGGCGCCCACGGCGGAGCTGATGTCGAAGCCGGCCTGGGCGGCGCTCTGCGTGATGAGCGGGGCGAGGGCGGTGGAGATCAGCAGGGCCATGATGACGGAGATAAGGCCGATGACCAGGCCGCGGAAGCCGTTGCCCTTGGAGACGGGCACGGCCACGGCGAGCATGTAGGTGCCGGCGGTGAGGTCAACGAACGGAAGCGTCTGGTTGCCGAAGGGCTGCAGCACGACGGCGAACAGCACCATGAGCGGGATGCAGATGAGGGCCAGCGACAGCGTGACGGGGTGGCCGACGGCGATGGCGGAGTCGAGGCCGATGTACATCTGGCCGCGGTTCTTCACCTTGTTCTGGATGAAGTTGGAGGCTGCCTCTGAGATGGGCAGCAGGCCCTCCATGAGCAGGGAGGCCATACGCGGGATGAGCACGAGCACGGCACCGAGCGTGACGCCGCAGGTGAGGATGCTCGTGATGGAGCCGGCGATGTCGGAGCCGTCGAAGTAGGCGATGGCGCCGATGATGAGGCCGATGACGGTACCGATGAACAGAGGCTCACCAAAGATGCCGAACTTCTTCTGCATGGACTCGACGTCGATGTCGATGTCACGCACACCCGGGATATGGTCGATGACCCAGTTGAGGACCCACGCGACCGGCGCGTAGGCAAGAGAGAAGCCCTGCGAGATGGAGACGCCCGGCATGTTCAGAGCCTTCTGGCAGTCCTTGGCCGTGGCATCGGCGAGAACGAGCAGGATGGTCTCGTCGATGATGGCGGCGGCGAAGCCAAACGTGATGTTGCCCGTGATGTTGGCGACGAGCGAGCCCACGAAGGCGTAGTGCCAGTAGTTCCAGATGTCCACGTTCACGGTCTGCGTGAGGTTCGCGAGCACCAGGATGAGGTTGACGATGAGCGCCAGCGGGATGATGACGAGGCCAACCGTGGTGCCCAGAGCAATTGCGGCGCCGGCGGGCCAGCCCACGTCGATCGTGGAGAGCTGCAGGCCAAAGCGGTGAATCATCTCCTGGACAGCAGGTCCGATGGAGGTGCCGAACAGCTGGTTAATGACGAGGTTCAGGCCGATGAAACCAACACCGACCATGAGGCCGGCCTTCAGGCTCTTGCCAAACCCAGCGCCCAGGCAGCAACCGATGATCGTAATGATAATCGGCATCATGACTGAGACGCCAAGGCCCTGCAGGAACGTGAAGAACGAGATAATCGCGTCCATGTAATACCTTCCTTACTTTCTCTTGCAGAAAACGAACCAGGGCACCCCGTGCCCCCATGGAGCTTTGGACACGGGAACGCCCCGCTGTGGGCAGAAGGGGATGGGCCCGCAGCGCGGCGGGCGCAGGCTCCCGCCGCGCAATCGACCGGCGATGTCGCCGGAACGCCGGTCACTACTTCTTGAGAGCCTCGAGGATCTGCTGCTCGGCCGCAGCCTTGCCGATCGTGGTGAGGAACGGCACGCCGCTCACGTAAGGGCAGGAGATGCCGGCGGGCGCGGCCGTGGTGGCAACGAGCAGGTCGGCATCGGCGCGCTTCGAGAGGGCCTCACCTATGGCGCACTTCGTGATGGTGTACTGGCCGCCCAGGCCGTTGTTGTCGAGCAGGTCCTTGACCTTGGCCTCGACGCCGTACAGCGCATGGGCTACCATCGCGCAAACCAGCTCGAGCGCGTCATCTTCGCCGTCGCACGCGTCACGGGGCGCATCGTTGACGTGAGCCCCTTCCACCCTGGCGTCTACGCGGGGATAGAGCGCGGCGCCAAGGAACTCTCGCTCAAGGCGTCCATGACTACGCTCGACCTCACGACCCCCTCCACGCGCAAGGACGCCGTGGCAGAGCTCGCGCAGAATGCCAACGCCGGCGTCATCCTGCTCGCCACGGAGATGATCAGCGACGACGAGTACGCCCTGTTCGAGGACTTCGACCTGCCACTCGTCGTTCTTGACGGCTGGAGCGACAAGCTCGCCCTGGACTGCGTCACGATCGCCAACGAGCCCGCGGCCTACCGCGCCACGACCCTTCTTGCCGAGAAGGGCCACGAGCGCATCGGCTACGTGGGCTCCCGCATGCGAATCAAGAACTTCCCCCAGCGTGAGCGAGGCTTCCGCCACGTGCTCGAGGATATGTGCCTGCCCTTTGATGAGAAGAACCGCATTCTCGTGGACCCCTCCCCCGAGCAGGGCTATCTCGAGCTATGCACCTGGCTCGACGACAATCCCCCACTGCCCACGGCCTTCTTCTGCGACAACGACCTCGTGGCCGCGGCCCTCATCCGCGCGCTCAACGCGCACGGAATCCGCGTGCCAGACGACGTCTCCGTGATGGGTTTTGACGACGAGCAGCTCTGCCAGGTAATCCAGCCAACGCTCTCAAGCGTGCACGTGCCACGTCACAAGATGGGCGAGATGGCCGTGCGTCGCCTGTTCGAGCAGACGACGGACATTCGCCTTGCCCCCTGCATCACAATGCTGCACACCACGATAGTCCAGCGCCAGAGCATCAAGCGCATCTAGGGACCAAGGGTACGGGTTTGCCTGGTCCCACTCCGGCGCCATCGCGTTAGAGCGTGATGCCGTCGGCCCAGTCACCGTTCTTCTTGGCGGCGCGGTTGCGCAGGTTCTGGATCGTAGCCTCCATGCCGTGCGGCGCGTAGCCGTCATAGGCAGAGATGTCCTCGACAATATAGGCGGCGAGGCTCATCTCGGCCGTCTGAACGGGATTCTCCGGCTCAGGCCCCGGCACGGCGATGTACGAGCACACGCGCGCACCCTTGGCACCCAGCTTCACCTCGTACTCGCTCGTGGGGTCATCGGGACGATCGGCACGAGCGTCAAGGCTGCTCCACACGGTCTCATAACCGGCGACGGGCAGCTGCGTGAGCGCGAAATCGAACAGCGGCTGGCTATCGGTGCGGAGGCGCACCTCTCCCCCATCGCGCAGAACGCGGCGGTAGTCCATGAGGCGTTCGAAGTTCACGAGCCTCTTGTGAGACTCCTTCTTCCGCGGGAACGGCGTGGGGAAGTTAAGGTAGACGCACGAGAGCTCGCCAGGCGCGAACATCTCCGTGATGCGCATGCCCGTACCTGGGATGAAAAGCACGTTGGAAAGGCCGCTCTCGCAACCCGCCTGCGCCGCGTGGGCGATACAGATTGGCTCCGCATCCATGCCGAGGAACAGGACGTCCGGCTCGCGACGCGCCATCTCCACGGTGAAGGAGCCTCGGCCACAACCCAGGTCGAGACGGACCTCCTTGAACGCGGGACCATCCACGGGAGCGCAGTCACGTGTCCAACGCCCTGCCCACCCATACGGGTTGGTCTCGATGACGGCGGAATAGCGCTCGAGGCGTTCCTCAAGCACGAAGTTCTTAGGCAGGCGAATATGCAGTCCGTGCGGCATGGGTTCCCAAATCTCACGAAGTCCGGGCGCCGGCCGCATCCGGCCGCGCAATCAAACGCAGCCTATTATCGGGGCAAAGCGCAAATGCGGAGTGTTCTACTCCAAAAGTGCAGCGTTCCTAGACAAAAAGACCAGCCCGAAGCTCCCCCCAGAGCTTCGGGCCGGTGTAGCGTGCTCGGGCGGATGAGGCGGCCTCACCTCGCCCGAGCCGTGAAAACACTTGTCAGACAGCCAGTCAACGGGCTAGCCAACTGATGCGGACGACCTACTCGTTGTCGCCAGCGGTCATCTGGGTAGCGGAGAGCTCACCCTCGGTGGCAGCAGCGGCGTCCGGCCAGACCCAGCTGGTGAACTCGGGCACGTCATAGCCCTCGTCCACGGCGAACTGGAAGGCGTCCTGACGGAACTTCTCCCACTCGGCGATCTTGTCGGCGTACTTCTCGGCGTCGATGATGCGGAGAGCGTCGGCAGCGAGAGCCCAGCGATCCATGTTGTTCAGACGCAGCATGTCGAACGGCGTGGTCGTGGAGCCCTTCTCCTCGTAGCCGTGGACGTGCCAGGCGTCGTGGCCCGGACGATCCCAGACGAGACGACGGATGGTGCCGGCGTAGGCGTGGAAGGCGAAGAGGACGGGCTTCTCGCCGTTGCCGAAGAGCTCAGCGAACTCCTCGTCGGAGATGGCGAGGTCGTTCTCGGAGGCGTTCTGGATCTTCAGGAGGTCAACGACGTTGACGAACTTGGCCTTGACACCCTCGCCCTTGAGCATGTCGAGGGCAGCGAGGGCCTCGAGGGCCGGCACGTCGCCGCAGGTGCCGAGGACGATGTCGGCGTCAGCGAGGGACTCAGCGGAGCTGGCCCACTTCCACTCGGCGACACCCTTCTCGAGCTCGGCCTTGGCCTCGTCGACCGTCAGGAAGGTCGGGGCGGGCTGCTTGCCGCAGAAGATGGCGTTCACGCAGTTCGTGGACTGGTAGCAACGCTCGGCGACGGCGAGGGCCATGTTGGCGTCGCAGGGGTAGTAGGCGTTGACGACGTGGGTGTCGTTGGCCTTGTTGAGGAGCAGGTCGACGAAGCCCGGGTCCTGGTGGGAGAAGCCGTTGTGGTCCTGACGCCAGACGTGGCTGGAGAGCAGGATGTTGAGGCCGGCGATGGGCTTGCGCCAAGGAATCTCACGGACGGTGGCCTCGAGCCACTTGCAGTGCTGGTTCACCATGGAGTCGACGACGTGGATGAAGGACTCGTAGGAGCTCCAGACGCCGTGACGGCCGGTGAGGACGTAAGCCTCGAGGAAGCCCTCGCACTGGTGCTCGGAGAGCTGCTCGACGACCTTGCCCTGCGGGGCGAGGAGCTCGTCGTTGTCAGCGTCGGCGTAGAAGCCGCCCTCCCACTGCTTGACGGTGTACTTGTAGGCGTCCTGGAGACGGTTGGAAGCGGTCTCGTCCGGGCCAAAGATGCGGAAGTTCTCCATGTTGTTGGCGAGGACGTCGGCGGTGTAGGCACCGAAGACGCGAGCGGCCTCGGTGGAGCCCCAGCCGTGGCCCTTCTCAGCAACCGGAACCTCGTGGGCGTGGATGTCGGGGAGGACGAGGTCCTCACGGACAAGGCCGCCGTTGGCGTTCGGGTTGGCACCGATGCGGAGGTCACCCTTGGGCATGAAGGCGGTCACCTCGGGACGGATGGCGCCCTTCTCGTCGAAGAGCTCCTCCGGCTTGTAGGACTTGAGCCAGCCGCGCAGGACGCGGAAGTGCTCGTGGGTGTCCTTGGCGGAAGCCAGCGGCACCTGGTGGGCACGCCAAGAGCCCTCGGTCTTCTTGCCGTCGATGTGCTTCGGGCAGGTCCAGCCCTTCGGGGTGCGGAAGACAATCATCGGGTAGACCGGACGGGTCTCGTCGCCAGCCTCGGCAGCAGCCTTGATGTCGCAGATCTGGTTGAAGACCTCCTCGAGCAGGGCAGCGAAGCGAGCGTGGATGGAGATGTGGGACTCGTTGTCGAAGCCGGCAACGAAGAAGTGCGGATCATAGCCCATGCCCTCGAAGAACTCGGTGAGCTCCTCGTCGGAGATGCGGGACAGGATTGTCGGGTTGGCGATCTTGTAGCCGTTGAGGTGCAGGATCGGGAGGACGATGCCGTCGGTCTTGGGGTTCACGAGCTTGTTGGACTGCCAAGAGGTGGCAAGCGGGCCGGTCTCGGACTCACCGTCGCCGACGACGGCGACAGCGAGGAGGCTTGGGTTGTCCATGATGGCGCCGTAAGCGTGGGACAGGGTGTAGCCCAGCTCGCCGCCCTCGTGGATGGAGCCCGGGGTCTCAGGAGCGTAGTGAGAGGGGATGCCACCGGGGTAAGAGAACTGACGGAAGAACTTCTGGAGGCCAGCCTCGTCGTTGGTGATGTCCGGACGGATGTCGTAGTAGGTGCCGTCAAGCAGGGACTGAGCGGTGCCGGCAGGTCCACCGTGACCAGGACCCATGAGGAAGACGGCGTTCTGCTTGTGGTCGGCGATGAGGCGGTTCACATGACCGAACAGGAAGTTCACGCCCGGCGTGGTGCCCCAGTGGCCAACGAGACGGTGCTTGACGTCGGGACGACCGAAGTCACGGGTCTCGCCGGTCTTCTCGTCAACCCAGTCCTTGCGCATAAGCGGGTTGGAACGGAGGTAGATCTGGCCGACGGACAGGTAGTTCGCAGCGCGCCAGTACTTCTCGATGCCCTCGAGCTCCTGCTCGGGAACCGGAGCGTCGAGCTTCTGCCAGGGGGTGCCGATGACGGGATGTGCCATTGTGCCTCTCCTCTTCCTGCGCGGTGGTAGACCGCGCTCGACTTTGCCCCTTTCGGGGCGCTGTAGCGCTTCCTCGCCTTCGCGTGGGCGTGGGTATCCGTCCGGCTTGGCTTGAAACGCCTCTCTGACTAACCGGTACGGAGTATATGAGGGTAAATCGTTTTACTTGGAGAGGAATTTGAATTGCTTACAAGTGGCCTAACCGTTTAACTCCGCGAACGGTAGTGTTATACCCGCGAACGGTAATGCCTCAGTTACAGAATTAACTGTCTTGTGGGCTCAGTTTGCACGGGGTTGTCACGTGGCTTACGAGGTCACCACATATGGGTAGCTAGAGCCTGCATCGCTGTCCTTTACTAGAGTCTGCGAACGCTGTCCTTTAGGACGAGCTTCGGGTTGAGGACGACCTCATCCGGGCCACCCAGCTCGCCCGTCTCAGACTCCTCGATGCGCCGGAAGAGGAGGTCGAGCGCGGCGCCGGAGAGCTCCGGCACGTTCTGCTCGATCGAGGTGAGCTCCGGCTCGAACAGCACGTCTGCCGCGGAGTTGTCATAGCTCACGACCGAGTAATCGCGCGGCACGCGCAGGTCAAAGCTGTAGAGGCGTTTGAGCAGCCCAAGGGCGATGTTGTCCGAGCTCGCAAACACCGCCGTGGCATCCGTCTTCACGAGGCGGCCCGCCGCCTCATAGGCGCTGGAAATGTAGTAATCGCTGCTAAGCACGTAGTCTCGGCGCACCTGGATGCCCGCCTCCCCCAGCGCGCGGGAATAGCCGTCAAAGCGCTCGCGACCGGTGTTGGAGTTTGGGTTCACGATGCAGGCAATCTTCTCGTGCCCTTGGTCAAGCAGATGGCGCGTCGCCAAGTAGCCACCCAGTTCGTTGTTGAAGCGGACTTTGTCGCAGAACAGGCCCTCGATGAAGCGGTCGACCATGACGAAGGGCGTGGGGAGGTGCGAGAGGTCCGCGAGGAGGTGCTCGTCAGTGGCGAACTCGTCCGAAACGACGATGAGGAGGCCGTCAACGCCACGGTTAACGAGCAAGCGAACGAGCTTGGCGTCGTTTTCCGGGCTGTCGTCGGAATTCGTGATGATCAGGGCGTAGCCCCTTTCGCGGCACCTGAGCTCGATGTTCTTTGCAAGTGACGCGAAGAAGCGACTCTCGATGTTGGGAATGATGAGGCCGATGGTGCTCGTATGCTGCATGACGAGGCTTCGGGCGATCTGGTTGGGGATGTAGCCCTTGCGGCGCGCCGTCTCGAGGATGCGTTGGCGACTCGCCTCGCTGATTTTGCACGGGCGATTGTTCAGGACGAGCGACACGGACGTGACAGAGAGCCCCACCTCTCTGGCGATGTCCTTCAGCGTCACCTTAGCCATAGCGCCACCTCCCGCTCCCGCAATACGTTCACGAGGATACCGCAGGAAACGCGCCGGGGCGATCGCGCCTCCACCGCAATGGGAACATGCTAGGCAGCGCGGTCTCAGCACCTTGCTGGCGCGCGGCCCAACACTCCCTCAGCCGTCTCGCCCAGGCATAAGGGGGCGCACTCCCACCGCCACACCGCTCCACTCCGTAACGACGTTTTGTCACGGGCGTAACCATGAGGCAACCTTCTCCACTTAGGCTTATGACATACATTCGACCCGAGCGGAGACACTATGCGCACCATTCTCTATGTTGGCTCGTCAACCGACCTCTCCTATGAACATGACCTGCTCGAGGAGTGGGGCAAGCGCGGCGTGACGATCGCCCAAGTCTCCACGCTCAACGCCGACGACGCCGCAGGCGAGCCGGCGCCGGATCCGCTCCAGGACGTGGATGTCGTCGTGCTCGAATCTGGAGAGATGACCAGCGACATCCTCGAATCTCATCCCGACCTCTCCGCCGTGGTCATCCTCGACGACAAGGCGAAGGTCGACGTCGAAGCCGCCACTCGTGCTGAGATCTGGGTCACCCACGCCGCCAATCGAGCGCTCCTCTCTCGCCTGCCATTCGTGTACAGTCAGTCGCCGTCGCGCTCTACCCGCAGGCATGCGCTCCAGGACGCGCTCGCGAGCATTGCGGGCGAGCGCCCGAGCGGACGCGTGAACGAGCTGTAGCCGGGAGCCATTTGGTACGCAGACACGCGCTTGAGCCAAACGAATCGACGCCCGTCTCCCTTCGGAGGCGGGCGTCGATGCATTAGCGATTACAGAAGGATGCCGAGGGGCTCGAAGCTACTCCTCCGTGCCCTCGGGCGCGGGACCTGCCGTCTCGACGGGAGCAGGGAAGACCGGATCGGGGATCGGGGCGGCAGAGACCGGCTCGGGTATCGGCATGGGAGCGGGTGCCGGCGCAGGCGCGGGAGCACCGAGCTTGCAGCCGCAGGACATGCAGAAGGCGTCGCCAGGATTGACCGGGGCACCACACTGCGGGCACGCGGCCCCAGTAGCCTGCGGCTGAGAAGCGGGAGCGGCAGGGGCCCGGTGGTGGGGAAACGCAGGCGCCAGCCTCT
>UQWE01000042.1 GCA_900544655.1 uncultured Coriobacteriaceae bacterium
CAGGCCTCGACCCCATCCCCGCCTCGACGTTCACGCCTGCTCCGCGCACCGTGTGCTCCGGCGACCTGCATGACGCCGAGGGACCCAAGACGGGGGAGGGTGACAACTAATGCTCGTAAGCTTCTTCATTAACGACGAGTACGTCTCCGTTGACGTGCGTCCCGACACGCGCCTGCTCGACTTCCTGCGCGAGCGCGGCTACAAGAGCGTCAAGTGCGGCTGTGAGACCACCAACTGCGGCCTCTGCACCGTCTGGCTCGACGAGACCCCGGTCCTTTCCTGCGCGGTCTACATGCCTCGCGTGAACGGCCGCCGCGTCACCACGCTCGAGGGCCTTCGCTCTGAGTCCGCTGAGTTCGCGCGTTGCATGATGGAGGAGGGCGCCGAGCAGTGCGGCTTCTGCTCTCCGGGCCTTGTCATGAACGTGCTCGCTCTCGACCGCGACCACCCTGACGCGGATGACGAGACGATCAGCCGCTACCTCTCCGGCAACCTCTGTCGTTGCACGGGCTACGCGAGCCAGCTTCGCGCCGTTCGCCGCTTCCTCGCGCGTGACCGCGTGACCGGCGTTTCGGCCCCTGCAAGCACGGAGGTCACCGGCGTCGCACCCTCCGCAGACGCAACCGCGAACGAAGGGGAGGTGCGCTAATGGGAACCATCGGTGAGAGCGTCGTCTCTGACTCCCGCGCCGGCGAGCTTCGCCAGCTTTCGCACGCCGTTGTCAAGAAAGATGCGAAGGGCCTGCTCGAGGGTCGTGCCGTCTACACGAACGACCTTGCCCCGCGCGACTCCTACATTGTCAAGCTGCTGCGTTCGCCCTATGCGCACGCTCACATCCGCTCCATTGACGCCTCGCGTGCCCGTCGAATCGACGGCATCGTCGCCATCTACACCTACGAGGACGTTCCCCAGGTGCGCTACACGCTTGCCGGCCAGAGCTTCCGTGAGATGAGCCCGTACGACACGATGATCCTCGACCGCACCGTGCGCTACGTCGGCGACGAGGTTGCCATCGTGGTTGGCACGGATGAGCTCGCCATCAACGCCGCCATGCGCCTCATCAAGGTCGACTACGAGGTTCTCCCCGCCGTTCTCGACTTCGAGAAGGCGCTCGACAACCCCACGATCGTTCATGACGAGGATGACATCCGCGCCTATGTGCCCATGGGCGAGGACTTCAAGCGCAACCTCGTCTGCCACGAGGTCTCCGAGTACGGTGATCTCGAGCGCGCGTTCGAGGAGTCTGACGTCGTCATCGACCGCGTCTACGAGACCCAGGCGACCGAGCAGTCGATGATGGAGCCCTTCAGCTCCTACGCCTACACGGACGCCCAGGATCGCGTGTGCGTGGTCGCCTCCACGCAGGTGCCGTTCCACATCCGTCGTCAGGTCTCCATCGCTCTCCAGATTCCCAAGAGCCGCGTCCGCATCATCAAGCCCCGCGTCGGCGGTGGATTCGGCGCCAAGCAGACCGGCTGCAACGAGGTCTACTCCGCGTTCTGCGCCTATAAGCTCGGCCACCCATGCAAGTGCATCTACACGCGCGAGGAGACCATGGCGAGCGGCAACACTCGCCACAAGGTGCGCATGCGCGTCCGTCTTGGCGCCATGAACGACGGCACGATCACGGCCATCGACCTCTATGCGCTGTCTGACGCCGGCGCCTACGGCTATCATGCGCCCACGACCATCGGCCTCGTCGGTCACAAGTCGC
This sequence comes from uncultured Coriobacteriaceae bacterium, assembly GCA_900544655.1. Taxonomy (GTDB): domain Bacteria; phylum Actinomycetota; class Coriobacteriia; order Coriobacteriales; family Atopobiaceae; genus Parolsenella. The sequence goes on from UQWE01000042.1 coordinate 1,715, forward strand.
TCCCGATCTACAACCACGTCCGCGCAAGTCGCTTCTCCTATGACGTCGTCTACACCAACACGACGCCTGGCGGCGCCTTCCGTGGCTACGGCGCCACGCAGGGCCAGTTCGCGGTCGAGAGTGCCGTCAACGAGATGGCGGACAAGCTCGGGATCGATCCGTGCGAGATGCGCCTTGCCAATATCGTCCACGAGGGCGAGACCATGCCGCAGTACTACAACGAGAAGCTCGAGAGTTGCCGTCTCGATGACTGCCTACGTCGCGCCATGGAGATGATCGATTGGAAGAACAAGCCGCTCGCCCGCGACCTGGGCGACCGTGTGCGCTCTCTGGGCGTCGCCCTCACCATGCAGGGCTCCGGCATTTCCAACGTCGACATCGGATCTGTCGACCTGCGCCTCGAGGATGACGGCTTCTACGTGCTCAACATGGGCGCGACCGACGTGGGCACTGGTGGCGACACGATCCTTGCCCAGTTCGCGGCCGAGGTTCTCGGTTGCAGCACCAACCGCATCGTGGTGAACGGCGTCGACACGGACACCTCGCCTTTCGACTGCGGCTCCTACGCGAGCTCCGGCACGTACGTTACGGGCATGGCCGTCGTGAAGGCCGCGACCGAGCTGCGCGAGAAGATCCTCGAGCAGGCAGGACGCGTCATGGGCGTCGAGCCGTCCGCGCTCGACCTCGACGGCGGCCGCATCTTCGTCGCTGACGACGATGACGAGGTCCTCACCGTCGGCGAAATCGCCTCGGGCAAGATGCGCGAGATGACCTTGGACGACCTCTCCGGCCGTCTCATTGGCTTTGGTCTCCAGCCGGGCTTCCTCTCGGCGCACGCGTCTAACTCCCAGCCCGTTTCGCCCCCGCCCTTCATGGCGGGCATCGCCGAGGTCGACGTCGACAAGGCCACGGGCAAGGTCACGGTGGTCGATTACGTTTCCGCCGTCGACTGCGGCACCGTTGCCAACGCAAACCTCGCGCGCGTTCAGGCCGAGGGCGGCATCGCGCAGGGTATCGGCATGGCCCTCACCGAGGACGTGCAGCGTGCTGCGGACGGTGGCCTGCGTACGAGCAACTTCATGCAGTACAAGATCCCTTCGCGCCTCGACGTGCCCGAGATTCGCATCGACTTCTGCCCGAGCTATGAACCCACGGGTCCGTTTGGTGCGAAGTCGATCGGCGAGGTCGTCATCAACACGCCGCTCGGTGCCATCGCGAGCGCCGTCGCGCATGCAACCGGCAACTACGTGCGCTCGCTTCCGATCACGCCCGAGAAGGCGCTGTTCGGGGAGGAGTAGCTGACGGATCCCGGCGGGCCGCCTGGGGTGCTTCGCAAACGTCCTCGCGGGCGGGCGTCTTGTGCTAAACGAGGCGTTTCGCGCTGCGGAATGTTTGCTTCAGCACCCCAGGCGGCCTTTTCGTGAACGGGGCTGGTGCCTTCCCGAAGCGCCTTCTCGGGCGCTCCCGGAAGGCTGTTTGCGCTAGCTGCTTGGACTTAACAATCGTCCGTTCCGTTGGTTTGGCGGGGCGGGCGATTGTTTCTATTCAGGTCGGCTAGCGGCCCACTTTTGTTTCGAGTGTCGCCGGCATTTAGCCTCGCGGTTTCCGCTTTGTTTCCGCAACAAAGATGCAAACTAGGTAAAACGCAGCAGTCTACCTGCGGATTTATAAAACTGCACGAGACTGTTTACAGTAGCGGCGCACTTTTTGTCATCTTTCGTTAACGAGCGGCTCGCATTCTGCACCTGTCGCCAGGCAAGGGCCTGACGGATGCGGGGCAACAAGCTCCGCTCACCGATGCGAAAGGGGACGCACCATGGCTAAGCAGAACGTTACTCCGCACATGATCTCTCGTAGGAACTTCCTCAAGGGCGCGGGCGTCCTCGGACTGGGCGTCTTCGGTGTCGCCTCCCTCTCCGGCTGTGCTCCGGACAGCTCTTCTGCCACGGGTGGCTCTGCCTCCGGTACGACCGTCAGCGTCCTCACCTACAACGGCAACCCGCCCTACTGCTACCTTGACGACGCCGGCAACCTCGTCGGCTATGACGTCGACGTCCTCAAGGCCGTCGACGAGAGGCTCGACAACTACAGCTTCTCGATTGACTCCATGGACTTCAACGCGATGATCACCGCCTGCGAGTCCGGCTCCGCTGAGCTCGTCTCCTGTCAGCTCGTCCCCAACGAGGACCGCAAGGCCAAGTTCATCTTCTGCGAGGAGCCCTTCAGCCTCTCGCCGATGGTTTTCGCCACGGCCGACCCCAACTGCAAGACGCTCGACGACATGGCAGGCAAGTCCACGATTGCCACCCCTGGCGGCTACGAGTATGGCATGCTCCAGGCCTACAACGAGAAGTATCCTGACAAGGCCCTCACCTTCGAGACCGTCTCGTCGATCACCATGGCTGACGCCTTCAAGATGATCTCTACCGGTCAGGTTGATTCCTTCCTCTGCTATGACGGCACCTTCGACGCCGTTAACGAGGAGGTTGGCGCGGGCCTGTACAAGACCGATGTCGTCATGTGCGAGTCCACGTACTTCATGTTCAATAAGGATCAGACCGAACTTCGCGACGCCGTTGACGGCGTTCTGAAGGAAATGAAGAGCGACGGCTCCCTCGCCAAGATTGCCGAGCAGGACCTTGGCACCGACGTCTTCTCTGCCTATGCCGATGCCCTCTCCGACAACGAGCTTGTTGCCTAGCGAGTCCGGAGACGCTTATGCAGACTTCATACACGTTCACGTTCAAGGCCGAGCTTCTCCCCGGGTACATCGCGAGCATCATGACTGCGTTTCCGATGACGCTCTACCTCATGGCGTACTCGATTCTCTTTGGCCTCATCATTGGCCTTTTCCTCACGTTGGCCCAGGTTCGCGGTGGTGCCATCCTTGCCAAGATCGCACACGGCTACATTTCGCTGATGCGTGGCATTCCGTCACTGGTCCTGATCTTCCTGCTCTTCATGGGTCTCCCACAGGTGGCTCCCGCGCTCGCGAAGCTTCCCAAGAGCACCTTCGTTCTCGTGGCCATGACCCTCATTAGCTCCGCAAACCTTGGCGAGATGATGCGAGCGAGCTACCTCGCCGTCGAACACGGCCAGACCGAAGCGGCGCTTTCCGTTGGCATGACCGAGCGCCAGGCGCTCACGCGCATCGTTCTCCCGCAGGCCGTCGCCATTGCCGTGCCCAACTTCGGCAACAACATCATCGGCATCTTCAAGGAGACGGCACTTGCGTTCTCCATCGGAACCATGGACCTGATGGGCCGCGCGACGACCATCTCCCAGGCGAGCTACGGCTCCACGAGGCTCGAGGTCTACATCGCCGTTGCCATCATCTATTGGGTGATCTGCCTCGTCCTCCAGCTCGTTACCACCCTCGTCGAGCGCGCGTCCTCGCATGGTCGCGTTATCACGGCCTAAGGAGGCATCTATATGATCGATTGGGCCTTCATCGCTGAGGCGTTCCCTCAGGTGCTCGCATCCGTTCCGGTGACGTTGCTGCTCGTGTTCGTGTCCATTCCCATAGGTTGGGTGCTGGGCATCCTCGTTGCCCTCATCAAGAACGCCAAGGTCCCGGTTCTCTACCAGATCTCTGTCGTGTTCGTCTCGTTCATGAGGTCGGTCCCGATGGTCGTCGTGCTGTTCGTCGCCTACTACTCCGTGCCACTCATCATCCAGAGCTACATGACGTCGATCGGCCTCTCCGTCAACGTCGACGCGATTCCTGCCGCGGCCTATGCCATCTGCGCCTTCATCTTCGAGCAGACGGCGTATTCCTCGGAGGTCTTTCGCTCCGCGATCCTCGCAGTCGACAGGGGCCAGCTTGAGGCGGCCGAGAGCGTCGGTATGACGAAGACGGTGGCTTACCTGCGCATCGTGCTTCCTCAGGCCATCACGAGCGCCCTTCCCAACCTCAACGGCCTGTTCGTCGGGCTTGTGCAGGGCACCTCGCTTGCTTACTTCGTGGGCGTCTATGAGGTCATGGCCACCTCGAACTTGCTCGCCACCTCGAGCTACGCCTACATCGAGGCCTATCTCATGGCGACGGTCATCTATGAGGTGCTGAGCTTCGTGTTCAACCGCGTCTTCCGCGTCATCGAAGGCAGGGCATCCCGTTATCTGAATCTGACCGCGCCTGACGCTTCCGCCCAGACGGCCTAGCGCAACCATCCAAGAGGGGACTCACAATGCCAAACTCCGACTACATGCTTGAGCTCAAGGGCATCCAGAAGTCGTTCGGCTCGAACCACGTGCTCAAGGGCGTGGACATGAACGTAAAGAAGGGCGAGGTCGTCGTTATCCTCGGCCCGTCCGGCTCGGGCAAGACCACGTTCCTGCGCACCATCAACTTCCTTGACCCGGCCGACGAGGGCACGATCGAGATCAATGGGTTCAAGGTCGATGCCAAGAAGCACTCGAAGAAGGACGTCATCGAGCTTCGCCGCAAGACCGCGATGGTCTTCCAGAACTACAACCTGTTCAAGAACAAGACCATCCTCGAGAACGTCATGGAGGGCCTGGTCACCGTCAAGAAGTACCAGAAGGCGGATGCCGAGAAGGCCGCACACGAGATCCTGGCCAAGGTGGGCCTGGCCGAGAGGTGCGATTACTATCCCATTCAGCTCTCAGGTGGCCAGCAGCAGCGTGCCGGCATCGCCCGAGCGCTGATCCTCGACCCTGACGTCATCCTCTTCGACGAGCCTACGAGCGCACTCGACCCCGAGCTTGTCGGCGAGGTCCTTGCCACGATCAAGAGCGTCGCCATGACCGGCATCACCATGGTCATCGTCACGCACGAGATCGCGTTCGCCCGCGAGGTCGCCACGCGCGTCGTCTTCATGGAGGGTGGCGTCGTGGTCGAGGAAGGCAAGCCCTCCGAGATCCTCGTCAACCCCAAGGAGCCACGTACGCAGAAGTTCCTCGAGCGCGTGACCCACCCGATGGACATCGTCGACGGCAAGGTCGCGGGCGAAGCTGCCCCGACGTTCGCATAGGGGAGGGATGGCAATGTCTTCCATCACTGCAGCGACCGTCTGGACGGTCGCCGGAACCTCCCTTGTGGCGCTCATGCTGCTGGGCTATGCGCTCTTTGACGTGGGCTCCGTTCAGCACAAGAACACGTCGGGCACCATCGTTCGCCATGTTGTCGTGACGTTTGCGAGCGTCCTGGGATTCCTCTTCATCGGATTCGGCCTGTTCTTTGGCGGACGAGGCGGCTTCTTCGGCGTGCTCGACTTCTTTACCCTCGGCAACTATGGTCCCGAGCTTCCCGAGGGCGTGCCCCTCACGCTCTTCGTTGCGGCGCAGGCCGTCGTCTGCGCCGTCTGCGCGAACATCGTCTGTGGTACGCTTGCGGAGCGCTCCAACATCGCCGTCAACGTCGCGGCTGCCCTGGTCGTGAGCTTGCTCGTGTATCCCTTCGTGAATCGTTGGACCTGGGGTCAGGGCTGGCTCGCCCAGATGGGCTTCCACGACTTTGCGGGCTCTGCGTCCCTGAACGTGGTTGCCGGCGTCGTCGCGTTCGTTGCCGCGGCTCTCATGGGACCGAGGTCCGGCAAGTACGTTGAGGGCGAGGTTCGTGCGCTTCCGGGTCAGAGCCTGACGCGCTGCCTCGAGGGGTCCCTCCTCATCTTCGTGGGTTGGTTCGGCCTTATGGGCGTCTCTTGCCTCGCCTTTGGCGTGAGCAGCGTGGATGCCTTTGGCCAGGCCGTTCTCGGCATGCTCGCCGCCTCGAGTGTTTCTGCCCTGACGACGATGGTGGCGACCAAGGCGCGCTATGGGGGAGTCGACGTCCCGATGGCGCTCAATGGCCTCGTTGGCGGCCTTGTGGCCGTTTCCTCCGGGGCGGATGTCATGAGCCCGCTCTTCTGCGCGCTCGCCGGTGTCGCCGCTGGGCTTGTGGTCGTGTTTGGCACGGAGCGAGTGGAGCGCTGCTCCAAGGTCGATGATCCGGTTGGCTCGATCGTCACCCATGGCGCCTGTGGCGTCCTTGGCCTCGTTCTTGCCGGCGTCTTTGGCGAGTCCGGCCTCATTTTCGGCGGATTCGGGACGTTCGTGGCAGAGCTCGTGGGCCTCGTCGCGATCGCGGCCTGGGCCGCCGTCTTCTCCTGGATCGTGTTCTCGATCGTCAAGAGGAATGCCGACCTGCGCGTGCTCGATTCCGAGGAGACGGCTGGCCTCGGCCTTTCCGGCCCGAGCCTCAACAACGCCTTCATGGAGTACCTGCCCGAGCTCAGCCCCGCCGCACTCCAGGACGCGTCTGCCCGCACGCCAGACCTTCCCATCGATGTCGCCGTTCCCCTCGCCCTCATGGGCGGAGCCAAGTCCTGCACGCTCAAGAAGGTCGAGGTCATCTGCCGTCCCACGCGTCTTGACGGGCTTCGCGAGGAGCTCAACCGCATCGGTGTCACCGGCATGACGGTGAGTGACGTCAGGGGTTGCGGCGAGCAGAAGGGCGCTCGCGAGACCTATCGCGGCATTCCGGTGAACGTCGAGTTCGTGCCGAAGGTCCAGGTGGACATCGTCGTCTCGAAGGTTCCCGTCGAGGACGTCGTCTTCGCCGCGCGCCGCGCTCTCTACACGGGTCACATCGGAGACGGCAAGGTGTTCGTGTACGGCGTCGCCGAGGCCGTGAAGGTACGTACCGGCGAGCATGGCTTTGACGCGGTCCAGAGCATCGACGTACTCTAGCCCGTGCGGGGGCGTCGGGGGCATCGTCGCCCTCTCGCAAAACAACAGGGCGCTTGCGAGCTTGCGCAAGCATTCAATGGAAAGGGTCTTCTCATGAAGTATGACTTCACCAGTCACATGGAGCGTCACGGCATGGACGCGATCGCCGTCGACGGTCTTGGCAACGGCTTCGCCCCGGATGCTCCGGCCGAGGGCTTTGACGGCATCCCCATGTGGGTCGCCGACATGAACTTCCCCACGGTGCCGACCATCACCGAGGCGATCATCGAGCGCGCTAAGCACCCTGCGTTTGGTTACTTCGCCCCAACCGATGAGTACTTCGACTCCATCATCAGGTGGCACGAGACGCGCAACGGCGTCGAGGGCCTTACCAAGGAGTGCATCGGCTACGAGAACGGCGTCCTCGGCGGTGTCGTCTCCACGCTGGCCTCCTTCATGGAGCCCGGCGACAAGGTCCTTCTCCACAGCCCGACCTACATCGGCTTCACGATGAGTCTCAAGAACAACGGCTTCGACATTGTGCACTCGCCCCTCAAGATCGACGAAGACGGCGTCTGGCGCATGGACTTCGAGGATATGGAGAAGAAGCTCGCCGAGAACAACATCCATGCCGTCGTCTTCTGTTCCCCCCACAACCCCTGTGGCCGCGTCTGGGAGCGCTGGGAGATCGAGCGCGCGATGGAGCTCTTCAAGAAGTACGACTGCGTCGTGGTCTCCGACGAGATCTGGAGCGACATCATCCTGCCGGGCCACAAGCACGTGCCCACGCAGTCCGTCTCCGAGGACGCCCGCAACCGCACCGTCGCCCTCTACGCCCCGTCCAAGACCTTCAACCTCGCCGGCCTCGTGGGTTCCTACCACATCATCTACAACAAGTACCTGCGCGATCGCGTCTGCGCCCGCAGCTCCAAGTGCCACTACAACGACATGAACGTGCTGTCCATGCACGCGCTCGTGGGCGCCTACAAGCCCGAGGGATACGAGTGGGTTGACGAGCTCACCCAGGTTCTCGGCTCCAACGTCGACTGGGCCTGCGATTACATCGACAAGCACTTCGACGGCGTCACCGTTCAGAAGCCCGAGGGCACCTACATGCTGTTCGTTGACTGTACCGAATGGTGCGAGAGGCATGGACAAGACATCGAGTGGGTCGAGAAGGAGTGCTGGCGCGTCGGCGTCGACATCCAGGACGGTCGCATGTTCCATGGCCCCTGCCATCTGCGCATGAACCTCGCCCTGCCGCTCGACCGCGTTCAGGAGGCGTTCGCGCGCCTGGACAAGTACGTGTTCAACGCGTAGTTCGTCTTAAGAAGACGAAACGAGGCCTCGGGCTGACTTCGTCGAGCGAGACGTGATTTTCTCGCACGACACCTGTGGACGAGGTGGCGCGACGTCGTTGGCGTGCCATGCCCCCCGGCATGCCAAAAGGGAACCACCCCGACACGGCGAGTCGATTCGTGTCGGGGTGGTTCTTGTGTGCGGCAAGCGCGGACGTGGGGGAGACGTTTGGGGGAGACGTTCAACCTGCATTGTGCGCCCGCCGCTCGC
>UQWE01000043.1 GCA_900544655.1 uncultured Coriobacteriaceae bacterium
CTCGAGGAGAGGGCTGTTGTCGCCGACGCGCGGCCCCAACGGATCCCGCCGCTACGTATCGGCGGACATCGACCATATCGAGAAGGGAACCCACATGGACGACAAGGAAAAATTCGAGGGCATGAAACGAGAGCTCGTTGAAGACAATGAGCGCACGTACGGGCAGGAGGTACGAGAACGCTGGGGTGACGCGGCGGCGGGCGGCGCCAACCGCAAGATGCTCAACCTGAGCAAGGACCAATTCGCGCGCTTCCAAGAACTGGGACGCAGAATCAATGAAGAACTCGAAGATGCCGTGAGGGCGGGCGCCGATCCAACAGGACCAGCAGGTGCGCGCCTGTGCGCCCTTCACAAGGAATGGCTCGACTACACCTGGAGCTTCTACTCGCCGGAGGCACATAAGGGGTTGGCCGAGATGTATGTGGCGGACGAACGATTCACCTCATATTATGACGAAGTCGTCAAGGGCTGCACCGCTTGGCTGCGCGATGCGGTCATCGCCCACGCGCGATAGCGGTTCCATGGGCTCTCTCCGATCTTCTCATTGCCCACGCCGCGGTTGCGCTTAATCAATGTATACGCTTCTCCCCCCCCGGTGCCACCGTGTCATGACGAGTCAGGCGCGTACCGCCATTCAGCCGTCCAAGCGGCATTGAAAAGGCGCCCTTGGAAATCCCCAAGGGCGCCTCGCCGTCATATAGATGCGCGTTCTCGCGCAAGATGGACCAGCTGCCTCTGAGCTACCGCTTGCGACGCGCCAGCCAGATTCCCAGGCCCGCAACAGCGACTCCCGCGATTGCGACGCCGACCGTCAGCACGAGGGAGGTATCGCCCATCGAGGGCGGCTTCCCGCCGCCAACCGGATCGCCAGGTACGTGGGGCGAACCCGGACCGCCAGGTACGTGGGGCGAACCCGGATCGCCAGGTACGTGGGGCGAACCCGGATCGCCGGGTTCCTCGGGCCTGTCATAGACGTTCTGGAACACGGGCGGCTCGCTCCACGAGGCAGTGGCGCTCAGGGCACCGCCGCCGTCGTCGGAGAGCGCCACGGTCACCGTGAACGCCCTGCCGTCATACACGACGTCGTCCTTGACAAAACCGCCCGTCGCACGCTGCTGCTCCGTGGCATCGGACCAGCGCACGCCATCCGCGTTCACGGCATCCGCGGGAACGACCTCGCGCACGGCGTATGCAAGCTCGCGCGCACGCGAGATGACCCCGTCCTGATCGACCCAAGCGGCATCCGCCAGGTCCTCAGCCGTATAACGCAGGGGCGTGAATGCGACGTTGCCGCGCTCGTCGTTCGAGACCGTCTGCAGGACCGTACCGTCCGCATCCACCAGCTCGAAGGAGAATTCACCATCCTCTAGCATGCGACCGGTCAGCATCTTGAATGCCATAAGCGGCTCGGTGACGCCCACGGGATCGTAGGCGTTCGCGAACACAACCGCATCGACCTTGTTCCCGCTCTCGTCGAGAACCTCGTGCGTGGCGGAAAGCGTGCCGTCGCCGTTGTCGACGACCGTCGTGCGCACCGTATACACAGCCTTATCGAACTCGATGCCGCCAACGTTCTCATCGACGACCTCGGCAAGGCGGTACGTGTGGACGCCCGGCTCCGTATAGGTGAGCGCCGGGAAAGCGATCCTGCCGTCCGCGCCGTTCGTCGCGGTCAGGACCTGCAAGTCCGCGCCCGCTCCGTCATCGACGAGCTCGGTGAGCATGAAGGTGAAGGCGTCCTGCGCAAGCGGCTTGCCCGTGAGGTCCTTGGAAATCGCAATCTGGTCAGTCACGCTCGAGGAGAGCTCGTCCACCGTGTAAGCATTGGTGAAGGTGAAGCTCGCGCCCTCGGCGGGATCACGCGTCACGGTGAGGGCGCCCGAGCCGTCGTCCGTCACGGTGAAGGTCACCGTGCGCGATGCGTTCTGATCGTTAGTCACGCCCGGCACCTCGCCGGACTCCGTGATGGTGTAGGTGAAGGACACCGTGCGCGGCTTCCCGCTGCGCGCAGCCGCCTCGCCATCGGCAAGCGCCTCCAAGCCGGTGTCCTCGGGATGCTCCGTAGCCCATTTGCGGTTGAAGTCGTCGAGCGTGAACTCGATCTTGCCGAAGTCGACCGAGCCGTCCTTGGCATTGGTGACCTCGGTGCGCTCGGGCATCGGCGCACCGTCCTCACCTGTCACGGTGAAGGTGAACTTGCCGGTGATGTCCGCAGGCGCCAGGCCCTCGGCGTACGTCAGCACCTTGCGGCCCGCAAGCGCGATTGACACAGGCTCGCCACCGTTCGTGACGTAGGTGTTCTCAAATGAGTGGCCGTCCAGCCCCTGCACCGTCGCCGCGAGCACGCCGTCACCCTTGTCCTCGACGCTCACCTCAAAGCTCAGGCTCGGAACGGTCGCGGAGACGCCGTCGGGCAGACCGTCAACGATCTCGACGGCGGTGTAGCGCACATGCCAGGTGCCCCGGGCGTCGCGCGTGGCGTACCCCCTATCGACGGCCTCTGCCAACGTATCGAGCGTGAACTCGATCTTGCCGAAGTCCACGGTTCCGTCGGTAGCGTTTTCAGCACGCGCGATGACCTCGCTGCTGTCAGCCGCGCCGTCGCCCGTCCTCAGCTCAAAGGAGAACTCCCCCGCCTCGAGTGGGCGTCCGTGGAGCACCTTGCTTGTCGCGATCGAGACGTCGCCCTGAGCCGCGTAGCTGTTCACGAAGGGCAGCACCACGGGCTCGACCTCCTCGGGCTTCTGGCCGCTCGTATACACGTAGGTCTTCTCGCCCTCTGCGCCACCCGTCACGGTCGTGGTGACCGTCAGCGTGCCCGCACCGTCATCCACGACGGCGATCGAGACGTCATAGACCGTCTGGTCGTTGACGTATCCGGCTTCGCCGCCCCTGCTCTCACGCACCTCGTAGGCAAAGACCTTCCCCGCGTCAGCCTGGGTGAACACGAGCCCATCGGGAAGTCCGGCGAGAATATCGATGGTGTCGACTGCCCCATCCTTCGCGGTGTGGGACGTAAAGACGCGCTCCGTCTGCCCCTCGGCAAAACCGAGCTTGCTCGCAGCGGCGGCAATCGCCTCGGCGTCGTCGCCTGTCGCCTTCACGGTGAAGGCGAACTGACCGTCTGCCATATCGCGGCCGTTGAGGACCTTGGTGATCTTGAGGCCGCCAAGCGCGGAGTAGTCGACCGTGGACTCGTAGCGATTCGTGAACACGGGGACGCCCTCAACCGGCTTGCCGTCCTTGAACGCCGACACCTCAGGAACGAGTTCGCCGTTTGCGGCCTCAGAGACGTTCACCGTCACATCGTAGACCGCATCGTCGAACGTCACGCCGTTCGCCTGCGGAGCCTCATGCACCTCGCGCAATGTGTACTGATGCACGCCCGGCTCATCGAACGTCAAGCCCGAGAACCTCACGTTGCCCTCGGCGTCATTGCTCGAGACGAGCGGCTGGCCGCCGTCGACCGGTGCGAGCACAAAGGAGAACTCACCCTCGGTGAGCGGATTCGGACGTCCCTCTAGCACCTTCTTGGCCATGAGGGCCGTATCCGTCCGGCGCACCTTGTTGGTGAAGTACGCGCCATCCTCCTGCGGCCCATCCTGCAAGATGGGTCCGATCACAAAGACGTCGCCCACGCCGATGTCGAAGGCAGACACCGTGAAGCGGACCTCGCGATTGCTGTACACGACGCCGTCCTTGACGAAGCCGCCGGCCGCCTTCTGCTCGTCCGTCGCGTTCTCATAGCGCACGCCTGCCGCGTTGACCGCGTCGGCGGGGACTTTCTCACGAAGGCGGTAGTCGTACCTTCCGCTCTGCTCGTACAGGACGTCCGGGCTCGTCGAAATCCCAAACAGCTTGAAGCCGTTCTCGTCCTGAGGCGACTCGGCATTCACCGGCGCGACAACGAGCGGCACGGAGACGAAGCCCTCATCGCCCGGCTTGTAGTCATGTCCGCCAGAGCTGAAGGACATCTGCTCGCAGGTGAACTCAAAGGAGTCCGCAGCGGACCAATCGCGGCCGACAAGACGCTTGGTGAAGCGGTCGAACTGGAGGGCGCCGGGCCTTGCCTTATATCTGTTCACAAAGGGGACCCGCGGTTTTTCGACCTGGCCCTCTGCGGGGTTGTCGCTATCCCACGTGCCGATCAGTTCGGGCTCTGCCAGCTGATCGCCCGTGCGCGCGTCGTGCGTGCGCTTGACCGTGGTCACGGTCTTCATGGTTCCGTCGCCCTTGTCCGCGGGCGCGATGGAGACCAGGAACTGCGAGCGGTCATAGGTCACGCCATCGGCCTGAACGCCGGGCGCCTCGCCGTCCTCATCCCATGCGGGATCGACATTCTCCACAACCCGATACGAATACGTCTTCCCTGCATCCGCCTGCGTGAACTTCAGGCCCTTGAGCTTCTCCATCAGGTGCGCCTCGCCCTCCGGAGCCTCCCCGGCGGCGAAGATGCACTCGAGCTGCTCCTCATCGGCGGGAAGGCCGCGGTCGAGCATCTTCTGCGCCGAGGCTGGGTCGACCGGTTCCAAGGTGAAGCCGAATTGCTTGTCCTCCAGGTCCTTGCCATACATGGTCTTGGCGACCTCGATGCCGGCGAAGGTCGTGCTCGCGCTGTAACGGTTCACGAAATCGAGCGTGATCACGCCGCTGGAATCAGTGTGCGTGCCCAGGTCGAGAGGAATGTTGACGATGGCACCCGAGCGATCGTACGTACGATAGAGCCTTGGAACGACCTTGAGCGTGCCATCGAGGTTGTCGGTCACGCGGTATTCAAGACGGTAAATCGAATTGTCCCAACCGCCAACGAGGCCGGGCATCTGCTCACCACCCCACAGGGGCGTGACCTCCTTGATGTAGTACGTATACGTGAGGCCCGCATGCGACTGGTCAAACTTAAGCTGGAGCTTGCCGTCCATAACGGCCTTCTCGCCGCTCATCGCCGCAGGAGCGCTGAAGCTCTTGTCCGTCTCAGCCAGCAGCTTGCGAGACTCCTCATCGGCGCCCTCGATCGTGAACGAGAACTCCTTGTCCTTCATATCGCGGCCCTCAAGCGTCTTGGTGAGTCTGATGCCCGCCGTTGAGGCAGCGGCACGATACGTGTTATGGAACTCAACGCGGTCGGCACCGCCGGGCGTAGGCTCAACCGGAGTCAGATCGTTGTCAGAACCCGTCCAAACGCCCTGCTCGTTCAGCCCCGTAACCTGGTAGTAGGTAATCGTGGCAACGAGCGCCTCCGTGCCACCAGTGCGCTTGATCGGGGAATCCTGGAGCGTGAGGTTCACCCGCGCGACGAAGCGCGTCGAGTCATATGTCATGCCCTGCTTGGCAAAGCCGCCGGCAAGTTTCTGATCGGCCGTCGCGGCATCCCATCTCACCCCATCGGCGTTGACGGCATCATCGGGGATGACCTCGAACAGCTCATAGTCGAAGCGACCGGTCCGCTTATCAGCACCGTTTAAATGCTCAAACCTGAACGTAGGTTGTCCAAAGGAGAGCATCGAGCCCTTGTTGTGCACCTCGATGTATCGAGATGCACCATCACCCGCAGTGCTCTCGGGCATGGGAGCGTCAGCCGCATGGGCACCGGCGGGCCGCATGCGGAACGTGAACTCGCCCGCACCCGAGCCGTCGACGGTGAAATCACGCCCATTGAGGACCTTCGTCGCCAACGGGCCGATCTGAACCTCATTCAGGGCGAAAACGTTCTTAAAGAGCGCGGTGTGAACGCCGTTCTGAGGCTCAACGGGTACCCCGGCATCGTTATCGCCTTGTGGAACGCCGGCATCGTCAGCGAGCTTGCGCAGCCGAACGTCTGCGACGAGTTTGCCCGCCTTATCATCAGAGACGGTCACCACCACGCGATACGCGGCGTCGGAATACGACACGCCAGGGATGCGGTCGGCGGCATCCGGCGTCTTCTCGGCAAGCGCATACAGGTAGGTGCCCGGATGCTCGTAATGGATGGTGCCGAAGCTCTGGGCGTACCCCGCCTGCGCATCCTCGCGATCGATCACGATGGTCGACTGGAGGCGGTTATTCTCATTGAGAGTCGCGCCATCAGGCATCGGCGTGCCCGGGTCGGTGTCCAGCACGAAGGTGAACGCCGGATTCACGTTGAACTTGAGATCCCACGCGGACGTGCCCTGGGCGTTAACGAACTCCTTCTTAATCTGCCACGTTGCCGGGTCGAGCACGGCGGGCGCAGGCGTGTACGTGTTCTCGAACAGCACGCGGGATGTATCGCCCAGCTTGATCGCACCCGTGGCGGTTGTGGGTTTGCCCGCTTCATCGAGCGGCAGCGTCTGGGTAAAGCCCTCGGGCATCTGCTCCACGGGCTCGCTCACCGTATAGGTCGCCCCATCCGGCAAGCCGTACACGCGCATGACCTCACCGTGCTTGAGCGTATGGGTGCCGCCGCTCGCAATCTTGAAGTCGTCGCCGTGCTGCACGTCGTCGGCGCCGAACACGCGTGCGTCAAATTCCCCGGCGAGCGGCTTGCCATCCTTGTCCTTGAACTCGAAGACAAACGTGAAGTTCTTGTCCTTCCAATCGACGGGGCCGGTGAGCCCCTCGGGGATCACAACCTGCTTTTCCACCTCAAGCGAGGCGACGCGATGGTTCGTCACGTGGATCACAGTCGAGCCGGTGAAGAGATTGGTGATGTCCTTGGTCCCCAAGTCATCCCAGGTGCCGATACCGTGATTTTGATCGCACGACTCGGCGTCCTGCTTGACCGCAGCGCGGATAAAACCCTCATCGGTCGTGAATCGCGTGCCGCTCTTGGGCGTATGCTTATCATTCCAGACGTATTCGTGCGTGGCGCTCTCGTCGGAATAGCGCAAGTACAGATCTTGCTGCTCGGCCTCAGGCGCGGGTTTTTCCCAACCGCCGATCCTATAGAACCCGGGCGTCTCGCTGTCATTCACCGTGCCGACGCGAAGCTGCGCCACCACATCGTGGAGCGTCACCTCGACACCGTCGTTGCTGCCGTAGTGATTCATAGAATCGATGAGCGAGCCGATACCCACGGAGACCATGACGTCGTCACCGGCCACGCCCGCGTCGGCGTGCACTCCGTCATCATCGACGATGACGCGAATGGGGTCGACGGCGCCCGCATACCCCTTGGGCACATCTTTCTCGACGATGTAATACGTATCCGCAGGCGGCGTATCGTGCTTGACGATGCGGTCGAAATACGCCGTGCCATCGAGGGCGATCGAGGGGACGTCGACCATGTTCTTCGTCGTGCGCTCCATGTACGGAAGCTCGTTGGCTTTGGGCGCCAGCTTGGCATCCGCCCCCTCGCCGACCATTTCCATCTGATCAGCGCGGAAAAGCTGGAAGGTAACGCCGTTGATGGGATTGCCCGCATCGTCGAGCTTCTGCACGGCAAGACCGTTAATCGTGTCGGTCACATGCAGGGTCGCGTAGCTCTCGCGCTTGAAGTTGCCCTCCGCGCCCGTCGAATCCAGAAAATGCGCGTTGTCCTTCGTGATGGGATCGTGACCGCTCGCGATGAGGCTCTCGAGGCTAGCGCGGTCCATATCCACCAGGTAATAGCCGATGGCGTAATCCGCATTTTGCGGCGTCGCCGTCATGAAGGGGTAGTCGGTGGGGTCGCCCGGCAGGTCGCCCAAGTCGACGCTCCACTGCTCATCGTTTTTGGAGAAGACGTGCGTATAGCCCTCACGCATGAGCCCGTTGAGCTGCGCGACACTCGTCATTCCCGCGTCCGAGACCTTCCACGCGCCGTGCTCGCCGCCCACGGGATGCCAATCCTTCTCGCTCGGATTGCGCTTGAACACGATGGCGAGCAGGGTATTCCCGTCTGAAACCTCATGCTTAGTCCCTTGAACGTCCGTGACGACGTTCTCTTCATTCACCACGGTCACCTGATTGGGGCGCGCGTACACGCCGGAATCCCACCGGTTCTCGCACACCAAGAAGCCGTCCTGGCCGTCGCCGTGGCTCGGCATGTAGCGCAGCCACGCCTCGGGGCTCGTGCGATAGCCCTCGGGCGCGGAGAGCTCCTTCAATATGTAGTAATCCTGGCCATTTTTGTTATGCGCCTCGGCGAAGTCATAGGGACGCTTTCCGTCGGGCGTCATGATGTTGATGTTGCCCGCCGCGTTCGTGGCGCCCTGCCAGATGGGCCCATCCTCCTTCTGGGTGTACTGCACGCTCTCGCCCTCGCCAGTGCGCTCCGCGGCGTAAAGCGCGAACTGGGCACCCGGCACGGGGGCGCCGTATTGGTCGTCCTTGCGGATGGTGCTCTGCGTCACGCGTTGCAGGTTGAACATGAGCTTCATGTTGGAATCGGTGTTGCCGCGCTCGAGATAGAAGAACTTGAGCGTGTGGTAGCTGCCGGGCAGGAAGGCGTTCGTGCCCTCCTTGAAGTACGCGGCGGCCTTTTCCTTGCCGAGGGCCTCCTCGAAGCACGCGCGCAGCGTGGTCTCCTTGCCGCCCCAGGTCGTATTGGGATTCTTGCGCGCGTCGCCGAGTTTGACCTCGCCGGTCTTGAAGTTGATGGAGAGCGACGCGGCTCCATGGACGCCGCCCAAATCGCCCACGAGCACGCCGTCGATGAAGACCCACACGTCGTCGTCGCCCGAGAACTCGAACTGCATGTCCTTACCCGCCACCATGCCGCTCGCGGGCTGGGTGAAATCGGCAGTGAGGTCGAGTCCGAAATAGTGGTTCATCAGCGGATTCTTCGCGTCAATGTCCTTGGGAACCAGGGCGCCGCTGGCATCCCCCTCAAACACCTCATTCTCGCTGGCAAAGGGGAAGAACTGGCCGAGCGTCTTGGAGCCCGTGTTGGCCTTCACACCCGGCTGCTTGTAGAGGTCGAACTTGTTCTGCTCTGCGTTGTAGAGGGCGAAGTTCTTGGCGCAGTCATACGTGTAATAGCCGTTGATGTACTGCACGAGGCCCTTGACGTCACGGTAGGCGCGCTTGCCGGGCACGGTCGCGTCGTTGAAGAGATACGCGAGGGACTGTTCCTCTGTCGTGAGCCCACCCTGGAACTGGTAGATGTTTCCAGCCTTGAGCACGGGGTAGCCATCCGGCCCGAGGGTCGGCTGGACGATGCCGAAGTAGGGCTTGCCGCTCTTGCCCGTCCATGCGTTGATGGAGTTCGATGTGGGTCTCTCATACCTGCCCGCGTCGCTGAAGCGCAGCTCGTGCCCTTGGTTGATCCCGACATCCCGCCAGTTGCTCGGATCATTGTTGTCCGGGGTGTCCTCCGCGATGATCCAGTAGTCAAACAGGTTGATGGTGGCGTTCTTGGGCGACTTGACCCCCGTCACGAGGTTCTCGTCTGCCGGGGCCTGGCCGCCCGGGCCCTGCGTCGCGGCGAATGCGGCGGCGGGCACGGAGGTCAAGGCGAGCGCCCCCATGAGGAGCGCGATGATGAGCGGGCGGCGTGCACGGCACTGCGAGGTTGCGAAACGTGCGGCGCGGGTGCGGTTAGTAGTACGTTTGCACACGATATGTCCATTCGTGAACGTTTTGGTTACATATAGTCTTGCTATAGCATCCCCCCCCGAAATTGCGCCCAGATTTCGGCAAACGCGCATCTCTGCACGCTACCTCGAACCCCTTCAGGACTGAGTGTTACTCCGCAACCTGCTATCGATATCGCTCCGACCCGGCGGGACTATGAGGACGATGCGATCCGAAGCTGCCGAAAACAACCTGCTCGTCAAAAGCGGCTTCATCAAATCCGAACGCTCTACCCTTAGCTCAAAGCTCGCCATCGATGCGCCCGGCTATACCATCCCGGTAATGTTTAATCCGTTTTACCGAGATGGAAACGCGCTGATCAATGACGCCACCTTCGACGATGAGTCAACGTGGCCCCTCTATAGAACCATCGTAGAGAGCC
>UQWE01000044.1 GCA_900544655.1 uncultured Coriobacteriaceae bacterium
TGGCGGCGGCTCCACGCTCGAGCACACACGGCTCGTGGAGGCAAGCGCCTCGGGGATGCAGTTGATGAGACGACGGTCTGCGTCGCCGATGCCCTTGTGCACGAGGGCGGAATAACCGCCGAGGTAATCGATGCCGAGGGTCTCCGCTGCGCGGTCGAGCGCGTGCGCGAGCGGTACGAGGTCGACGTCCGGGCAGGCGGCGGCAATCTGGGCGATGGGCGTTACGGAGACGCGCTTGTTGACGATGGGGATGCCATACTCGCGCTCGAGGTCCTCCGCGGTCTCCACGAGGTGCTCGGCCTTGGTGGTGATGCGGTCATACACCTTGGTGCACATGCGGTCGAGGTTCTCGTCCGCGCAACCCATGAGCGAGATGCCCATGGTGATGGTGCGGATGTCGAGGTGCTGCTCGGTCACCATGTTGAGTGTCTCGGCGACCTCTTCTGCAGTAATAGACACGATGTCCCCTTCGTTTGGCACGGACGTGCGGCGTGCGCTTTCGGATGCGCTGGCCCAGCGCGCGCGGGCCTAATGCGCGCAAATGTGCGATTTACACATTATGCACGAGTGCTAGGGGAGACAATACCGAACGGTGCCGGTGTTCGTTGGATTGTTACAGGCAGCGGAGCGTTTTGCGGCGTCGAGGCACTTTGTGGCCAGTGCCCTCGCAATCCTTGCATGTGGAGGAGGCCGCTCGAGGCGGCCTCCGCATGAGTTCGGGGTGGTTTGGCTTTTGCCCGGGGCGAGGACGGACGCTAGAGCGTCAGGACGGGCTGGACGGCCATGCCAATGAGGCTGGGACCTGTGTGCACGACCAGGTCCGGCGAGAGGCTGGCCTTGACGATCTCACGGCAATTGGGAATCATCTCGCGAATCTTCTCGGAGAGCTCCTCCGTGCGAGGCTCCGCCTTGGTGCAGCACACGGCACAGATGACCTGCGCGTATCCCTTCGCCTTCTCGGCAACGATGGCAAGCTCGCTGGCGAGGGCCTTCTCCCAGCCGCGGCACTTCTTGACGGTGACGTACTTGCCCTCTTCGTCACAGGTGAAGACGGGCTTGAGGTTAAGGACGCTGCCGAGGCGGTAGGTGGCCTCGTTGATGCGGCCGCCGTGGCGCAGGTAGGAGAGCTCGCGCACGGTGAAATAGCCGTGGGTCTCCGCTGCGAGGGCCTCGAGCCTGCCCTGGAGCTCGTCGAAGGGGATGCCCGCCTCGATCATGCGGACGGCTGCCATGACGGTGAGTCCCGCTATGACGCCTATGTTTTTGGTGTCAACGACCGCCACCGGGAAGTCTGGCATTTGGCTGGCGACGAGATGGACGGTGTGGTTGGTGGCAGAGAGGCCAGAGCTGATCGTCACGAAGACGGCTGCCTCGTAGCCATCGGCGCGCGCGGTCTCGAGAGCCTCCCGGATGTCCTTGGGGGAGGGGAGGCTCGTTGTGGGAATCTCCTCGGCGAAGCGGTCGATCACCTCGTCGGCGGTAATCTCCGAGCCGGAGCGAAAGCTGTCGCCGTTGGAGTAGTTGACTGCAAGCGACACAGTGCGCACGTCATGAGCCGCGGCGAAGTCCACCGGGGTGTCAGTGCCCGAATCCGTGATGATGGCAATGCGCTGCTCGTTCATGCGGGGCTCCCTGTTAGGTGCGGTGCGACTGTTGCTCGTGCGATGCAAAGTCTCTCGGTCGAATCTTCGAGATTAGTGTATCTAGTTATGGATACTAGGATATGTCATTTTGATAATGTGTAAACTTGCGTCACAAGTTGGGTTGGACGTACATTTACCCACTGAACCCTGGGGAATTGGCTATTCAGACAAGGGGGCCGGCGATGACTTTGCACGAGGATGACGTTCGCGATCTGCGCGAGCGCATGACGCGCGTCCACATCGCGCGGGTCGAGGAGATGCCGCGCATAGAGCTCTATCTCGACCAGGTGCTCTCCTTCGTGTCCGAGAACCTCTCGTTCATGGCTCTTCCGGGCGAGGAACTCATCACGAGCTCTATGGTCAACAATTACGTGAAGCAGCGCGTGATTCCAGCCCCGCAGCGTCGTCGCTACACTCGTCGCCATGTCGCCTCGCTCATCTTCGTGTGCACGCTGAAGCGTGTGCTTTCCATAAGCGAGGTCAAGACCCTGTATAACGTCTGCGTCGACCGCGGCGTGAACGTCGCTAGCACGTATGACGTACTCGTCGCCACGCTCGAGGAGACCCTCGCCCGCCGCTTTGCCGTTGACGATGACGAGCTCGCCATTCCCGCAACCCCGCACGTGCCGTTGACGGATGTTAACGGTGTCGAAGTCGCCCCCGACCTGTCGCGCCTCATGAGCGCCGCCGTCGAGGCTGTGGCGGATAAGGTCTACGTGGAGCAGACTCTTTCCCAGGTGAGGTAGGCACTGCCGAGGCGCTGGGCGTGGCTTTGGGTCTTGTAGGCGATATCGCGTGGGCCTCCGAGACCCAGGACACCGGACGACGTTCTGGTTCTCGTCGGGAAAGACCGTGACGGTTCTTCTGCCCGTCTTGGTCATTAAATCCTCGCCACGAATGATATATCTCAGCCAAATCAGTAGAATATGGCTAGGATAATCTTCTATTGGCGAGGATACTCTATGGAACAGTTCGAGTACGGACGCATCTTGCAAGGGCTCATGACGCCTCGAGTCGTGTCTGCTCTGTGTGGGGTTCACGAGCATCGTGGGCGGCAACGGATGTACGCTCAAACT
Source organism: uncultured Coriobacteriaceae bacterium (assembly GCA_900544655.1). Taxonomy (GTDB): domain Bacteria; phylum Actinomycetota; class Coriobacteriia; order Coriobacteriales; family Atopobiaceae; genus Parolsenella. Next base: position 2,720 of record UQWE01000044.1, read on the forward strand.
CAGCCCCAGGAGCTCTTAAATCTGTGCGAGGTGGCTAAGATACAGTCGACGGGGGCGTCTAACCGCATTGAGAACATTTCGACTACCGAGAAACGCCTTCGCGAGATCGTTGTCGAGGACGGTCAGCCCCGGAATCGGGATGAGCGAGAAATCGCTGGTTATCGTTATGTCCTCGATGAGATACACCAAAGTCACGATGACATCCCTGTTACCCCGAACGTGATTCTGCAACTTCATCGCGATCTGTATCGCTACCTCGACGTTCTGCACGCCGGTAGGTACAAGGACGCGGACAACCTTATTGCTGAGAGGGTTGACGGTAAGCTAGTCGCTCGCTTTAGGCCTACCAGCGCCGTCGCCACGCCTGGTGCGGTGGAGCGAATCTGCAACGAGTACAAGGTGCAGATTGATTCTGGCGAGTTTGACCCTCTTCTCGTGAGCCTTGTCTTTGTATTTGACTTTGTGAGCATCCACCCATTCAATGACGGCAATGGGCGAATGAGCAGACTGCTGACGCTTCTGCTCATGTACAAGAATGGCTATACCATAGGCAAGTACATCTCAATCGAGGCGGAGATTGAGTTGTCGAAGGAGACGTATTACGAGGCCCTTAGCGCTAGCTCGCTTGGCTGGGAGCGTGGGGAGAGCAATTATGAACCGTTTGTTCTCTACATGCTTGGCGTTGTTGCTGCTTGTTGCGCCAAACTCGATAAACGTATGGATATCGCGTCGACATCAGGTTCAAACGAAGAGGTCGTACGCGCGTATTTCGAGTCGCTGGTTAGTCCTGTGAGCAAGCGCGAGATTATGGACGACAATCCGGGCTTAAGTCAGCGAACGATTGAGAGAATCCTCGGGAGATTGCAGGAAGAGGGTCTTGTGGAGAAGACTGGTGCGGCACGATCTACCCGCTACAGGAGGGCGCGGTGACAATGGCGCTGGGATCAACTGTCACCGCGTCTCGTCCATCGAGCTAGTACAATAAACCATTAGCGTAAAAGCGACAGATGCCCCCTCCGCGGGCGTCGCAGATAGAAGGAGTGTCAATGAGCACGGTCTACGTCTTTGGTCACCAGAATCCCGACAACGATGCTATCATGAGCGCCGTCGTCCTGTCCCAGCTGCTCAACCAGGTGAACTACGACGGCAACGAGTACAAGGCCTGCACCCTCGGTGCGCTTCCGGCCGAGTCCGCTAAGCTTCTCGCCGAGGTCGGCATCGCCGAGCCCGAGCGGGTCAAGGGTGTCGAGGCTGGCCAGCTCGTCGTCCTGACTGACCACAACGAGTCCAGCCAGTCCGTCGAGGGTCTGAAGGACGCCACCGTCCTGGGCGTCGTCGACCACCACCGCATCGGCGACTTCGAGACCACCGCTCCGCTCCACTACATCGCGCTTCCCTGGGGCTCCAGCTGCACCATCGTCGCCAAGCTGTTCGAGGTCCTCGGCCAGGAGCTCACGGACGTCCAGGCGAAGCTCCTGCTCTCTGCCATGATGACCGACACCCTCATGCTCAAGAGCCCCACCACCACCGACGTCGACCGCGCCATCGCCGCCAAGCTTGGCGAGCAGCTCGGCGTCGACCCGGTCAAGTTTGGCATGGAGGTCTTCCTCTCCCGTCCGTCCGGCTCCTTCACCGCCGCCGAGATGGTCGGCAACGACATCAAGATGTTCGAGGTCGCGGGCCAGAAGCTCCTTATCGGCCAGTACGAGACGGTCGACAAGAGCCGCGCCCTCGGCATGATCGACGAGATTCGCGAGGCCATGCGCGCCTGCCAGGCCGCCAAGGGCGCCGAGGGCATCGTCCTTTGCCTGACCGACATCATGGAGGAGGGCTCCCAGGTTCTCTTCGAGGGCGAGACCGCCGTTGCCCAGAAGGGCCTCGGCATCGCCGACGAGCATGATGGTGTTTGGATGCCCGGCGTGCTCTCCCGTAAGAAGCAAGTTGCTGCCCCGATTCTCGCCGCCGCGGAGTAGAAGATATGACCCAGAGTCCGGAGCCCATCATCAATGAAGAGATCATCGCCGAGGAGGTGCAGGTTCGCCGCTTCGAGCGTAGGGATGCGCGTCAGGAGTTCACGTCTAACGGCACCATCGCCGCCGCCGTGATGGTCCTCGCCGCCATCCTCGCCGTCATCGTCGCGAACACGCCTGCCTATGAGTTCGTCCACCACTTCTTCGAGACGCCGATCGGCGTGTCCCTTGGTGGCGTGAGCGCGAGCCTCACGCTCGAGGAGTTCGTGAACGACTTCCTGATGGCGATATTCTTCCTTCTCGTGGGCATCGAACTCAAGTATGAGATGACCGTGGGCCAGCTGCGCCGGCCGCGCCAGGCGGCGCTTCCCATGCTCGCCGCCGTGGGTGGCGTGGCAGTGCCCTCCCTCATCTACATCGCCCTGAACCTTGGAAAGGGCGGTGCGCCCCATGGCTGGGCCGTTCCGATGGCGACCGACATCGCCTTCGCTCTCGGCATCATGTCGCTGCTGGGTGACCGTGTGAAGCCGGCAACCAAGGTCTTCTTCTCGACCCTCGCGATCGCAGATGACATTCTCGCGATTATCGTGATTGCCGTCTTCTATGGCCAGATGCCGAGCATCCCGTGGCTTGCCGCGGCGCTTGGCTGCATCGTCGTGCTCGCGGCGCTGCACCGCATGCGCGCATATGTCGCTCGCTGGTACATCATCGTGGGCCTTGTCCTGTGGGTATGTATGTTCAACTCTGGTATCCACGCGACGCTCGCCGGTGTCATCCTGGCCTTGTTCCTGCCTGCCAAGTCTGATATCCGTCTTGACGCGCTGCATGACTGGCTGGGCGATAAGGCAACTCTCCTCGACGATGTCTATGACGAGGAGTCCCACGTCCTTGGCCAGCACGATTTCACGGAGAAGGCTCGTAGCGTCGAGCGCGTCATGCATCGGGTGGCGCCGCCGCTGCTCCGCGTCGAAAGTGCCATTTCGACGTTTGTCAACTTTGGCATTCTGCCGCTGTTTGCCTTTGTGAACGCGCAGGTCTGCCTTGTTGGCGCAGACCCTTCGGCTATCATCGCCGACCCCGTGACACGCGGCGTCTTCCTGGGTGCGTTCTTGGGTAAGCCGATTGGCATCATCGGTGTGACCTTCCTGCTGGTGAAGATTGGTTTCGCCAAGCTGCCGAAGGGCGTCGACTGGAAGCAGATCGTCGGCGTGGGCCTCATGGGTGGTCTTGGCTTCACGATGTCCATCCTCATCGCGGGTCTTGCGTTCGTGAGCGAGGCCGAGGTGCTTGCGGCCAAGTGCGCCATTCTTGCGTGTTCTGTCGCGAGTGCCTCCGTGGGCAGCGCCTTCATCCTTGCCGCGACCAAGAAGCCCGTCGAGCCTGAGGCTGACGAGGATTAAGAGCCACGAGCGTGTCGGACGGCTAAGCGCCGGATGACTTGGTATGGCGTGCGGGCGGGTCTTCCAACCACGGAGGACCCGCCTTTTTATGTGCTGAACCCGCGATGGCCGCGCTAGACCGACGCGTTCGTGGCATGCGATGTGCCCTCGATGGGGTTAACGTGTCTGAGCTGACGGCTGGCGGTGCACGTGGTGTGCCTGCGACGTCCGCGGTGGTGGTTGCGTCGCTCTTAGGGCGTCGCGTTACTCCACGGTGCCGAAGCGCTGGGTCCAACCGTGGGCGACGAGAGCGGAGTTAAGCTGGTCTGCGAGACGGGGGTGCTCATAGACGCCGCTCGGCAGCATGTCAACGACCTCAAGCAGGTCATACGGGAGGTCAAATGTCTCCGCCATGACCTGAACGTCGAGGTTGTCCACGAAGCGCTCGCTCATGAACAGCGCATCAACGAAGTGCTGGAGCTCGCCGTACTCGTCAGAGTTTGGTATGTATGGAGGCTTTTCCATGGGCACTATGGTAGCAGCCGCGGACGCCATTCGCTCTCTCGTAACGTGCGCTTCGCCACTTCGCGTTCCATAACGATTATTTCTCTCTATACTCGAATGAACGTAAGCACAACGCTAGCGCGGAGTATTTCAGGTGTGGGGCTGCACCGCTGCCCCCCCCTGCGGGCGGTTCGCGAGTGGCTGTCCCGCGGCTGGTCCGCGAATGTCATGCGGACTGGATCGCGTCCGGCGTATCGGCGCTGTGCGAGCTTAAGCACAAGAACGGGCAGAACCAGGCGTCGACGAACGGAGACGAGCATGGCAAGTGTCTACGAGCAGATGACGAACGAAGAGCTTGACGAGCAAATCGCCCAACTCGAGGCGGAGGCGGAAAAGCTCCGCGCTCGTGGCCTCAAGCTCGATATGGCCCGCGGCAAGCCGAGCCCGGAGCAGGTCGACCTTTCTCGCCCCATGCTCGACGTGCTCACCTCGTCCACCGACCTCGTCGATGGGGGTGTAGACGCCGGCAACTATGGTTGCCCTGATGGTCTCCCCGCGGCTCGCCGTCTCATGGCGGATCTTCTTGGCGTCGACGCGGACAATCTCATCCTCGGTGGATCTTCGAGTCTGAACATCATGCACGACGTCGTCGTCCATGGCTGGATCCACGGCGTTCGCGGCTGCGAGCCCCATGCGGTTCAGGCCGCCCGCGGCCCGCTCAAGTTCCTGTGCCCGTCGCCCGGCTATGATCGCCACTTCGCAGTCAGCGCCTCCGTGGGCTACACGAACGTGCCCATTCGCATGACGCCGGAGGGCCCCGACATGGACGAGGTCGTGCGCCTCGTCGAGAACGATCCGACGGTCAAGGGCATCTGGTGCGTTCCCAAGTACTCGAACCCCACGGGCGTCACCTACTCGGATGAAGTCGTTCGCCGCTTCGCCGCCCTCAGGCCCGCCGCACCGGACTTCCGCATCTTCTGGGACAACGCCTACGCGATTCACGATCTCAACGAGGAGCCGGACTACTTGCTCGACATCTTCGGTGCGATCGCTGCGGAGGATCACGATAACCTCGTCTACGAGTTTGCCTCGACGAGTAAGGTGACCTTCCCGGGCAGCGGCATTGCCTGTGTCGTCGCCAGTCCTGCCGACATCGCCGACCTCCGCAAGACCTTCAACGTGGAGCGCGTCTGCTCTGACAAGCTCATGCAGCTTGCGCACGTTCGTTGGTTTGGCGATGCGGATGGCGTCCGCGCTCACATGGTCGAGCACGCGAGGATTCTTGCCCCGCGCTTCGAACTCGTGGACGAGAAGCTCGAGAGCGGTCTGGGCGACCTCGAGTGTGCCACCTGGTCTCACCCGCGTGGCGGCTACTTCGTTTCCTTCGATGGTCCCAAGGGCTCCGCGAAGAAGATTGTCGCCCTTGCCGAGGAGCTTGGCGTCAAGATGACGCCTGCAGGCGCTACCTGGCCTTATGGCAAGGACCCGGACGACACGAACATTCGCATCGCTCCTTCGTATCCCAGCCTTGAGGACCTCGGCGCCGCGCTCGATGTCTTCGTGACCTGTGTGCGCCTCGTGTCGGCACGACTCGCTCGCGAGGCGCGCTAGGCGGCGTCGGCGCGCACGTGAGGTAGAATACGCAGAATGTGTGCGCCCAGGCCCTGGCCCGGGCGCACCTGCATCAAGGGGAATTGCCCGATTGCGGGCAGGAAGGACGCTCATCGATGGCATTGAAGCCAAAGAAGACAGACGAGGCTTCTACGCGCGAGTCGACCGTCAAGGGCGAGGAAGCCGCGGGCAAGGGCCTAGGCACGACCGGCCGCGGCCGTAGCCGCAGCATGTCGTCCGCCGAGGATCAGACTCCCGTGCGCACGGTGACACCGTCGAGGCGCCGTCCTGCCGTGGTCATTGGCGTCGTGATCGCGTCCATCATCATGGTGGGTTCAATCCTGCTGCCGTCCCTTTCCGCCATCATCTCCGGTATCCAGAAGAGCAAGGCTTCTGCCGCGACCGCTACAACCGCGGCAGCCACCTCCGCCGCGGCGATTGATGCCTCCACCTCTGACGCCAAGACGACCAACACGTATATGAATGACCTGGATGAGCACTACCAGTCCATCGTCTCCCCGCTCGAGGAGAAGCTCAAGGATTCCCCGGACGACAAGGCCGCCCTCATCAACCTTGCGAACAACTACCTGAACTGGGGTAGTACCGCCAGGAACTATGCCTCGAGTGATGACGACCAAGCCCACATAAGGGAGTTGCTCACCACGGCTGAGGGCTACTACGATTCATACCTCGAGCTCGAGGACGCAAGCGCCGCGCGTGTGAACAGGGCGCTTTGCCAGTACTATCTTGGCGATCAGTCTGGCGCCATCAAGGCCATTGAGGATTTCACCAAGAGTGTCGGTGATTATGCTCCGGCATGGACCAATCTGGGAATGATGTACCAGGAGACCGGAGAGACTGAAAAGGCCACGGATGCCTTCAACAAGGCGCTCGAGGTCGATCCTGACAACACTTATGGACTTCAGAGCTACGCAACGTCGCAGCTCCGGTCCCTTACCTCTGCCGCCACGACGTCGGCTGCGGAATAGGAAAGGGGAGGACATGGATCTTTCCATCACAAACGCTGAGAAGGCGGGCAAGACCCTCGTCACCGTTGTGGGTGAGGTTGACGTGTCGAACGCGGGCGAGCTTCGCGAGGCGGTGGATTCCGCGCTCGAGGTGGCTCCCGCGGCGGTTTCCGTCGATCTTGCGGGGGTTTCCTACATTGACTCGACCGGGATTGGCGTGCTCGTGGGCGCCGCCACCCGCGCGCAGGAGGCGGGAGTGGCCTTCTCCGTCGCTCATCCGCAGGCAAACGTCAAGCGTGTGCTCGGCCTTCTTGGCGTCGAGCGTCAGCTCAACGTGGAAGACTAATCACACCCATCGTTCTCGGGTCTAGACGCCCAAGGAGGCATTCGTGTTCGGCATCGGAAATCAAGAGCTCTTTCTCATCATCCTGTTCGCGTTCTTGTTGTTCGGGCCTGACAAGCTACCCGGCATGGGGCGCACCATCGGCCGTGCCCTGCGCCAGTTCCGTACCGCGCAGGAGGGCGTGACCAAGGTCGTCCAGTCCGAGATCATCGACCCGATCCAGAACGTCGCAGAGACCTCGACTGGCAAGGCCGCCGCGAAGGCCAAGGCTGAGGACGAGGACATGACGGAGGAGGAGGTCGCAGCCGCCAAGCCGGCGGAGACCTTCG
>UQWE01000045.1 GCA_900544655.1 uncultured Coriobacteriaceae bacterium
CATGCCGGCCTCGAGTTGGGTGATGGTGGGCTCGAGCGCTTCGGGCGTGAGGCTCTGGAGGGCAAGTGCTGCGGTGATGGTGGTGATGCCGTCGTTCACGGTGCCAAGCTGGGCCTCGACCTGGGCGCGCCGCGCCTCAACCTCCGCGAGCTGCGTGTCGAGCTTCGCGATCTTACCCTCGACCTCGGTGAGCTTGGCCTCGAGGTCATCCGTAGGAAGGCCCAGCGCCTTGAGCTGGGCGATGCGCTGCTCGAGCGTGTTCCTTGCGGTCTCGAGTTCGTCCTTGCCTTGCTTGAGCTGGCCTATGGCTGTTTCAAGCTGGCCCTGTGTTTCCTCGAGCTGCGCCTTGGCGTCGACGAGCGCGTCATAGTTCTGTTTGGTCTGGACGAGGGCGTCGCGCGTTGAGACGAGCTGCTTGTACTGATCGCTCTCTTCGAGGGCGCAAATCGCGGCGGCCTTTGCCTGCTTGACGGCCTGATCGCGGGTCGCGGGGTCTTCGAGCTGGGCCCGGCCGGAGTCGATCTTTGCCTGGGCCTCGGCAAGCTGGTCGAGTGCGGACGCCTTCTGCTCCGCGAGCTCGCTGCGGCCGAATTCGATTTGGGCAATGGCGTCGTCGATGGCCTTCTGGGCTTCGGCGAGTTTGTCTTCGGCCTCGGCGAACCTGTCGTTGGCGGTCTGCTCGGCATCGTCGATGCGGGCGTTGGCGTCGCCGCGAATCTCCGCGTCGCGCGCGGCCTCGCGCTCTGCCTTGATGCCCTCGGCATCGCTTGTCACGCGGTCCATGACGTTCTTGTACTTCTGGGAGAAGCAGGAGAGCTCAGCGGCGCCGGCGGCGCGCAGGTAGACGACGGAATAGGCCTCAGCGGTAGCGGCGCTCGCGGGTACGAAGAAGCTGTACTTCGGGCCGGAGGAGCGGAATGACGAGGAGCCGTTTTTGGCGGAGACGTTGGTTGGATCGGTGACGCAGGCGGTGATCGTGTAGGCGTGACGGGCGAAGAGCTCGTTGTTTCGCTCGTCTTCGCTGTCGAGCTCGAGGCTGTCGAGGTCCTCGGTGTCATCATCGGCATCCGTCTGCGGTTGGGCCGTGTCGGCGGGTGCCCATGTCGTGTCGTCTGCGTTGACGCCAAAGGCGAGCGTGTCTCCCACTCGCTTGCCGGTGGCGTCGAGGTAGTCCCGCGTGACGGCGACTTCGTCCGCGTTCTCGGGGAGGTGACCCTCCTCGAGGTAGGGCTGGTTCATGCCGCCGGTCTCAAAGGCGTTCACCGAGACTGAGGTGTGGGCGCCGTCGATCGTGGTGTAGGCGGTTTCGCTCCAGCTACCCTCGGCCTCCTCGACGCTATCGAGCGCCGCGAGGGCGTTGACGTCGTCCTCCGTGAGGCCAAGCGTTGACTGCACGCTCACGTCATAGAGCCGCTGCTGGTCAAAGAACTTGTCTGCGGAGAGGCGAAGGTCCCTGCATGCGATCGTGAGGCCGACGAGCATCGTCACGCCGAGCACGCAGATCGCGGCAAGCGAGACGAAGCGCTTGGCGCTATTGCGGATGGTGCGCAGGGTGTCTGTGGCGAGGGCAGAGCGCATGGGCCTCTCTTTCCGTGCTTGTGAGCTGGCGTTTCGTGTTGCACGTGGGGCGTTTGCCTTGCGCGGAGCGCGATCCGGCTACCACTCGATCTGGTTGATCGGCGTGGGGGAGGGGTTGACGCTCATCTCTATAACCTTGCCGCTCTTGAACCTGATGAGGCGGTCTGCCATGGGGGCGAGGGCGGCGTTGTGCGTGATGAGGACGACGGTGATGCCATCCTTGCGGCAGGTGTCCTGGAGCAACTGGAGAATCTGCTTGCCGGTCACGTAGTCGAGTGCGCCCGTGGGCTCATCGCAGAGGAGAAGCTTCGGGTTCTTGGCGACGGCGCGCGCGATGGAGACGCGCTGCTGCTCGCCACCGGAGAGCTGGGCGGGGAAGTTTGAGAGCCTGTTGGCGAGGCCGACCTTCTCCAGGGTCTCGCGCGCGTCGAGAGAATCCGGGCAAATCTGGGCTGCGAGCTCGACGTTCTCGAGGGCGGTGAGGTTGGGTACGAGGTTGTAGAACTGGAATACGAAGCCCACGTCCGCGCGGCGATACTCGACGAGGTCATTCTCGCTCGCGCGCGTGATGTCGCGGCCGTCGACCACGACGCGGCCCGAGGTGGCGGTGTCCATGCCGCCCAGGATGTTGAGGGCGGTGGTCTTGCCGGCGCCCGAAGCGCCGAGAATCACGGCGAGCTCGCCCTTCTCGACGGCGAAGCTCGCGTCGTCGAGGGCATGAACCTCGGTCGCGCCAGACCCGTATGCCTTCACTACGTGGTCGAACTCGATGTATGCCATGAGCACCCCCTGGCTGTGCGGCAGACCTTCCCGCGGTCGTGGGTGAGGAGGGCGCGAAACTGCATAGCGCCAGCGTCTCTACAGTATATCGCCCTGACGGAATACCTGGGGAGAGCTTACTCCGGAATGGGGGCGGCCCGGCTCGACCGACGTCTTGTTCGCGTAGGGTATTCCTGCTTACGCGGCCGTTGCTGCTTGCATGAGACGGTTGCGATGCCTATAGTTAACAAAAGTAAACTTATGTGCTCCGGTATGGTGCATACCGTGCGTGGAGATGAGACTCGGAACGGCGCGGTGCCGCGCCTCGTGCCGCCGGGCGAGTTGGCCTCGCATAGCCTGCCCGGCTGATGCTCGGCTTGGTCTTGCCCGGCGACGACATCGGAATACCCTAGCTACGAGAAGGGATGCGAAATGAGTCCCATTGATCTGATCATCATCCTTGTGGTGCTTGCCGTCTTCGCTCTGTGCGTTCGCTCTATGATTCGCGGGGCCAAGAGCGGTGAGTGCGCGGACTGCGCCTCGGGTGGCTCGTGCAATGCGGGCAAGGGCGGCCATTGCAAGGAGAGTGCCAAGCTCATGGCGAGTGCCGCCGCCGCAGCGGAGCGCTACAAGGCGGAGAAGGGCGCCTAGCCGTGACGCAGGTGGGTTCGCACCTCGCTTGAGTGAGGCACTTGTTCGCAGACCTGACGGGTTCGTATCTCCCCGCATGACTCTCGTGTTCGGTCGAAGTGCCCGGTCAAGGCGCCTCGCCGAGATGACGCTACCGTTCGCCGATGGCAAAAATTCGATTGTCGGGGAGGTTCGGTAAGGGTAACAGCTCCGTAACACGCCTGTGGGAAAGTTGTTGCGTACACTGGCACAACTAGGTTTAGCCTTACCGGTCCCATTCTTGCTAATCCTGCGTCCGTCTGCGAGGTAGCTCGATGACTAACGAGCAGAACATCGATTTCGTACTGCGCTCCATCGAGGAGCGCGACATTCGCTTCGTGCGTCTGTGGTTCACAGACGTGCTCGGCAACCTCAAGTCCTTCGCCATCTCTCCCGAGGACCTCGAGGAGGCTTTCGAGGAGGGCATTGGCTTCGATGGCTCTGCGGTGAAGGGCTTCTCCTCCCTCGAGGAGTCCGATATGCTGGCGTTCCCAGATGCGGCGACCTTCCAGGTCCTGCCGTGGCGCCCCTCCGAGAGCGGCGTCGCCCGCATCTTCTGCGACATCAGGACCCCTCAGCGCGAGCCCTTCCTGGGCGATCCGCGTGCCTGCCTGCTGCGCCAGTTCCGCGAGGCGGACAAGGCCGGCTACGTCATGAACGTCAGCCCTGAGATCCAGTTCTTCTACTTCAAGGAGGACACGACGGTCTCCAACGGCTCTGCCGTTCCGGCCCCGCTCGATAACGCCGGCTATTTTGACCTCACGCCCGAGGACTCCGCCCGCGACCTCCGTCGCGACCTGACCCTCGCTCTCGAGCAGATGTCCGTGCCGGTCGAGTACTCCTATCATGCGCTGGCTCCGTCGCAGAACGGCGTGTCGCTTCGCTACTCCGAGGCCATCACCTGCGCCGACAACATCATGACGGCTCGTCTCGTCATCAAGCAGACGGCATTCTCGCATGGCCTGTTCGCCTCGTTCATGCCCAAGCCGCTCTCGGGCATTCCCGGCTCGGCCATGTTCCTCTACCAGTCGCTGTTCGATCATGACGGCAACAACCTGTTCTGGGCGAGGGGAGAGGGCTCGATCCACCACCTCTCGAAGACGGCCCAGCACTACGTTGCGGGCATCCTTAAGTACGCTCCGGAGTTCGCGCTTATCACGAATCCCACCGTCAACTCCTACAAGCGTCTTGTGCCCAACGGCGAGGTTCCGTGCTATGCCACCTGGGGTTCGAGGAACCGCTCCGCGTTCGTGCGCGTTCCCACCTATAAGCCGGGTAAGGAGCTGAGCCGCCGCATCGAGCTCCGTGGTCCGGATCCCACCTGCAATCCCTACCTCATCATGGCCGTTACGCTTGCCGCCGGCATGAGGGGCATCGCCGACGAGCTGCCTCTGCCGCCCGAGTCGACCGTGCCGTTCGACCAGCTTGCCGAGTCCGGCGCTGCGCGCCTTCCTCGCGATCTTGGCGAGGCCATCCGCGAGTTCGAGAACTCCGAGTTCGTGCACGAGACACTCGGTGACCACATCTTCAACTACTTCCTCGAGGAGAAGCGCCGCGAGTGGGCCGAGTACTCGCAGACCGTGACCGACTGGGAGCTTCGCCACTACTACGGAGGCTTCTAAGGGGCTGGAGGGCCTGTGTGGCTTGCATGCGAGCTCGCGTGGGGCCACAGGCATTCGCGCCCGCGTGCGAACTTGCGCCGAGATGAATTGACAGGAACGCCACTCATCGCGGGATGGATGGCGTTCCGCTTTTGTTAGAGGGTGCTCCGGAAGTATCCATACGGCCGCATAAAATACACGGACAGTATGTATCTTGTTCGAAATATGCAAGAAATAGAATATTTAGCATCTGTAATGCATTGAAATGACTACAATGGGAAACCAATCGCGAGTATGTGACTAGTTAGTTGCATCTTTGCGGCGGGGCAAGAGCTCCAGGGAACGGCGCCTCCGGGCGCGGGTGGTTTTGCGCCCGTATCCATGCGTCAATAACCGCGCCGTTAGGCGCGAAGGAAGGGGATTTACATGAAAAAGAACATGAGCAGGCGTGAGTTCGTCGCCACCGCTGGCCTTTTTGCCGGCATGATGGGTCTTGTCGGTTGCGGTGGCTCGGGCAGCGTCGCCACCACTGCCGTCGCCACCACTGCCGCCGCCTCCTCTGCTGCCGCCGATGCCGGCCTTGGCCTCGTCACCGATGGCAAGCTCACCGTTGGCACCTCGCCGGATTTCCCGCCGTTCGAGAACCTCGAGAATGACCAGTACGTCGGTCTCGACATCGACCTTGCCCAGGCACTCGCTGACAAGCTTGGCCTCGAGCTCGAGATGAAGACCCTGCAGTTTGACGCCATCGTTCCGGCTGTCGCCGCTGGTGGCCAGGTTGACCTCGGCATCTCTGGCATCACGATTGATCCGGATCGCGAGGAGCAGGTCGACTTCTCCGATTCCTACTATATCGATGACCTCGCCGTTGTCGCCATGAAGGCCAACGCTGACATCACGGCGGATACTTACGCCGATGCCCTCAACCAGGCTGGCGTCACCATTGCCGTCCAGTCCGGCACCACGGGCGAGTCCTATGCTCAGGAGAACTTCCCCAACGCCACCACCCAGCCCTACGGCAACGCCACGGATGCCTTTGCCGCGATGCAGGCTGGCCAGGCCAACGCCGTCATCACCAACAAGGCCGTCGGTGCCAAGATGGTTTCTGAGTCCTACACTGATGCCCAGGTCATCAAGGAGATCGCCACGGGCGAGGAGTACGGCGTCGCCGTCAGCAAGGACAACGGCGCCCTGCTCGACGCCGTCAACGGCGCTCTCGCTGCCATCACCGATGACGGCACCCTCGACAGCATCGTGAACAAGTACTTCGGCTAACGAGATCGCTTTGCGGCGCCCCTCCGTCCGCCGTGGCGGAGGGGCGTTTGCCGTTTGCGGGCAACCCACGGCTTTGCGCGCGAGCGCGCGTGGCGGTGGGCTGCCCGCAAACGACAGCTGGATGGAACGGATGAACATGTTCGACAACACTGACAAGAGGAACCTCGCCGGCGTGAAGCGCTCGCTTACCCTCGCGCTCGCGGCCATCGTGGCTGCGTGCGCCCTCACGTTCGTGGCCCCCGTGCCCGCCTGCGCGCTCGAGACCGCGAAGTGCACGGCCAAGCCCAACGCGAGCGGTTCGAGCGACGTCTTTGGCGGTTCCGAGACGCGCATTACCTGGGAGGGTCAGGCGGATTCCTCCGAACAGGTCAAGAGCGTCACGCTGACCCTGCCCGAGGGCACCTCGTTTGGAACGGATGACGCTCGCGTGACGCTGCTCTCCGGCGCTGACCTCATGGACCGCGAGCGTCCTTCCGTCGAGGTCTCCGCCAATGGCCAGGCGCTCACGTTCGACCTTGACGAGGCGGCGCCCGCCGGCTCCTACATCCGCCTCGAGGTCTACAAGGTGAAGTTCCCCACCGCCGGTGGAGAAGAAAAGATCCAGGCCTCCTATGAGCTCGCCGATGGCTCCACCAAGGAGCTCTCTGACGTGCCTTCCATCACGGTCACGGGCGTCTCGATGTGGGATGGTGCCGCCACCTGGCTTAAGCAGCAGGACTGGGTGAAGAAGTGGAACGAGAACACGTTCCTGCGCCTCTTCCTCAACCCGCCCATCCTCGTCTCGAGCATCCCCTCGGTCTTCCAGGGCTTCCTCATGGCGCTCGCCATCGTCCTCGTGGCGTTTCCGTTTGCGATTCCCTTCGGCTTCATCCTGGCGCTGATGCGTATCTCCCACTCGCGCGTTCTGCGCGGGGTCGCGAGCTTCTACGTGAACATCATTCGTGGCACGCCGGCGTTCCTGCAGATTTACATCGCGTTCTTTGGCTTGCCTCTTGCTGGCGTCAAGATCCCGAGCTATCCGCTTGGCGTCATCGTTCTGGCGATGAACTCCGCCGCCTACCTGTGCGAGATCTTCCGCGCTGGCATCCAGTCGATTAGCAAGGGCCAGAACGAGGCTGCGAGGTCCCTTGGCATGACTGCGGCACAGACGATGATCTACGTCATCATCCCCCAGACCTTCCGCAACGTCCTCCCGACGATGACGAGCGAGTTTATCCTGCTCTACAAGGACACGTCGCTGCTCGCTGCGGTGGGTGTCATGGAGGTCGTCATGTACTCGAAGACGATCGTCGCTTCCACCGGCTCGATCACGCCCTACATCGTTGCCGCCCTCTTCTATCTCGTGGTGACGATCCCGCTTGCTCGCGTCGTGAGTATGCTTGAGTCGCGCATGCTCGGAACGGATGCTGGCAAGCGCCGCAAGAAGACCCTCAAGGAAGCCGGCGTTATCGACGGCGATCACATCGCGTAAAGGGACACCATGGCTGATATGACCCAGGCCGAGAAGGCCCAAGAGACCAAGACCGCCGAGAAGGACGAGGTGGTCGTCAAGATTCGTGACCTGCATAAGACCTATGACGGGGAGAACGTCATCCTGAAGGGTATTGACCTCGATGTCCATCGCGGCGAGGTCGTCGTGGTGCTTGGCCCCTCGGGCTCGGGCAAGTCCACGATGCTGCGCTGCATCAACCTGCTCGAGACCCCAACGAGCGGCACCATCACCGTCGAGGGAACCGAAATCACCGGCAAGAACGTGGACATCAACGAGGTCCGCACCCACCTCGGCATGGTGTTCCAGCAGTTCAACCTCTTCCCGCATCTCTCGGTGAAGAAGAACGTCATGCTCGCTCAGCAGAAGGTGCTTAAGCGTACCGCTGAGGAGGCCGAGCGCATCGCCGTCGAGGAGCTCACGAAGGTGGGTCTCGCCGATCGCGTCGACTTCATGCCGAGCCAGCTTTCCGGTGGTCAGCAGCAGCGCGTGGCCATTGCCCGCGCGCTTGCTATGAACCCGCACGTGATGCTGTTCGATGAGGCGACGAGCGCCCTTGACCCGGAGCTCGTCCGCGACGTCCTCGGTGTCATGCGCGACCTCGCCCGCGAGGGCATGACGATGATCGTCGTCACTCACGAGATGGGCTTCGCGCGCGATGTCGCTGATCGCGTCGTCTTCATGGATGGCGGCGTCATTGTGGAGCAGGGAACGCCCGAGGAGGTCTTCGATCACACCCGGCACGAGCGCACCAAGGCGTTTCTTGGCAATATCAAGGACGTATAGGACCGCGAAAGACAGCGTTGCGAATTGATTACACGGGGCGTGCGGCGGTGTAAACTATGCCTAACCAAAAGGTTTGGCCGGGACGGCCGTGTTAAGCTTGTCGAATCGTAACGTGGCCTTAACGGGCACCTTCTCAACCGTCGAGGATTAGGGGCACCCGGCATGCATCACAAGAAGGTTCTTCTCATATCGCGTACCACGCGCCTGCATGATCGCATGCGCGAGCTCTCTCACGAGCTCGATATCTCCATTCTGCTGGCTACGCCGGACACCTTCGACCAGGCCATTGCCAGCGGTAACGACTTTGGCCTCGTGACGCTCGACCTCGCGGGTGTGACGGGCGATTTCGTTGCTCGCGTCTCTGCCTGGTCTGCCGAGAACGGCTGCGTTCCGGAGCTTCTCGTTGTGGACGAGGAAAAGCTCGACAGCCTGCGCATGCCCGTTCAGGGCCGCAATGACTTCATTCTCGCCAGTGCTGGTCAGGCCGAGTTCGAGGTGCGCATGACGCAGCTCCTGTGGCCCGGCGAGGAGAACGCCCCGAGCGATATCGTGGTCATCGACAACATGACCATCAACCTTGCTACGTACCAGATCTACATCGACGATAAGCCCGTCGACCTCACCCTCATGGAGTACTCGCTGCTAAGCTTCCTCGCCACGCATCCTTCGCGTGCCTACTCGCGCGAGACGTTGCTGCACCGCGTCTGGGGCTTCGAGTACTGCGGTGGCACGCGCACGGTCGACGTGCACATCCGTCGAGTGCGTTCTAAGGTGGGCCCGCAGGTGGCAAACCACATCGTCACCGTTCGTGGCGTGGGCTACCTGTTCAAGGTGTAGGCTTGTATTGGGTTGCGTCTGGGCGCGTCCTTTTGGGCGCGCCTTTTTTGTGGACGGGTGCCGTGCCGTGCGGGCGGAGACGCGGAGGCCAGACCGCGCGCGGGTGGGCGCCATGTCAGCTCCATCTTCCTGGCTGAATGGTTTTCAGGCTCCTACAAGCGTTGTTTCGCGACTGTGATTCATGGGCGTTGAAGCTGGGCGGTGTGGTGCGGTAGGGTACAACAGTCACAGGCGAAATTCGCGAGCAATCGCATATATAGAACGGGGAGCGATCATGCCAACTGACAACCAAGGTCCGGTCTATCCGGGCACTCAGCCGACGCAGCAGGTTCCGCCTGAACCGCCGACCCAGACGTACTACCAGCAGTCCTCCGCGCAGCAGGTCGCGGGCCAG
>UQWE01000046.1 GCA_900544655.1 uncultured Coriobacteriaceae bacterium
CGGACGTCACCGCCCGGCTCGGCGCGTATGCCCCTCTCCTCCAGCACGACGGCGAACCCGGGGCTCGCGAGGGTGGCACGGACCGCCTCGTCCGGGGCGCAGACGGCCGACGCGGGCCACCCGTAGGAGAGATAGGCGTCGGCGGAGACATCCCGATAGCCGGCCCCGGGGGCTCGTCGCTTACCCTCACCTGGCCCGCGACCCAACGACCCTTCCAGGGGTCGTCCAGGTCGGAGGGGTGGAGCATGCCAGTCAACCCCGACCTCGAAGATCGCATTGGAAACTATCGCGGATGGCTCACTCTCAGCGACTTCCCCGAGGGAGACGAATCAGTGTTGCGCATCGCAGGTTATGAGCTCCCCTTCCACTGCATTCACGTACGCCCGTCGACTCCGGACGGCATACGCCGTCCGCCTGCGAAAGCCATACGCAAGGTCCGTCATAACTCTCTTGATTAAGCACCGACCAGACCGAGTACGGCCAAAGCTGTCGACGCAAATTCACCGCCGCAAAGAGAGTTCGAATCAGATCGGGGCGGCTCTCCAGTTCCCGATAAGGTCGAGATCAAATACTCTTTTGTTCGCGATCATAATGATTCGCCATAGCCCAAATGCGCGATATGATTTCCTCGGAGGCGATTCCTACCGAGGGACAGTCCATCGGTGTCTGGGCGCCTCTATATCGTTAGTCTCGCTTGATTACCAGTCAGATCGACACTGCGCCAAAACTACCACGGCATGGGCGGCAACGGCACCGGGGTTTGATTACCAGTCAGATCGACACTGCGCCAAAACCTCAAGGTTCCCGCCCTCTTCCCGCGCTAGTTTGATTACCAGTCAGATCGACACTGCGCCAAAACGGACGTGCGCACACATACCGGTACGACAGGGTTTGATTACCAGTCAGATCGACACTGCGCCAAAACGTGTCACCCGGCACAAACGGCTCCACGCTGTTTGATTACCAGTCAGATCGACACTGCGCCAAAACTATATAAGAAAGCTTATTTATAAGTCGGCTGTTTGATTACCAGTCAGATCGACACTGCGCCAAAACGTCGCGCAGCTCGCCTGAGCCGAGGCACACGTTTGATTACCAGTCAGATCGACACTGCGCCAAAACTCCGCCATGATGCGTGGCACGGTCGCCTCGGTTTGATTACCAGTCAGATCGACACTGCGCCAAAACCTGCATGATGTCCGTCACCTCGTCGGGGTCGTTTGATTACCAGTCAGATCGACACTGCGCCAAAACGGAGACCCAGTCGCCCTCGTCCGCGCCAGCGTTTGATTACCAGTCAGATCGACACTGCGCCAAAACGCTGCCGTCGAAGGGGGCCCCGGGCCTGTGGTTTGATTACCAGTCAGATCGACACTGCGCCAAAACCATTGGCGTAAATTCCCCACTGCAAAGGACGTTCAAATCCGACTGGAACAGTTCTCTAACTCTCGATAAAATCCAGGTCAATCGCTCTTTTTTGCTCGTATTCATACCGATTCGCGTCCTGCTTGTTCTCGAGAAGCAAAACCCTTGTTTTTAGAAACGATACCTGCTCCAGGAAGGTTTCGAAATCGTTTTTCGATAAAAACGTCTTTAGATTCACGAACGCGATGGCCCTCTTGTCCCCTGAGTCAAGAGCCAGAGAGAGAAAATTCAATAGGTTATCAAGGAACGACTTACTCCCCTGATAGCTTACTCCGAACCCCATGAATTTGAGGTATCTCTTAAAGTCCCACTCTAGACTGAATCCCAGATCGACATTCAAGCCCAGCCCCAGTGACATCAATCTCGTTGCGAGTGATCCCTGGAGTTCCTCAACCACCCGCCGAAGATCTTCATCTTCCAGATACTCGCGTTCGATACGCTTAACGATGGAACCCATATAGGCACGGTCATCCCAAGGCAAGCTAAGAGGATTGTCCACCATTAGCAGAGTGTCCTTCGGCCTTAGCTCGTCTTCTC
The DNA here is from genome assembly GCA_900544655.1 of uncultured Coriobacteriaceae bacterium. GTDB lineage: Bacteria > Actinomycetota > Coriobacteriia > Coriobacteriales > Atopobiaceae > Parolsenella. The sequence continues at coordinate 1,963 of UQWE01000046.1, forward strand.
CATCCCAGATGGAATAGGGTTCGGCCGCATAGCATCCCTCTCCAGACAGCATCGACTGCGCAATCCTTGTAAAGAGGGTTTGATTTTCCACCTCGACCGTCGAACACCTGCCAGGCATAAGCTCAATGGGGTTCTCGAGACCGGAGAAGACGAGTCTCATAGGACCAACAGCTCTTCCATCGTGTCTACCTCGTCATAAGCTTCACGCTTTCCCGTTATGTCTTCCATCGTCGAGAACTGCGTCTCCGTGACCTTGAGCACCTGGACAAGACCAGCCGGCGGCCTATTCTTGCGAAGGCGGACAAGAGCATGCCTCGCCGCCCCATCGTTGACCACGAGCTTCGCGTAGACGGACTCCTGAAGGGGTAAATAGCCATCCTTAAGCAGGAACTTCCTGAACAGGCGATAGTCTTTGCGCTGCTTTGCCGTCTCGACAGGCAGATCAAAGAGGCAGATAAGTCTCATGAAGCGCGACCTCCCGAACTCATTCATACGACATCGAAAGGCTCAATAGCATCGACCGACAGCCGCTTCGAAAGTGCGTCGAGGCAGTCTTTGACGTACAGAGAGATCACCGAAGCAACTCGATATGAACCACCCCTGTATGGAATCGCCTGGTTGAGCATGTCAACAAGCAACAACTTGTCGTCCTTCGTAAACTCACCTTCTATGTTGTCAAATACGATTCGGTCGACAATCGGTCTGAACGGTTCCATAAAATCGCAGCTCAGATTGAACTGATTGAAATCGTTATGGTGGCAAATCCCCTCCTGGGTGAGATACCCTCTCGAGATAATCTCTCTATTCACGGAAGACAGCAGCAGGGCATACCCGTAGTTCAGAGCCGCATTAATGGGCCCGTCATCGTCGCGAGAGAATTCAGGGCCGAAGAGGGAGCGGAAATACACATGCGCGGCATGCGCCTCGCGATGTGTGCTGTCCCCCGAACGAACCTCAGCAGCAACCCTCTCAAGCAACACGGCATCCTCTTCACGCGCCCTTACGCTCAGCACATGGGCTTGATGCATAATCTTGTCCCTTACGATTCGCTGCCAGACCTGCTTCTTCGCCACAGGGCCCCATTCAAGCTGTTCATCGATTCTGCCACTTGTATTGTGGGCGCCATACAGCGGGAGGTACTGCCCCACGGGGTCATGGCGCTCGTCGGACACGACAAGCGAAATCTTCGACTTGGCAAGCTCAGACATCAGGTAAGCACTGATATACGCCTGATTGGTATGAAGCACCAAGGTATGGAATTCAGATAGGTGGACCTTGGCCGTATCGTCCTCCTTGCGAACGACCATATAGCCACCCTTATATGACAGCTTGCAGGGGCTTTCGATGACAACGCTCCTAAAGCCCGACACGAGTCTTCCTTTCAAACATGCCGGTAACGGACTGATCGATGATTTCAAAGTCGACTTCGACGTTGTTGAGCAGGCCCGTAAACGAGACCTGAAGCGTGCCCGTTCGCTTAGGGCCACCAATTAGCGAAAGATCAATTCTGTCATTCGACCCATTGAGAACTGGACATAGGGACCTCAATAGGCCACGTTTTTCGTCTACACCGAGAGACACCGCACGCTCTCCCAGCGTCGGTAGGTCAAGCAGCCGAGCCACTCTCTTTCCGACGACTGAAGAAGATGACGAAATGGAGCGAAGCACGGAATCAATTTCTTCAGAAGAAGAATCTTCTTTAAATGTCGATAGTTCTGCAAGCGTAAAAGCGAGCTCGTTTGCCGAAAGCAGCTCTTTCTTCCCTCTCAGGACAAACCTCTCTCCATTCAGCTCGATCAGCTGCTTCTTATAGATCTTCGCTCGTTCGATGCGTACAAACTCGAGGCCGGCGGCCTGCGCCAGCTCCGCAGCATAGTCGGCAAGGGCATCGGGACAAGATCCGACCCTCCCTGCAAGCCACACCGGCACTTCGGCAAACTGGAAGCACGGCTTACCCTTCTTCTTCGCCTCGTAGATGAAGAAGTACGCAAACTGCTGGCTTGAGAAGCCGCCAAACTGCTTGGGGTCGAGCCCCTGTTTAACCGGAAGCGCAAGCTTGGGGCCCATCTTCGGGTTACGAGGAGAGTAAATCGTCGCGTTCCAGAACACGCCCGTGTCCTCCTCGGGCATGCGCGAGATGTAGCACTGGCGATAGTTGAGGGCACGGCGCATGCCCTCGAGCTCGGCCTCCGCATCCCAGCCGTCGCGGAAAATCTCACCGGTCTCCTTGTCGAAGCCGGACTTCATGAAGCTATTAATGACGAATCCCGCCGAGCCCGGCATCTGATGCCTCTTGTTGAACTCCTCGGCCTGAGAGCGAACGTAGTCCTTGACGACGCGCGTGTATCCAATCGGGTTGTCATAGATGCCGGGGTGCCTCATCTGGATGAAAAGGCCAACCCGACAGGCGAGATAAGCGTCGTGGGCGTGATGGAAGTCGTTGGCCTCGCGGCACTTCACGAAACCGGCAGCTTCACGCAGGTTGTGAGACATGCTTGCCTTCACGGGAACGACCTTCGTGCCAGCATTGGCATAGCGAGCCTCAAGAAGCGACTGCGTCAACTTGACCATCTGAGAGGTTTCGACAATCTGTCGAGCGATAAAGCCCCTCATCGCACCCTCGCTGATGTGAGAGCGCAGAAGGTTATTGAACTTCTTGTCGCCGATAAGGCCCGCATCATGCAGAGTGCGCCACTCGGAGCTCATATTGCGCCTGATGCTCTCATCAAGCAGGAGCTCGTCCGTCTTACGCTGGTTCTCCTCGCGATATACCAGCGCCTTATTCTCTAGGCTGTCATCCTTGATATAGGCACGAGGAATGATGTGATCAACCTCATAAAGGCCAGCGTTCGAAAGCTGCTCGATTTTGATGGGGCGACCGGAGTACAGACACTTACCACGCTGCATGAAGTAAAGCGTGAGTCGCTCGTCAAGATCGGCAGGCGTAATCCTCCTGAACTCATCCCAAATCTGAGCGTCCCAGATCTGAGGATTCTCGTTCTTAAAGGTCTCAAGAGCAACCTTCAGTTGCTCATAGCGGCGCTTCGTCCTCTTGCCCTTGTTCCTCTCGTCCTCATCACGCGTGACTTCGATGAAAATGTTCTCGGGCGCGTGGCCCGCAATGCCCGCGATTTCATCCACGATGCGGATCGCCTGGTTCAGGCTCCTGCGAATCGCAGGTGATCCCGGTAGGTCATTGACACCAAGGATACTTCCCTCTTTGGCGTAGTGGGCCCTGTTCGCGGCGTCGACCGCCTTCTGGAACCCAAGGTCCTCGTCGCGGAGAACCTCCATCATCACCATTGTCTCGCCATTACGGCGGGTCGAGTTCGGGTTACCCTCGCGAAGGACATCCATGATGGAAACCTTGCGGCCATTCTGGGCGTCGACCTTGAGTTCGCAGAGGAACTTCTCAGAGAGCCTGCCCCATCCCGTAAAGCGTTTCTTGCAGATGGCCTTTATCTGTGCATCGCTCAGCAGCCCCTTGCCCGACTGCCCGAATTCGCTTTCAAGCTTCTCTCGCAGAATTGCGCGGTCTTCGAACAGCGTATTCCACAGGATGATGGTCTCGACGTCCTTGTAGAGCCTGGTGCCGGGAACGATTTCTTCGCCGGGGAATATATCCTTGGTAAAGAAGATCAGAGAGCCCAGGTTCGACTCGAGCGCAGACTCGCCCTGGCCTCCCCTGACGCGAGGGTTGGTCGCGTCGCCTTGCCGCACAAGCCAGTCGGCAATCTTCTTATACGTAACGCGGCGAGACTTGTGGAAGAGATCGTTGATGATGCCCTCGCGCTGCGCGGCGTCAAGGCGACGCCAGTCGTCGCCGTCATCGCTCCAGCGCACACCGTTAAGCTCATTGAGAACGCAGAACTCCTCGTAAAGCAGCGAGCACTTGGGCAGAGTCTTCTCGCCTGCGAGATAGGTGCAGTCGCCCGTCATGCGCAGGATGAACTTCTCAGCACTCTTGTTCTTGTCGATGACCTGGTCCCAGTTCCATGGAGTGATAACCGCATCCTCCATACCGGGCTTTCGCTCCGACCACTGGAAGCGGTTCTTGCCGTGAGCGTCCTGACGAGCGTTCTTGCCCGTCAACGGTCCGACGTAATACGGGATGCGGAAGGAGACCAGGCTCTCGATCTTCGCGGCATCGCGCTTGAGGAACGGGTAGAAGCGGCTCTGATTCTCGATGATTACCTTAAGCTCTTCGAGGTGAAGCTGGTAGTAAATCGAGCCGTTGTCGCTCGTCTTGAGCCTGCGGAGGAATTGCTGCCTCTCGAAGCGAGCAATCATGTCCACATAGCGCTCGTCTGAGGTCGCACCCGTCCCCTTGAATAGCTTTTCGACTTCCTTTTTGAAATCGTCATAGCCAAGCTTGTGCAGGTTGTAGGCAGTGTATCCCTGGGCCTTGTCATAGCTGTAGTCCTCAGAGGAATCCTCAGCGTCAAGCTCGTGGTAGGTGGGGCCACGGAAAAACGCCTTGCATTCCTCCTTGGAGCAGTATTCGCGCACTAGACCCTTGAGGATCTCCAGGTCAGCGTCATACTGCTCGCACTTCTTAATCATGTTGGCAGAGATGCTTTCGCCGGGAGCATAGGAGAGCAGCCCCTGGAGCACGAAGGCAGAGTAGACGCCACAAAGCGCGTCAAGCAGCTCGACGCTATCGTCCGGGCACGCCTCCTTAAGAGCGTCGAAGTCCTCCTCGGCACCAAGAGAGACCTTCGTCTTCTCACAGGCAAAGTCGCCAAAGATATCCTTAAACTCAGCGGCGAGACCAAGCATCGCATTGGCGAATGCCTTGGAAGCCCTCTTGGGGTCAAGGTTCTCCGCTCCAGAGATGACAACGAGGGGCACAATCTCCTGGACGAGGGAGGAGCGGTTTAGCTTTTCCTCGTTAAGCAGAATCTTGGTAAGCTGCGCACTCTTATCCGCAGGCTCGCTGTAGTCATGGGCAGCACACCACTCCTTGAGAGCAGAGTAGAACGCCTTGGATGCCTTTGCGGGATTCGCATCCTTTGACTTCAGGTTCTTCTCGTCCTCACGAAGGAAGTTGCCACGGTGCTTGACGATGTTGTGCATGGCAAGGTAGACGAGGCGAAGATCAGCCTTCTCATCCGTCTCCATCAGCCACTTGCGAAGGTGATAAATGGTGGGGAAACGCCTGTAATAGTCGTCAATCGTAAAGTCATCGCCATTGAAAATGGGATCCCCATCAACGAGGCGGGACATGTTCAGGCGCGTAAAGAACTCGGGATCAACCTGACTCATCTCTTCGCCGAAGAGATCCTGGAGAAGGTTGAGGCGCCAACGACGGCGAACGTAACGACGACGCTGCCCACGGTGGACGCGTGCCTCTGACGCAGGCTGCGCGCTATCGAAGAGCCTACTACCCCACGTAGGCTGCTTCTTGAAGTGGAGCAACTTGCCCTGTTCATCGACCACCGACCAACCAACGGAGCCCGTGCCCATATCAAGGCCGATGCTATAACGTCCGCCGTAGTTTCTGAGATTCACGGCAACTCTTCCCCTCGGTCGTGATACAGTCTGGGTGTCCTCCGATTACCAGTCGGATCGACACTGCGAGTCAAAATACGGCTTTGCCAAAAATGTCCTCTCTAGGGAGGACGCCTCGTAGGGGGCAATTTGACTTCGCCTGGAGCCTCCCATGGGAGGCTCCTTTGTTTTCAGGATAGTCGCTGTGTCCCACCCTCCCACTCTGACCGTGCGCTCTTCCCGTGAACGGTTGTTTGAATCGTTGAACACATGTCCTGCGTGCGAGGAACAAATCAGTCTACGTACATGAGATAGATACTAGCGGCGCTTCTGGACATTAAGTTACCGCACAATACCTCGCAATATCACCTAACAAAGAGGCGGACAAGCGCGCATACATCCGGTCAAGAACAGCCAGAACAAGCCTCAGAAGAAGTGTCGATTCTTCTCCCTCAAATGCCAGCATCTCAGGCGTAGCCCATCCCACAATGACATCGCACACGATTCCCCCGCAGCCCGCAAACCCACCTCGCTGCATAGCTTCGCTAGCCCCCCCGCCGCGAGCAGCGCGACGCACGCGCCGCCAACGGCAACCTGCTCGGGGTAGAAGCTGGCGAAGTCACGCAGGCGCATGCCGGTCGTCGTGGGCAGCCACGCGATAAGGGCGGGCACTCCCACGTGAAGCGTCAGGGCCCAGGCGACGCGCACGGCACGCTCGAAGCCGCGTGCTCGCGTCATCTTCCGCCGCCAGCGGCGTCGCAGCACGAGCGGCATAGCGCACGCGCCCACGGCAAACGCGTATGCCGCATCGAATTCGATGTGGGTCTCGCGAGACGCATCGGCGTCCTCCGGGGTTATAGCCGCGTCAGCTTCAAAGCCACGCGCCAGCGACAGCACGCCGTCGCCCATGTCCCAAAACGCCCCGTTGCCGCCAACCACGTCGTTCTCGTCCGCCATGATCACCACGGCGACGTCCTCCTCGGGAATCACCACCATGCGCGCCACGTGGTTCTCGACGTCACCATCGTGGGACATCACGAGCAAGCCGTCATCATCCGCGTACGTGGTCCAGCCCATGCCGTAGAACGTGTCGCCGGCGGGGTCCGGCACACGATTCCACACCATGCGATTCACGGCATCCGAGCTTACGACCCCTCCCCCGTTGTTCAGGTATAGCCGCAGGTAACTCGCCATGTCGCGAATACTTGCGCGCACATAGCCAGAAGCTTGGCCACCCCACTCGTCATCATCCTCGCCATGCGAGAAGCCATCGGCCACGGGAATGCCAAACCAGTCGCGGTGCGCGGGCGTCGCGACAGCCCTGGGCTCCTCGACCCCGTCGACCGAGGCGTCGTCCATGCCCGCGACATCGAAGATGTTCGCACGCAGGTAGCTGGCATAGCTCTCACCGCTCACAGACTCAACGATGCGGCCAAGCAGGTCATAGTTGGCGTTCGCATAGCTAAACTGCCCGTAGCTCTCCCCCACGCTCGCGCGGGCGAGGCTCTCGTAATAGCCAAAGCCGCTCGTCTGGTTGAGCAGCATGCGAACCGTCACGTCCGCGGGCACGGCATAACCGGGCGCATAGCGAACCGCCGGAGCGTCAAGGTCTATGAGGCCCTCGTCCACGAGCTGCTGCACGGCAAGCGCCGTCATGGACTTGGAGAGCGAACCAATGATGAACGTATCGTCCGCGCTCTTGACGTCACCAAATACCCGCAGATAGTTGGTGTCACTTGCACTCACCCCCGCCACGGCCATACCCGGTACCCCAGACGCGGGAAAGGCCTCGTCGAAGTACTCGTCGAGCTGATCGGCCGTATCCGCGTCCCATGCGTGGGCGGGGCGCACCGGGGCAATCACCGCGAAGAACGCGAAGGCCACGAGGATCACGCGGCGCACGCGACGCGCACGGGACACGCGGCGCACGCGA
>UQWE01000047.1 GCA_900544655.1 uncultured Coriobacteriaceae bacterium
GGCCCGTGGGTTATACCCTAAGAGCAAACCACCCTTTTTAAGGGTGGTTCTGATTGTGTCTGAGTGAGTTGAAGCGTGCGAACCGAGCCCTCGCGAGTTGAATCCTCATATCCAAAGCGCTTGCGCCAACGAGTGTCATGCCTTCTCCCGCGTCTCCTTGCCCGACAGGCAACCCTCCTGACGAGCGCGAGAACCCGGTCCGTGTGGCCGCGGCTCGCGGTATGGTCCACGGGTGTGTCGCGGCGTTTGTCGATGGGTCGCTTTTCTCGTCTTGATGACCGCCTTTGAGAATCTGAGAAATTTCTCTTGTGCTGGGCAACATTTTTAGGTTAGAATAGTCGCCGCGCTAAATGGAGAGTTGGCCGAGTGGTCGAAGGCGCACGATTGGAAATCGTGTAGGCGTCTAAAGCGTCTCCGGGGTTCAAATCCCCGACTCTCCGCCAGAATCTTTCGCGGCGTCCTATGCGGGCGCCGCTCTCATATTCTGGAGAGGTGGCAGAGCGGCTGAATGCGGCGGTCTCGAAAACCGTTTAACCACTTTGTGGTTACGAGGGTTCAAATCCCTCCCTCTCCGCCAGAAAATGTAGGGTCCGGTTCGCTTGTGAGCCGGACCCTTTTTTGTTTGTGCTGTGCCCGGTTATACTCATGCGCATAACACGTGCGTAGGAGGTAGCCATGGCATACGTCGCAGATGGAAAGCCACATTACATTTCGAGAAGCTGGGACATGCTCACGCGCGACAAGGGCTGGATTAAGGTCATCCTGTTGCTTGCTCTCGCGAGTTTCGTTCCGTTTGTGGGGCTGATCGGTCTCGTGGGCTACGGCCTTGAGTGGGCGCGTCTCACGGCATGGGGCATTGACTCTTCGCCGAAGCAGCACGGCGTGCGCATTGGAGAGTGCCTGGCGTCCGGCTGGCGTGCCCTCGTGGTGACTTTCGTGTGGATGTTTGTTTGGATGCTCGCGGTTGGCATCGTGAACTCCATTGCGGATGTCTTGCTCCCGGATGCCCTGGCGAGTTTGATTGGTTCCCTGCTTGTGCTTGCCCAGCTCTTCTACATCCTCGTGGTGTATGTCGCCGTGCTCCGTGCCGCGATCTACACCAAGATTTCTGCTGGTCTCAACCCTTCTCGCGTCTTCGAGATGGTGAAGCGAGCGCCAGGTGACCTGTTCTTCTTCGTCCTCATTCCGATCGTCGGCGGACTTATCGTCAGCGCTATCTTGATTTTCTTTATGCTGCTGGGAGGCGTCTCTGTCCTGCCCGAAATCATCAAGATGGCCCGAGCCGCCACGGGCAGCTTTGATGACGCCATGTTTATCAGGCACCTTACCGCGATGCTTCGTGTCGTCATGCCTATTGCCGCGATTGCCGGATACCTGTCGTCCGTCGTGAATGCGGCGACCTCGCTTCTCTCGTACAACGCGGTTGGCCTCTGGATGAGGCAGTTCGACGTTGCCCGCTGGGGTGGTCCGAGCGATCCCCTTCCGCAGGCCGCCTCTCTTCCCACGTCTACGGTTCCGCCGACCACGCCCGGTGCTGGCGGTGGTTACCCCGCCCAGCAGTCGCCTGTGACGTATGCGCCGCCTGCGAATCAGTCCTATCAGGCGCCCGCTGCGCAGCCGTATCAGCAGACGACGAGCCAGCCATACCAGGCGCCGGCGGCCCAAACGTATCAGGCGCCGGCGGGGCAGGCATGCCAGCAGACGACGGCTCCCGCGACCGTTCCTGTGCCATCGCCACAGGACCCCGAGGCATCAATGCCTGCCTCCGCCCAGATGGGAGCCGCTCCGGCTCAGGTTCCCATGCCCACCCAGGCGCCGGCTCCCGCCGTCGCTTCGACGAACGTGACGCCTGCCCCGACCGCAGCGCCGGAGACGGAGGCTCAGCCGAGTGACGAGGTCATCGTTCCCCTCGTGCGTCCAAGAGCCGAAGAAGGAACTGGGGGTTCGGAATCATCGCCTACGGATAACCCCACCAATCCCTCGCAGCAGTAGCTATTTCTAGAGCGTTTGGCCCAAGGCCCCCGGATGGATGAACCATTCGGGGGCCTTTCTTTGTGGCGAACGGTATGTATTTGCCTTCGAGAGGTCCTCGAGAATATCTCGCGCTTTCGATTTCGACTTCTAGCTGCGGTGTCAGGTATCTGTCGGTTTGGATGCCTATATTTGTCAGGTTCGACCGCTAGCCTTGGGGCAAGAAAGGGGTCAGCGTGGGTCAAGTCAAAAGCTGGACAAGTGTGCGCTGTGTGCGGACAAACGGGCGTTTTGCGCCCGCACCTAACTGTAGGCGGCACAGACGTGGTATGATTCCCCACCGAACCTTTCCTGTCTCGGGCGCAAACCTTCACGACCCGAGGCCACATGCCCAGAGGAGGTGACCATATGAAGGCTTATGAACTGCTGTTTTTTGTCGACCCGACGATCACTGATGAGACTCGCGCTGGTGTTATGAAGCGCATCGAAGTCGCCATCACCGAGAACGGCGGCGCCGTCGACAACGTCGATAACTGGGGCAAGCGCAAGCTCGCCTACGAGATCGACAAGCTCACTGAGGGTGACTACACCCTCGTCAACTTCCACGCTGACCCCACGCAGATCGCCGAGCTCGATCGCGTTCTCCGCATCAATGATGCTGTGAAGCGCCACATGATCGTGCGTCGTCCCGAGAACGAGTAAGTCAGTCATGGAAGCGGGCGTACAGTCCGCACGTGGAAGGTAGTGAGTATCGTGAGCATCAACCGAGTGAACATTACGGGCAACCTGACCAGGGATCCCGAGCTGCGCAGCACGCAGGGTGGCACGCAGGTGCTGCACCTGGGTGTGGCGGTCAACGATCGTCGTCGCAATCCGCAGACCGGCAACTGGGAGGACTACCCCAACTTCATCGACTGCGTGATGTTCGGCACCCGTGCCGAGGCGATCCAGCGCTACCTTACCAAGGGAACCAAGGTCGCCATCGAGGGTCGTCTGCGTTACAGCTCTTGGGAGCGTGACGGTCAGAAGCGTTCCAAGATCGAGGTCGTCATCGACGAGATCGAATTCATGAGCTCTCGTCAGGGTGGCAACGCCGGTGGTTACCAGCAGCAGGGTGGCTATGCCTCCCAAGCTCCGCAGGCTCCCTACCAGGCCCCGCAGGCTCCGCAGCCCGCGCCGGCCACCGTCCCCGTCGCTGCACCTCCCGCTGCGGATGTGTACGACGCGGACATCCCGTTCTAGGCCACCCAGGCCGGGTATCGTCCCAGCACCAGGTGGCTGGCGTACCCGCATCGCGGGTCACGTCGCCGAGAGAACCGGCGTCCGGCCGCAAGCCGGCCGCACGCCAACAGAAAGGTTTTGAGACATGGCTACTGAGTACCAGCGTCAGCCGCGTCGCAAGTACTGCCAGTTCTGCAAGGAGAACACTGAGTTCATCGACTACAAGGATACTCAGCTCCTTCGCAAGTACATGACCGACCGTGGCAAGATCAAGCCCCGTCGCGTCACTGGCGCCTGCACGCAGCACCAGCACGACATCGCCAACGCCATCAAGCGCGCTCGCGAGATGGCCCTTCTGCCGTACACCGTTTCCGTGGTGTCCAGCCGTGGTGGCCGCCGCGCCCGCAGCTAAGTAAGGAGTGTCCATGAAAGTCATCCTTCTGGGTGAGCTCAAGGGCAAGGGCGGAGAGGGCGACGTCGTCGAGGTCGCCCAGGGGTTCGCTGAGAACTACCTGTTCCCCAACCGCATGGCCCTGCCGGCCACCAAGGGCAACATGAAGCAGCTCGAGGAGCGTCGTCACAACATCGCCAAGCGCGAGGAGAAGCGCATCGCCGATGCCGAGGCCCTGAAGGCCGCCCTCGACGGCAAGACCGTCCTCATCGACGCCAAGGTTGGCGATGAGGGCCAGCTCTTCGGGTCCGTCACCAACGTGATGGTCGCCGACGCCGTCAAGAACGAGCTCGGTGTCGAGGTCGATCGCAAGCGCATCGAGCTCAATCGCGCCATCAAGACCTCCGGTCTGCACACCGTCAAGGTGAGCCTGTACCGCGAGATCGCCGCTGAGCTTAACCTCCAGGTCGGCAAGCCGGCCGTCGAGGAGGCCGTCGAGGAGGCTCCCGAGGCTGAGGTCGTCGAGACTGAGGCTGTCGAGGAGAACCTCGAGGCCGCCGAGGCTGTCGAGTAGGCGAGCCTCCCGCGCACCTTGGGTGCGTTAACATGCCTTAGCATGAGCAAGGACCCGCAGTTTCGGCTGCGGGTCCTTTTTTCGACAGTAAACGTGCAGGTATTCGTTCTGCTGTTGTGTTCGACGGGAACAATCAATTGCAAAACCCCAGTTGAGAGCGGTGTCACCTTCCAAATGGTGTTAATAAGATACAGGTATTTACCTGCGCAATTACACAAAACACGAGGAAGAAGGCCCAATTCCTGACTTCTTGTTCGTTTTCTGCCCGCAAAGCGAACACGTGTCCTGCAATGTTGATAACCTTTCGCCGAATCACGATAAATTTGTTGAAAAGTGTGAAAACTCGCATTCGTAGGGGTAAACTCCGGAAGCTCTCAACAATGCCCTGTTCATAGACGGTATGGTGTAAAAATCATGCTGCAAGTATTGCGATCATGGGCTAAGATGCACGGGCGCATCACTATGAACGTAACTTGAGATGACAGGGGAGGACCATGGACGAGATCGTGTATGACGCAGCGCCGTCACCGGCTGCGTTCGCCTCTATCAAGACCATGCCCTCAGACGTCGCTGCGGAGCGTTCCGTTCTCTCCGCAATGCTCCTCTCGCCCGAGGTGCTTGAGAACGCCCTTGTCGAACTCACGGAGGAAGACTTCTTCCTCGACGCAAACCGCATCATCTTCTCCGCCATGCGGACGATGTTCGAGCGCAGCAACCCGGTTGACCCCATCTCCCTCGCAGACTATCTCACGTCGACCGGCGAACTTGAGCGCGCTGGCGGTCTGCCTGCCCTCGCGCGCCTTGGCGAGGATTCCTTCTCCATCGCGAGTTGGCGCCACCATGCGGAGATGCTTCACCGCGACTCGACGCTCCGCCTGATGATTGATGCCTCGGCCAAGATCGCGACGCTCGCCGCCAATGCGCCGGAGGACACCAAGGAGGTCGTCGACAGCGCAGAGAAGATGCTGCTCGACGTCACCAATCGCGACATCAAGACGAGCTACGTCAAGATCGAGGACGCGATGGTGTCCCTTTATGACGAGCTCTCGCGCCTCTCGCAGGTTGGTAACGAGGCGGTTGGCATCCAGACGGGCTTCCCCGCGATGGATCGCATGTTCCTCGGCCTCCGCGCTGGCCAGATGATTGTCGTCGGTGCTCGCCCTGGCGTCGGCAAGACGTCGTTCGCTCTTAACCTCGCCGTTCAAATGGCGCAGGGAGGCGCGTGCGTCTGCTTCTTCTCCCTCGAGATGAGCTCCGAGGAAATCGCCCAGCGCCTGCTCTCCACCTATTCGCAGGTGCCCCTCCAGAACATCCGCTCCGGCAAGATCGCGCCCGAGCAGTGGAACGACATCCTCCAGGCCACGCAAGACCTCTCGCAGCTCGACCTGTTGATCGATGACACCCCCGGTACCACGGTGACCGAGGTGCGCGCCAAGGCCCGCCGCATGCTCCGTAACAAGGAGAAGGGCGTCGTCATCCTCGACTACCTGCAGCTCGTCTCGCCTCCGCCCAACCGCCGTGCGGACTCGCGTGCGACGGAGGTCTCCGAGATGAGCCGTGGCATCAAGATTATGGCCAAGGACCTCGGCATTCCAGTCATCGCGCTGTCTCAGCTCTCGCGTAAGAACGAGGACCGCACGGGCCACCACGGCAAGCGCCCCCAGCTGTCTGACCTTCGCGAATCGGGCTCCATCGAGCAGGACGCGGACATCGTCATCCTGCTCGACCGTTCGATGACGGAGGACGAGGGCGCTCGTGAGGACCGCCCGGACTACGGCATCACGCAGTTCGTCGTCGCCAAGAACCGTTCCGGCCCCCTTGGCATCATCGACATGGCCTTCTTCGCCGAGAAGACCAAGTTCCTCGAGGTCGACACCCACCACGACGACGTGTAGAAGAAGGGCCCCGCTTAGCTGGGGTCCTTTTCTGTCGTATACTTAGCAAGTTGGCTAAGCCGTAAGAGAAGGAGCTCTTCATGTCGGCAACTGTTCTGGTTGGTTCCCAGTGGGGCGACGAAGGCAAGGGTAAGGTCACCGACCTCGTCTCCGGTGATTTTGATTGCGTCTGCCGCTACCAGGGTGGCGCGAACGCCGGTCATACGGTTATCGCCAACGGCCACAAGCTCGCGCTTCACCAGATCCCCTCTGGCGTCATGTATGATGGCGTCCTGTCCGTCATCGGCAACGGCTGCATTGTCGACCCCTCCGTCATGCTCGAGGAGCTCGACACGCTCCAGGGCCAGGGCATCGACTGCGCTGGTCTGCGCGTCTCCGGCAATGCCCACATCGTCATGCCCTACCATAAGGACCTCGACGGTGCCCACGAGAAGAAGCTCGGCAAGAACCTCATCGGCACCACCAAGCGCGGCGTCGGTCCCTGCTACATGGACAAGATGAACCGCACCGGTCTTCGCGTCCAGGACATGCTCGACGAGAAGATCTTCCGTGAGAAGCTCGAGGCTGCCCTCGAGTACACGAACCCGATCCTCGAGAAGGTCTATGAGCTGCCCACCTACACCGTCGAGCAGATCTGCGAGACCTACCTCCCGTATGCCGAGCGCATCCGCCCCTACATCATCGAGAGCTCCAAGTTCCTCAACGAGCTCCTCGCTGACGGCAAGAACATCCTGTTCGAGGGCGCCCAGGCCACGATGCTCGACATCGACCACGGCACCTACCCGTTCGTGACCTCCTCCAACTGCACCGCCGGCGGCGCCGTCACCGGTTCGGGCGTTGGTCCCACCAACATCGACCGCGTCCTCGGCATTGCCAAGGCCTACCTCACGCGCGTTGGCTCTGGCCCGTTCCCCACGGAGCTTTCCGAGGACGCGGGCGTCGGCAAGTACCTTCTCGAGAAGGGTCACGAGTATGGTGTGACCACCGGCCGCAAGCGTCGTTGCGGTTGGTATGACGCCGTCGTCGTCAACTACGCCGCCCGCGTCAACGGCCTGACGGACCTCGCGATCACCAAGCTCGATGTCCTCGGCGGCCTCGACACCATCAAGATCTGCACCGCCTACGAGTGCGATGGCGTCGAGTACACCACCGTCCCCGAGCACCAGAGCGTCTTCTATCACGCTAAGCCCAAGTACATCGAGGTTCCCGGTTGGCAGGAGGACATCTCCGGCTGCCGCAGCTTCTATGACCTGCCGCGCGAGGCCAAGGATTACATCGACCTCATCGAGCAGCTCTCCGGCGTGAGGGTTTCCCTCATCGCCGTTGGCCCCGATCGCGAGCAGACGATCAACCGCCACTGGAAGTAAGCATTCCGGGCCCGCCAATCGTGGCGGGCCCTTTTTTATGTAAACACCGGACAGCGAGCCTCAGTGCCGTCACTCGACCGCGCCGCTCGGCCCGGTAGACGGAAAGGACCAGCATGGACCACTAGTTCGAGATTGTGACCGACAGCACGTGCGACCTCCCCGTTGAGGAGCTTGCCGAGCTCGGTGTCGAGATGGTTCCTCTGCACGTCTTCGTTGGTGACGGTTGCTACCTCGACCAGATCGAGATCAAGCCCAAGGAGTTCTACGCCAAGATGGCGGCGGCGGAAGAGCTGCCGCACAGCTCCCAGCCGTCCCCCTCGGCCTTTGCCACTGCCTTTGCGAAGCTTGCCGAGGAGGGTGCCAAGCAGGTTCTGTCCATCCACATCTCCGGCGCGCTTTCCGGAACCGCGAACTCGGCCGCGCTTGCCGCTCAGGACAGCCCCGTGCCCGTCTGCGTGTGGGACACCAAGATCGGAACGTCCATGCAGGGTATTTACATCAAGGAGGCTTGCCACATGCGTGACGCCGGCGAGACCCTTGAGGTAACCCTTGCCCATCTCGAGAAGCTACGCGAGCAGTCCTCTCTCGTCTTTGTGCTCGACACGCTCGAGAACATCGTCAAGAACGGCCGCTGCTCCCGCGCCAAGGGCCTTATGAGCGCGGTTCTCAACATCAAGGCCGTCCTCCACGTCACTGACGAGGGCGCCCTCGAGCCCATCGCCAAGGGTCGCGGCATGCAGCGCGTGTACCAGGACCTTGCGAAGATCGTCGAAGCCAAGTATGGCGCTGGCGCTAGGCTCACCGCGGCTTTTGCCACCTCTGACAACGAGGAGGGTTGCAAGGAGTGCCTCGAAGCCATCGAGAAGCGCGGCATCACCGTCGACCTCCAGGGCACTTACAGCGCCGGCCCGGTCATCTCGACGCACACCGGCATCGGCCTCGTGGCGTTCTCCTGCGTTCCCACCGAGATGCTGTATCGCGGCTAACGTAACAAGACAGGCTAGAAATGGAGCGGCCGGGGCTATGTACCCGGCCGTTCGCGTTACGATAAGAGAGTTGGAATACTTACCAGGAAAGAGGAGCCCCATGTCCGGTACTGACACGATCGACATCCTGCTACTTGGTGCTGGCGGTCGCGAGCACGCGATGCTTCGCAAGGTCGCCGAGAGCCCGCGCGCGGGCAAGATCTGGGCGGCCCCCGGCAACGGCGGCATCCTCGCCGAGGCCGAGCTTGCGAACATCGACCAGAACGACCCAGCCGCCGTCGCCGGCTTTGCAGCCGAGCACGGCATCGGTCTCGTCGTGATTGGCCCCGAGGCTCCGCTCGTCTCCGGTGTTGCTGACGCCGTCCGCGCTGCGGGCGTCGCTTGCTTTGGCCCATCTGGCGAGGCGGCCCAGATGGAGGGGTCGAAGGTCTTCGCCAAGGAGGTCATGGAGCGCGCCGGTGTCCCCACCGCCCGCTACAAGAGCTTCACCGAGGCCGCTCCCGCCGAGGAGTACGTCCGCGAGCTCAACGGCCCCTGCGTCGTGAAGGCCGACGGCCTCGCTGCCGGCAAGGGCGTCATCGTCGCCCAGACGGTCGAGGAGGCCCTCGAGGGCATTCGCGAGTGCTTCTCCGGCACCTTTGGCGAGGCTGGTTCGACCGTCGTCGTCGAAGAGATGCTGAAGGGCCCCGAGTGCTCCCTGCTTGCCCTCACTGACGGAACGACCGTCATCCCGCTCGCGAGCTCCCAGGACCACAAGCGCGCCCTCGAGGGTGACCTCGGCCCCAACACGGGCGGCATGGGCGTCTACTCCCCGGTGCCGTTCGTGACGCCCGAGGAGCACGAGGCCATGGTCGACATCGAGCGCCGCGTCGTCGCCCAGCTCAAGGCCGATGGCATCAACTACTCCGGCTGCCTCTACGGCGGGTTCCTGCTCCCGCAAGACGGCCCCGAGGGTCGGTCACGCC
>UQWE01000048.1 GCA_900544655.1 uncultured Coriobacteriaceae bacterium
CAGGCTCGCACCGCACTGCCGCGAGCGTCGCCGGCAAGCCCGTCTTCGCCGCGGGTGACGCCCGAAACGGCTCTACCCTCGTTGTGACCGCCATGGCCGATGTCCTCGCCTGTGCCGCCGAGGTTGCCGCGACGCTGGGCCTGTAAGTAGCAAAACCTGCAAAAGGGACAGTCCCTTTTGCAGGTTTTTCGAGACCCGCTGGGGGAGAGTCCCCCGGCGGGTCTTTTCGTTTGCTACTATCGCGGGGGATACTGACGACGATGGGAGCGAGACATGCCTCTTCATGAGAATCCCGAGCTCAAGAGGGAGAGCTTCGAGTCCCTGCTCATGGCCGAGCTCGTGGGCCTTGGTACCACGATGTGTGCCGCGATGGACGCAAACCCGGGATTTGTGCCCTGCAGCCATGCGTTTGGCGTGCTCCTCGAGGGTCTCGAGGCGGCCGCCGTCCCTGCTCCTACAGAGACTCTCCGCGAGTAGGCGGATAAGATCCACGCGCGCAGCGAGCACATCGCAGAGCACCGTGGGGTGCCCCGTGGAGCCGTGACCTGCCCGTATGCCGGCCCTGGTAGGGAACCAATTGCGGATGCCGTCTCAAGCGTCAAGATGGCCGCGTGCGCCATTGAGGACTCCGGTTGCGAGAACGAGGAGGCCTGCGTGGCCGTCGCTCGCGCACTTGCTGGCATTGGCGACCCTCACTCAGATGCTGCCGCGGTTGCGGAGCAGGCCGCCGAGGCCCTTCGCCTGGCCCATCAGTTCGACTAGACTCGCCGCGTCCATTGGCTACCACGTGCGGCAAAGACAAGTCTCGCCGCTTCCAGTGGTCTCCTCTCGCGGCAAAGACTAGGCTGGCTGTGGCTAGCGGCCACTCCTCGTGCTAAAGACGAATCCCCCGATCCTGTTGGCTCTTCTCGCGCAATCGCGTGCGAGAGCGGCGCTAAGACCGGGGGATTTCACTTGGACGTGTTAATTGGGACGTGCCTGTTTGGCCGCACTTGTTGGACGTGCTTGCCGGGCGTGCCCGTTGGCCGTGCCCGTGGGGGCCGCCTTACGCCTCGCCCCAGACCTTCTCGGCGACGCGCTTAACGAGGGCGACCTTGGCCCACTGCTCGTCCTCGGTGAGCTTGTTGCCGCACTCGCAGGAGGCGAAGCCGCACTGCGGGGAGAGGCAGAGGTTCTCGAGCGGCACGTACTTGGCCGCCTCATTGATGCGGCTGATGAGCAGCTCCTCGTCCTCGAGGCCCGGCTGCTTGGAGGTCACGAGGCCGAGCACGACCTTCTTGCCCTCGGCCACGTACTTGAGCGGCTCGAAGGTGCCGGCGCGCGGCGTGTCGAACTCGAGGTAGAAGGCATCGACGTTCTCATCGGCGAAGAGGTAGGGCGCGACGGGATCATAGCCGCCCTCGAAGGCGTAGGTGGAGTGGTAGTTGCCGCGGCAGACGTGCGTGGTGATCGCGAGATCCTCGGGCTTGCCCTCGATTGCGAGGTTGTTGAGGCGAACGCCGAGCTCCGAGACCTTCTGGATGTCGACCGGGCCCATGCCGGTCTTGCTGGTGAAGTCTGCATCGCAGTATAGACCCCAGGTGCAGTCGTCAAACTGAACGGAGCGGCAACCGGCGGCGTAGAGGTCTGCGATGACGGTGCGGTAGGCAGCGGCGATGTCCTCGATGAGGGCCTCGTTGTCAGCGTAGACGGATCGCAGGCTCTCGACCTGGCCGTCGCAGCGGTCGAGGATGAGCTCGGCATAGGTCTGGGCGGGAGAGGGGACGGTCTGGCGCGCGACCTGGCCGTCCTCCTCGAGGGCCTTCACGAACTTGAAATGCTCAACGAACGGGTGGTTTTCGCCGGAGATCTTGTCCGTGACGACGGCGGTGTCGGCGGTGGTCTCCTCGTCGTGGAACATGTAGCCGGTGCGGCTCGCGCGGCGCTCGATGCCGTTCAGGCCCCACATGAAGTCGAGATGCCAGTAGCTGCGACGGAACTCGCCATCGGTGATGACGTGGAGACCAGCGGCCTTCTGCTTGGCGACGAGGTCGCGGATGGCCTCGTTTTCGATCGTCGCGAGGGCGGCGTCGTCGATGATGCCGGCGGCGTGATCAGTGCGGGCCTGCTTGAGGACGTCCGGGCGCAGGAAACTACCGACGACGTCATAGCGGAATGGGGCGTTGTGCTTGTAGGACATGGTTTCTCCTTGGGTGTGAGATGGCTCATGGATGTCGCAAGAGCTTGGGAGACGTGCGCAATCATCATTACTACCAGGCTCTTTGCTAGTCGTTAACTAACCGACCAATTGGCTAGGAATAGTATTTCACGTCTGCGGGCTATCCGGTACTACGCATCATGTATGCGAGTGCATAGGTTTAAGCTATGGTACGCGTGGAATGGTGAGAAAGGCACGACGCTTGCCTGGGACGCGGACGACGCTTGCCGGAACGGGGGCGACGGCCAAGAGAAGGGGCCCGGAACGGCTGGCGCCCCGGACCCCACAGGTATTTACTGTCACAGTAGCTGGCCGGCCAGCTCGCGTGCCTCGCCGGCTATGCCTCGTCCACGTCGTCCCAGACGGACTCCGCGACCTCACGCACGAGCCTGAGCTTGTCCCACTGGACCTGCTCGGCGATCGAGTTGCCCTCCTCGGTGGAGGCGAAGCCGCACTGCGGGGAGAGGCAGAGGCGCTCGAGGGGCACGATCTTCGCGGCCTCGTCGATGCGCGCACGGATGGCGTCCGGATCCTCGAGCTCGGCCGTCTTGGTGGTCACGAGGCCGAGGACGACGCGCTGGTCGGTGTCCGCCGGCAGGTGCCTGAGCGGCTCGAAGCTACCGGAGCGCTCGTCGTCGTACTCGAGGAAGAAGCCGTCAAAGCCGCGGATGCCCAGCAGGCGGCGCGCGATGGTCTCGTAGGTGCCCTCATAGAGCCAGTGGCTCATGAAGTTGCCCTTGCACATGTGGGTCGTAATGACCATGTCCTCCGGGCGGCCCTCGAGCGCCTCCTCGGTGATGTCGCCGAAGACGTCGATGAGTTCGTCGGGGTCATAGCCGCAGGCGACGATTTTGTCGCGGCGGCGCTCCGAGAACAGCGCGCCCCAGCTCGTGTCATCAAGCTGCAGATAGCGGCAACCGGCGTTATAGAAGGCACGGATCGCGTCCTGGTAGGTCTTAGCGAGGTCGTGGCGCAGCTCGTCGAGGTTGGCGTAGACGGGGTTCGCGGCGTACTGCTGGGAGAGGACCACGGAGCTAAGCGTGACCATGTTGGGACCGGCGATGGTCTGCTTGACGGGCGTGTCGCCGGCGAGCTTCTGCGTGCGGCGGAAGCCGTCGAGGAAGGGGTGGTTGGGGTCGAAGGAGATGGGGGAGTCGACGTAGGTGCCCTGCATGACCTTCTCGATGCCGAAGTCGGCGGTCTTGAAGTCATACACCTTAATGCCGTTGAAGCCGGCAAGCCAGTCGAGATGCCACCAACGGCGGCGGAACTCGCCGTCGGTCACGGCGTGCAGGCCTACGGCCTTCTGCTTCTCGATGATCTTGGTGACCTCGGCGTCTTCGACCTCGCGAAGCTGTTCGAAGGAGATCTCTCCGGCGGCGTGCTTGGCACGCGCGTCGTGGATTGCCTGCGGGCGGAGGAAGCTGCCGACGATGTCATAGCGGAAGGGTGCGTTGAGCTTTGCCATGATGGCTCCTTTGAGTTGTGGGTTCGTTGCGAAGAGCTGATGCTTCGCCTATGGTGCGGGCCTTCTCTGCGCGGAAGACTGGGCGAGAGCGGGCACGAGGCCAAGTATTACAGAGCCGTTGGCCATCTGGAAGAATCGATAGCCGATACGGTTATATAGCCTGAAGCTATGGGGTGGCTCGGGTGTCATTCGACAGCGCGAGCGTCCCGGCGTTGCTCCGCCATGCGGCGAGCGCGCCCGTGCCGTGCAAGTTGCGCTTCCGCGTTGTGTATCGGGCGCTTCCGCGCCAGGCGGCCGGCGCGCCCGTGCCGCCCATGCCACATAACCGGCTCGCTGCGCACAAAAAGGGGCGGACCACCTGGCCCGCCCCTTCCGAGTCGATGAGATTGTCTGCGGTCTGCGAACTAGTCGAGGGCGGCGAATCCACGCTCGAGGTCGGCGATGATGTCATCGATGTGCTCCGTGCCGATGGAGAGACGAATCGTGGACTGCGAGATGCCCACGTTGGCGAGTTCCTCGTCCGAGAGCTGGGAGTGCGTCGTGCTAGCCGGATGGATCACGAGGCTCTTGACGTCAGCGACGTTGGCGAGCAGCGAGAAGAGCTGCAGGTTGTCGATGAACTTCCACGCAGCGTCCTTGCCGCCCTTGATCTCGAAGGTGAAGATCGAGGCGCCTCCGTTGGGGAAGTACTTGTCGTAGAGGTCGTGGTCGGGGTGGTCGGGGAGGCTCGGGTGGTTGACCTTCTCGACGTGCGGGTTGTTCACGAGGTACTCGATGACCTTCTTGGTGTTCTCGGCGTGGCGCTCGAGGCGAAGCGACAGGGTCTCGGTGCCCTGGAGCAGCAGGAACGCGTTGAAGGGCGAGATGCAGGCGCCCTCGTCGCGGAGGAGAATCGCGCGGATGTAGGTCACGTACGCGGCAGCACCGCAGGCGTCGGCGAAGGAGATGCCGTGGTAGGAGGGGCTAGGCTCGGCGATCTGCGGGTACTTGCCGGAGGCCTTCCAATCGAAGTTGCCACCGTCGACGATCACGCCGCCAAGCGAGGTGCCGTGGCCGCCAATGAACTTCGTGGCGGAGTGGACGACGACGTTGGCGCCATGCTCGAGTGGACGGAAGAGATACGGCGTGCCAAACGTGTTGTCCACGACGACGGGCAGGCCGCGCTTGTGGGCGATCTCGGAGATGGCGTCGATGTTTGGGATGTCGGAGTTGGGGTTGCCGAGGGTCTCGAGGTAGATGAGGGTGGTGTTGTCCTGTATGGCCGCCTCGACCTCGTCGAGGTTGTGGGCGTCGACGAAGGTGGTCGTGATGCCGTACTGCGGGAGCGTGTGCTCGAGCAGGTTGTAGGAACCGCCGTAGATGGTCTTCTGGGCGACCACGTGGTCGCCTGCCTTGGCGAGCGCCTGGATGGCGTAGGTGATGGCGGCGGCGCCGGAGGCGACAGCGAGACCGGCCACGCCACCCTCGAGCGCGGCGATGCGGTCCTCGAAGACGCCCTGCGTGGAGTTGGTCAGGCGGCCGTAGATGTTGCCGGCGTCAGCAAGGCCGAAGCGGTCGGCGGCGTGCTGGGAGTTGCGGAAGACGTAGCTCGTGGTCTGGTAAATGGGCACGGCGCGGGAGTCGGGGGCGGGGGGGGGCCCCCCCCCGGCCGCCGGACTTGCGCCCGGCCGCCTCCTGGCCGACGTGGAGCTGAAGGGTCTCGAAGTGGAAGGTCTTCTCGGTCTCGGGAGTGATGTCAGACATGGGGTCCTCCTAAGGGATGGCTTTTGCGGGATGTCGCTCGAGCGGGTTCTTGTCGTACTTGATGGGCGCGCTTGAGGCTTCGACGCTGTGATCGCGTTGCCTGCCGGCGCGCCGAACGGGATGGCTGCCAAAAAGAAACGCCCGGCAGCTCACGGGCTCCCGGGCGCAAGTCGGAGACGTTTCGCAAGGCGGCGGCGTTAGTGACGCACGACGACCCTGCAGGTAGACCCCTGCGGTGCCCGGGAGCTCAGCATTCGCATGTACATCATCATCGTGGTCTTGGCAGTCATCTCTCGGCACCTCCTTGCGCCTTCGGTTTTGCTGGTGAGTTTATACGTCCGCGTGGGCGATAAGGTCAATACCCTAGTGGGTAACTAGGGATTAAGATTCTGTTACATCGAGGTAGGGAGGGGTGTTTGGTGGCCAGATTTCTATTGCGGGGCACCGCGAGGTCGTTTCGCCGCCTGGCCGTGAGGCATTGCGGCAAGCGGGGCGCCGCGGCAAGCAAGCCGCCCGCTCCCGTTCTGCCGCCCGGCCGTGATGCGCCGCGGCAAGCGAGCCGCCACGGTCTGCCGGATGTCACGTGACGTCGCGAGGTCCCACTTCCGCACCGCTCGCCGTTCGCCGATGGGGCGTGCGCTCCTCTTGGCTAAAACGTCATCATCAGGCGCAGAGGTATCCAATAGCAAGGAGGAAGCTCATGCGCTACATCGAATTTGGAGAGCAGAAGGCTAAGGCGTCCGAGATCATGATTGGCCTCATGCGCATCAAAGAGATGAGCGTGCCTGAGGTCACGGAGCTCATCGAGACCGCGCTCGACGAGGGCATCAACGCCCTGGACATCGCCGACGTCTACGGACGCGGCACCTGCGAGACCACCCTCGGCGAGGTCTTCGTCGCCAATCCGGGCCTGCGCGATCGCGTCTTCCTGCAGTCGAAGGTCGGTATCCGAAAGGAGCCGGACGGCTTCACGTGGTATGACTTCTCGAAGGAGCACATCATCGAGGCCGTCGACGCCGGCCTTTCTCGCATGGGCGTCGATCACGTCGACTCGATGCTGCTTCACCGTCCAGACGTGCTCATGGAGCCGGACGAGGTGGGCGAGGCCCTCGAGACCCTCAAAGGTCAGGGCAAGGTCCTCGACTGGGGCGTCTCGAACCTCAACCCCGCCATGCTCGGCCGTCTCGAGCGTCGCGTCCCGGTCAAGCTCGCGACCAACCAGGTGCAGCTCAGCTGCGCGTTTACGCCTGCATTCAACGGCGCGTTCAACGTGAACATGGAGAACGACGCAGCCATCATGCGAGACGGGGGCATATTTGAGTACTGCGAGGACAGGGACATGGTCATCCAGGCCTGGTCCACCATGCAGTACGGCTACTTCGAGGGCGTCTTCCTCGGCAGCCCCAAGTATCCCGAGCTCAATGCCAAGCTTGAGGAGCTGGCCGAGAAGTACGGCGTGACCCCGATGGCCGTGGCGCTCGCCTGGGTGCTCCGCTATCCGGCGAAGATGCAGGCCGTCATTGGTACCACGAAGCCGTCGCGCGTCCGCGAGGCCGCGCGCGCCTGTGACTTCGAGCTCACTCGCAAGGAGTGGTACGAGGTTTACTGCTCCGCGAGCAACGTCCTTCCGTAGCTTGGGGGACGCGCCGCGCTCGCCGCTACCCCAGGATTTCGAAGCCGTTGTCGGCGATGAGGGAGCGGAGCTCGTCGAGGTAGCGCTTGGCCATGGGGGAGAGACGAGCGCGGTCGTTCGTGAGGAAGCCCAGCTGCATCGTCTCGTCAGTCTCGAGTGGAACGGAGACGATATCGACGCCGTTGAGGTCGCTATTGAGCACGCCAGAGCTGATGGTGTAGCCGTTCACGCCGCGCAGCAGGTTGAACAGCGTCGCGCGGTCGGTGAGGACGATGGTCTTGCGGTGGCTTTCGAAGGGCAAGAGCTCCTCGGAGAAGTAGAGCGAGTTGTGCGTGCCCTGCTCGTAGCAAAGGTACGGGTAGTCATCGAGGTCCTCGAGGCGGACGCTTTTCGCATTTGCTAGCGGGTGTGACGCGCTTACGAAGACGTGCGGGCGCGCGTTGAACAACGGTGCGTAGGTGAGGTGGTTCTCGCGCATGAGCTTGCGCAGGACCTTCTCGTTGAATGAACTGAGATAGATCACGCCCAGCTCGCTGCGGTAGCCGGCGACGTCCTCGATGATCTCGTAGGTGCGGCTCTCTCGCAGGGTCATTTCGTATTCGTCGGCGTCGGAACTCTTGAGTAGGCGGACGAAGGCGAGGACGACGAAGGCGTAGTGCTGCGACGAGATGGCGAACAGGCGCTTTGACGGGCGGGCGTGGGAGTAGCGCTGCTCGACGAGCTCCGTCTGCTCGAGAATCTGACGAGCGTAGGAGAGGAACTCCGAACCGTCGGGCGTGAGCGAAATGCCGCGCGCGCTGCGGTTGAAGATCTGGATGCCAAGCTCTGCTTCGAGATCGCGCACGGCGGCGGAGAGGGACGGCTGCGAGATGTAAAGCTGCCTCGCCGCCTCGGTGATCGAGCCGCACTCGGCGACGCACGTGACGTAACGAAGCTGGGTGAGGGTCATGGTGTCTCCCTTGACAATGTTTGTTTGCCATAGGATACGCCTATATTAGGTCTTGAATGGGGTCGCGACGAGACCATTTGCATGCTTGGACGGCCACGTGTTTTTAACTCGTCCGAGAAGTATGGACATGATTCGGGATTCGCTAAGTAGCGTTGCCAATCGGGCGTTTAACAAATGGGGTTTTGTGATCGAGATGCGATGGCTACCCGCGCGTTCACGCTTTATGTCCACACTTCTCGGCCGAGCTGCTATTTCTGCCAGAGGAGGGACGTTTCATCGCGCTCCTAGACGCTGCGTTATCGTTTTCGCATCGGTTTCGATTTGAAAAGTGCGCTAAGTAGGGGGCCATTTGACCACCTGTTGAGTAGAGCATCAATTTGAGCAATTCCCAACAGGGGTTTTGCGATGAAATCGAGGCCTCTACTCGACCAGTTCTGAAATAGCCCCCTACTTGGCGAGTTTTTTCTTTCGCTTGTGGTGAACGCCGCTCATGACGGACGCCGCCCATGACGTTCTGGTGTTCGTGAGGCTCGTTGCCTGTGACTATCCGCTGTTTGCGATGTCGCAATGCTCGCGGTGACCGCCGTCCGTGGAGACCTTTCTTTCGTGATGAAGCGGAAAAGAAGCGCGCGTACCTTATTGTCTCGAATGCGCTTACGTATTGTGATGTGCCAGTTCTCGCGCTATAACACGCGTTGAAATCAACGCACTCGAACGAAAGGATGCAGCATGGAGACCTATAGCTTCTATGCGCCTACGAAGGTGCTCTTTGGTCCAGGCAGGCTCGGCGAACTCGGTGATCAGAAGCTTCCCGGTGCCAAGGCCTTGATCGTGACCACCGGAGGCAAGTCCGTGAAGGCAAACGGCTACCTCGCTCGCGTCGAGGCCGAGCTCGATCGCGCCGGCGTGAAGCATGTGCTGTTCGATCGTATCGAGCCTAACCCGCTGCGCGATACGGTTAACGCAGGCGGTTGGCTCGCTCGGGGCGAGGGCTGCGACTTTGTTCTCGCGCTCGGCGGAGGTTCGGTCATGGACGCGAGCAAGGGCATTTGCACAATCGCCGCGAATCCGGCCGTGGACGCCGAGGGCAACGTTACCGCCGGTGATATCTGGACCTACGTCATGGGTGGCACGGCAAAGTCCCAGCCCATCCCCAACGATCCGCTGCCTCTCGTGTGCGTGACCACCACCGCCGGCACCGGCTCCGAGGCAGACGCTGGCGCCGGCATTTCCTGCGCGGGGACCGCCGAGAAGCTGCGCCTGGGCG
>UQWE01000049.1 GCA_900544655.1 uncultured Coriobacteriaceae bacterium
GCGATGACGGCGCGGTCTCGACGACCGGGCCCGAAGCCACCGCCTGCGGAAGTGAGCCATCGGGCAACGCGGGACCATCCGCACAGGTGAGCTCAACGAAAAGGGGCTCTCCTAACCGCGCGACAACGCGCACGTCCACCGCACGCTTGCGAGCGACCTCGCGGGAAAGGTCCGCCGAGCTGCCGTCGTGCGCCGCCTTGCTGCGGATGACCCTGACCGGGCAGCCCACCGGCATCGGGCGCGCCACTCGGCACTCGACCGTGCCGCCGGCGGGGACATCGCTGGGAACGGTCGCCGTGAGAAAGGCATCGGGGTCATTGTCCGGACGAAGCTCAAGCAGGTCTCCGGCGCCAACGGGCTCGTCAACGCGGACCACGACGGTGCAGCGAGCGCTCTTCTTGTCCTGACGCGGGTCTCGATGGAGGTTGCCCCTTCCGTCCCTACGCTGAAGCTGGCCACCCGAGCTCGAGAGGACCTCGCCAACGAGCTGGCCGCGGTTGTTCGAGCGTTCGTAGCTCATCATCTCGTCGTCAGCGGAGCCGCGTAGGTAGGCATCGGTGAAATCGCGGTTGAAAGCGCGCTTGAGGCGACGCGCGACATGGGCGGGGACAGGCGTGCCGCCAAGCTCGGCCGACGCGGGCGCTCCCGTCAGCACAGAATCGATCTGTTCGCGATAGGCCCCGATAACGCTCCAGACGTAATCAGGCGCCTTCATGCGGCCCTCAACCTTTAGCGAACCGACACCGGCATTCATAAGCGCGGCGACATCGCCAGCGGTGCAGGCGTCCTTCGGACAGAGGGGACGCGTGCGCCCCGGGGCGGCAATGTCATTTCCAGCTTCATCGACAAGGCGATAGAGCAGCCTGCAGGGCTGGGCGCACAGACCGCGATTGGCACTGCGACCTCCGGCCATGCTCGACATAAGGCACACGCCGGAGTAGCAGAAGCAAAGGGCTCCGTGGCCGAAGACCTCCAGCTCGACGCCCTCCTCCGCGATGCGAGAAATCTCGGCAAGAGAGAGCTCGCGGGACAAGGTCACACGATGCGCGCCCTGCTCGCGAGCCCAGGCAACGCCGCGCGCATCATGGACATTCGCCTGCGTGGACACATGCAGCTCGAGCTCGGGCCAGGTCTTGTGGATCTGATCGAACAGGCCCCAGTCCTGAATGATGAAGGCGTCAGCGCCACGCACGGATGCCTCGCGCACGAGGGCGAGAGCGCGCGGCATCTCCTCATCGCGAACGGCGACGTTAATGGTCACGTAAACGCGCGTGCCCGCAAGATGCGCCTCGCGGCACGCAGCCTCAAAAACATCGAAATCAAAGTTATGAGCGTTGCGGCGAGCATTGAAGTCATTGCCGACACCGCAGTAAATTGCGTCAGCACCAGCAGCCAGCGCCGCGCGGAATGGCTCCGGACCGCCTGCCGGAGCCAATAGCTCCATCGTCATCGAATCCCCAATCGCATGTGGCGCAAGCCGCCTTTCGTTTTCCAACTTTTTAGAATAACAGTCAGGCAGCAGAAGCACATGTCAACAAACGCTCCTCATTCCGGTATCCCAAGAGCGCTCAGGAACGTTTTTCGTCGGCGATGGTCAAAAACACCATCTTGGCGTACGCATGGCTCGTCATTAAGGACCTTCGATGGTCTCCGCTTAACACATTAATGAGACACAGTCTTATTAAGTGAATCAAATGCCGCCATTTTGCCCGCTTTAACCAACGCTCATTTGCCAGATTCCATCAACGGCGCTCTTTCATAGTTCGCTAATTCGATATCGCGTACGCCAAGATGGGTATTTTGACCATCTTGGTCAAAATACCCATCTGCCATTTTTGGCAGGCATCATCGCCAAGTGACCGCGGCCATGCACCGATGGCCGAGACAGGCCGCACGAATAGACCGTCGCCTTTTCATCTCCAAGGATTCTCATCACACGATCGACGCCCACTTCCTCAAACGCGGAATCAATCGAGCTCGAAGGTATTGCTGTCGGCCGCGAAAGCTATCTGAGCGAATCCTATCGCGCTTCCCCACCGCCTTTAATGCCACCGACTCCAAACGCGCAAACAGTTGTGGGTCAACAAGGTCTTCGTACCAAACGTTGACAACTGTCCACCCGAGCCCGACCAGTAAGTTCTGCCTTCTATCGTCACGTCCCGCCTGCTCGGGCAGATGATACCTACGCCCCTTGTATTCAAAAACGACCTTAAGCTCTGGAAATGCAATGTCGGCAAAACGATCCCCCGACGGGGTGGCGATGCAATAGTTCGCCCTCGCACCAGACAGGCCAAGACCTCCCAAGCGGCGCGGAAACGTCAGAAGGGCAAGAAGCACGCTCTCCATTGGGGAATGGCAGCCATCGACCACCAGCCCCATGGCTTCTCGTGCCTTCCCCAGACCAGGCCTCCACTTCAAGTGGCCCGCAATTCGCCCAATCGACTGCCTCGATGTCATCGGCATATCGATATTAACGAAGCCGTCCCAACCGCTTTGGTCATTGTCAAGGAGATACGTTCCGCACAGTTCAAGACCCACCAGTGCGAGGTCCACAACGTCAAAATCTGACGAAGAGGCAAGGTCGAAGAACAAGAGCTCCGGTGATTCCACCAGGATATCTTTCGACAACCGAATGAGCGCCTTGGGAGGAGGGTCGGTCCTCCATTCGTGTCTAATGGCCCACGGCTTGCTGCGCGCCTTATCCGCCCGAATCATCAAATGGCAAGGACGCGACACCTCTCCAAACGCCGCAAGAGCGTCCTCGAGCTCTAGCTTTCCTGGAATTCCGCAGCCTCGAAGCGTTGAGGCACGGCACATGTCCAGGAGCTCTGGGGCGAGTTTGCCTCGCGAGCGGAGGAGTTCGAGTGCGGATATGTCGCAGATGCAGATAGCCATGGCACAACGCTATCAGGCTCGCATCCGTCCATGGAGGTCGAACTCGAGAAAGTCCCACGCACTCAAACCGAAACCCGACATGAATCCAACACGTTTTCACAAAATCGAGCCAAAGTGTGCCAAACAATGACACTGCAAAAGCTTTACCTGCAACGGTGCTGACAAGCCATTCTGAGAAGGACGAAAATCTGCGGGGAATTACTTATTGTCACAGAAAGCCCTCGGCCCCACTCGCGAACACGAACGGGGCCGAGGGCCTTACTTCACATGAAACAAAGCAGATTGGCGCTCGTCATCGAACGCACCAGGGGTAAAGCGCAGTTGAGCTCAGCCCGCAGACGCAGATGGAAAAGCAAGCCCACGGGCGCGCAAGCCGAACCGACCGCATGCTCGCTAGGCGAGTCCGGCCACAGGCGCGCCAGACGAGTCTACCCGCGCGCGCGTTAGACGAGCTTGGCCCAGCGCCTCTTGCCGGACTGGACAACGGCGCCCGCCACGAATGGCGTGGGGTCAACGTTGTAGCGCTTCGGCGCAAGGGCCTCGCCGTTCACCTTGACGCCACCGCCATCGACAAGACGGCGAGCCTCGCTGGCGGTGCTGGCAATGCCGAGGTCAACAAGGAGCTTGCCGACGTAGACCAGGCCCTCGTCGTTGGCCTCGACGACAGAAGCGGGGAACTCCGGCACGTTCTCGGGAACCTCGCCCTTCTTGAACTGGGCGTCGAAGGCCTCGAGCGCCTTCTGGCCAGCGCCCGCGCCGTGGTAGAGGTCGACGATGTTGACGCCGAGCTCGCGCTTGAGCTTATAGGGATCGGCGGAGCCGTCAGCGAACGCGGCGTCGATGGCCTCGATCTCCTCGATGGTCTTGGTCGAGCAGAGGCGGTAGTACATCGGGACGATTTCGTCGGCGATGGACATAACCTTGCCAAACATATCGGCCGGCTCGTCAGTGAGGCCAATGTAGTTCTTGTAGCTCTTGGACATCTTCTTGGTGCCGTCAGTACCCACGAGCAGCGGCATCGTGAGGGCCACCTGCGGCTCCATGCCCTCGGCGCGCATGAGGTCACGGCCGGCGAGCAGGTTGAAGATCTGGTCGTTGCCACCCATCTCGACATCAGCCTTGACCACGACGGAATCATAGGCCTGGAGCACGGGGTAGATGAACTCGTGCAGGGCAATGGAAAGACCGCTAGTGTAGCGGTTGTGGAAGTCCTCGCGCTCGAGGATGCGAGCGACGTTGAACTTGCTCATGAGGCCAAGCATCTCGCCGAGGTTGAGCGGCTTGATCCAGTCTCCGTTGTGGACGATAGTCGTCTTCTCGGGGTCGAGGACCTTCATGGCCTGCGCAACGTAGGTCTCGGCGTTAGCCTCGACCTGCTCCTCCGTGAGGGGCGGACGGGTGGAGTCGCGACCGGACGGGTCGCCAATGAGAGCGGTGCCGTTGCCGATGATCAGGGTGACGTTGTGGCCCAGGTCCTGGAACTGGCGCATCTTGCGCAGGGGCACGGCGTGGCCGAGGTGGAGGTCCGGGCTCGTGGGATCGACGCCCAGCTTGATGTTCAGGGGCTTACCACGACGTAGCTTCTCGCGGAGCTCCTCCTCGGGGACGATCTGGGAGACGCCAGAAGTGATGACCTTCATCTGCTCGTCAACTGAAAGCACTGTTCCTCCAAAATACCTGCTAGCACCCTCACCCAGTTGGGTGGTGCTCATGATTGTGTGGCGCCGCGCAAGTGCGGCCCGTCCGTATAAACGGGACGGTTGCTAAGTGTAGCGAAAAGCGATGGCAAGCGAGCTGTCGCTTATGTGGCTGGCACCCCCGTGGCAGAGCTAAAGCTCCACACCGAGATCATCTTGCTCGAGACGGCGCCGGCGCCGAGGTCAGAGACCTTGGTGGCAACCACCGAGGAGTCGACGTGCTCTTGTAGATAGACCTCATAGAGCTTCGCCGTTGCCTCGGTCGCGACAAGCGTCATGTCGCGGCGCGTAGCGAGTTGCATGAGGGGTGCGGCATCCGTGAGGCCCCAGCGCTCGAGGCAGGCATCCCACGGCGCGGTCTCGCTCTCCCATCCTCCCACAAGCAAGATGTTGTCCGGACACTGCCAGCTCGCGGATGCAAAGGCATCGGTCCCACTGAACCAAGCGCTCTGGGTGTGGCCGAACACCACGAGCTCATCCGGGTGGCTCTCGACGTACTCGCTCGCCGCAGCCGCGAACGGAAGCGAGAGCCTCGACTGGAGCGGGCGCACCGTCGTCACCCAAAACATGCCGAGGCCCACCGCGCAGACGACGCACGTAATCGCCGCCACCACGCGGGCACGGGCACCCGGGGCAGAAACCACGTCGGCGTTGTGACGGCCCCTGCGCTCGGTGGGACCCTGGCAGCAGACAAGCAGGGCGAAAAGCGTGACGATCGCCACGGGAATAACGATGTGGAGCCTCGGACGGCCACGCATAACGATGAGCATGTAGTTCAGGAGCGCCATCGCGACCACGCCAAACGAAAGCGCGCGAACGGACTTCTCCAGGCTCCTCATCCGCGAAAGGGCAGCCGCAACAGAGAGCAGAAGGGCCGACAAGGCGATGAGCAGATACGTGACCTTCGCCTTGAGCGACGCGATGAGATGAGCGAGCCCGTAGGCGGACTCAGCCTTGGAGATGCGCTCGAACAGGTCCGTCGAGAAGACCTCGTGGTCGACGAAGTCCCAGTCGTACATCATGGCGACATCATTCTCGCTGAGCTCTGGCGCCTGCTCGCGGACACTCGAGACGTCCATTCGCTGCGTGTCGAGCACCTTGCGGCCGGCGTCGAGATAGGAGGGGAAATCCTCCCAACCAGGAGTCGCACGGTAAGCGGCCTGGCCAGCCCCATAGGAAATCGCAATCACGGCAATGACCGCCACGGCGCGGAGCAACGTACCCGCGCGACGGCTACGAGCGAGCGCCCAGACGAGGAAGGGGACGAACAGGGCGAGGGCTGCGATTCCGGACTCGGGGCGCAGAGAGAAACCGAGCGCCACGAGCACGTAGCCCGCGACGTCGGCCGGGCTCAGGCGGCCGGCGTCGCCAAAGACCGCGCGCGGCATGATGAGCATAAGGCCGGCGGCAAGCACAATGAACGCAACGATGGTGTACGTGAAGTACCACACGCAAACGATCTCGCACGAGAGCAGCACGGCGCCAAGGCACACGAGCCGCGCGCGAGAGAGACCCAGGGAGAGGAGCTGGCTCCAGGCTATCCAGAACGACACGACCAGCATCGCGAGCAGCATGAGCGCATACCACGGAACCTGCGGCACAAGCTGGTAGAGAGCCGAGAGCGGCGCGCTCACGAAGACAAGCGTATAGGGCATGAGCGAGCTCGCGGCGGCCTGGAACTGGCAACGCGCGAAGAGCTCCTGCACGAAGTCATCCGGAGGGGTGGCATAGACCGGCGCGTGCAAAAGGCAGAGCGCCACCGCAGGTAGAAGCGCCAGCAAGAGGGACGCGACCATGCGGCATGCGGCACTTTGCGGAACGCGCGGAGCGACGGCTCGCGAATCGCAACTGACAGGTTCGGGCTTTGGCTCTATCGGCATCGAGCGTCTCCAAACGGACAAGGAGACGTGCTAGGCCGAGCGCCCGCCCCCAATTGCAGACCTCGCCCATTGTAAAGCTTGTTCAAGGCCCTCCGCCGCAAGGGGAAGGACCACGATGGCAAAGGGCAGCACATAGACGGCCTTTGCCTCCCAAAGCAGGTAGCAGCCAAACCCCGTAAAGAAGGTCGCGGCAATGAGCAGGGTCGCGCACGTCACGGAACCACCGCCCACGCACACGCCAGGAGTCGGGGCGCCGACATGCCACCGTGCGCCCGCGGAGGTGCCGGCGCCGTCAGGCGGGTCAGCCGCAGGCACACCTGTGGCCCCCTTCCCCTCGTTATCCCTCCCCCATCTACGGCAAGCCCAGGTCACATAGCCAAACGCAGCGGCGAACCCAACCGTCTGGTAGCCATCGAGCAGGTAGGTCAGCCACGAGGAAATCGCGCCCAGGGGCTTGCTCGCATCCCCCAGGTTGAGGCGTCCGCCACCGGGGATCCCGCACATCGAGAGGTAGTAGAGGGACTGATAGGTCGGGTCCGCCCACTCCGTGGCGAGTTTGATGGAGAAGAAGCGCGCCGCGTAGGAGGGGTCGGAGACGAACTCGGTGACGTCTGCCGCGATCTCCCTGGCAGCAACCTCGTTCTGGATGTCGGTGCTCTCGCCCGAAAAGAACCACGTAGCGTTGGCGTGATTGGACCAGCCGCCAGGAGCGAACTCGGGCGCGCCGCCGTTGACACTCACGTAGAACTCGCCTGTACCCATGCGAAGCCCAAGCTCGAGGTGGTTAAGCGTGGTCAAGGCATCGCCAAACTCATAGCCAGAAGCCGCACGAAGCGCCTCGAAGGGCAAGCCCGCCACAGAGCGCGCGAGAAGCACAACGGCAAGGCACGCCGCAAGGCCCCAGGCGCTCTTGCGGCTGACGGCAAGTACGAACCATGCGAGCACGGCGGCGATTGCGAAGAGGACGAAGGTCGCCTTGACGCAAAGCGCGAGAACGAGCGGCACGAACGAAAGCGCCAGCCACCTGAGGGTGACGCCAAGCTCATCCGCCCGCATCGCACGAGCCTGTAGGGCGAGAAAGGCGAGCGCGAACCCACAACCCATCGCGTTTCCGTAGAGGAACGCGGAGAGCCAGTACATCGGCAGGCACATGGCCACGAGCACCCAGAGGATGCGGCGCGCACCCGCGCTCACCCCAACGTTCGACCCCAGATCGAGCAGCGCCCACACGCCGAGGCAGGTCACCAGTGACGACAGCAGCTGGAAGACCATGTAGGAGTATTCGCCAAACGCGAGACGAAGCGCATACATGATCCAGAAGAGCGATGCCTGAAACGGATAGCAGCAGAAATAGAGACGCGCATCGGTGAAGAGCGTCCCGTACGGGCCGGAAAACGCCGCCGCGACGCCCCCTCCCTCGATCGCTTTATGGACAAAGTCGCGGATCATCCACGAGTCGCCCCAATAGGTGTCGCGCGCCTGGATACCCAAGATCATCAGTACCTGGAAGACGAACGCACCAAGGACAAGCGCCCTCGTGGCACGCGGCCCATCGAGGATACTGCCATAGCGCCAGGCCATATAGCACAAGGCCGCGGTCGCCACGCCGCCAACGACGCCCGCGATTAGAGACGCCTTCGAGCCCGCCCAGGTGTATATCGACATGGATTGCGTAAGGTTGCCGTCCTCCGTGCCCACCATGAGCCAGACGGTGGAAAGCGCCACCACGAGAAGGACCACGCCGAGCATGAGCGCGCACAGCGCGAGGCCGAGACGGGCGAGGCCGTCGCCGACGCGGTGCCAGCGGTCGCCATCGTTAAAGGCGCTGGAGCGCTCGGGGAGACGGGCCACCTTTCGCGCGATGGTCTTACCCGGCAGGGGCTGATGCACGACGCCATCCGTCGCGGACATCATCGCGTTATCCGAGCTCACGAGACAGCCACATCCGTCGCAGGTGTATCCGGCGCGGGCGCATCCGTCACGACGCCGCTCGCCATGGTGCCGGAAGGCGCGTGATAGGCCACGATGGACTTCTTGCCATACCACTGGCAGAGGCGGTAGTTGATGTAGTTGTCCATGTTGTCGCGAATGTCGCCCATGAGCAGGACGTGCGGCACGTTGGTGTAGAACGGCACGCAGAGCTCGTCTGCGGTCGAGGCCTCAATGGTCGCGAGACGGTCCTTGACCTGGGCGTCATATGCGGCGGCCTGCCCGGAGATGATCGAGCGCGCCGCGGAGACGCTCGAGAGCTCCTCGCCCATATCCTTATCGGTGGCCATAGAGCCCACGACGCACGCGAACACCAAGACCACAAGGCCAGCCGTGATACCCACGTGCTGAGCCGAGCTCCCCCGCGCCCAGCTCACGGCGACGCGCCGCGCCCCAGCCGCAGAACCAGAACACGTTCAGGACGACAAGCACCACAAACAGATCGAAGCGGCAGTTCTGCACGCGGCCAGGGCCCACCGTTCCCTCCGCCCAGAACGTGGGCGTGAAGCTCGTGGCAAACAGCGCGATCGAGCCGGCGGCGACGAGGGCGGGCGCGGG